>JBIKZZ010000246.1:0-5176 GCA_044354435.1 Rhodoferax sp. | reverse complement strand
AAACGCCATGATGACCGGTGCCACCATCACCGGGCCAAAGGGCACCACGCGCGGCGCCCCGGCCAGCGCACACTCTTCTTCGAACAGGTGTTTCTGGATGGAGTTCCAGCCCGGGCCGCCAAATTCCTTGGGCCAGGCGTGTCCGAGCCAGCCTTTTTTGCCCAAAATTTTGGCCCAGCGCTGCATGTCGTGGCGGGTCAGGCGCAGGGCGTTATGCACCTTGTGCGAGATGTCAGCGGGCAGTTGATCGCGCACCCAGGCGCGAATGTCCTCGCGGAACTGCTGTTCCTCTGTTGTGAAAGCCAAATCCATGTGGGGTCTCCCGTTAATTCCTGCGGTCGGTGCAGTTTTTAGCACGACCGTGCGATTATGGCTGTACAAGCGGTGACAAACCCAGCTCGCCACTGGGTCATGCGATGCCACTCTCGCCCGCGTCGGTGCCACTCAAACGGTCGAAGGCGCATGACCTGTGGGCATCGTTGTCTGAGTCGGCAAACAGCAGCGGGTCGTCGTCCAAAGGGTCGTTGAGTTCCTCGCGTGCAGACCGTGCCCGCAATAGCCTGAAGAACTTGTAGCGAGCTATGCCGTAGACCCACGCCGTCAGCGGCAGATCTGAGCGGTGCGTGTGTCGCCGGTTGTGAATGGCGAGCAGGGTTTCTTGCGTCACAGCAAGATCGACAAAGAAATGTGAAATATTTTTTATCGTTGAGTTGTAACCCACAGGGCAACTGACGCGAACTATTGCTTGGGCACAAACGGTTCGACCTTCATGGCCTTATGGAGGTTGAATTAAAGCCAAAGGTTTGTCTCTTTGCCCTTCATCACACGTCAATATCAGGAGTTACCCAGTGAAATTACCGTTACTTTGCGCTGCAGCAGCCGCCACCTCTGCGCTGTCCTTCGTTGCATTTGCCCAAGCGCCCAGCGCTCAGGTAGACCCCAATGTATTTCTGAACCAGTTCGAGTCCACCTTTGGCAAATTCGAGGGCTATCGCCGTTCAGGTGCCAAGGGTATTTGCGCCACTGGCGAATTTGTCGGCACAGCCGATGGGCGCGGCTTATCAAGGTCTACTGCCTTTAGCGGCACGCCAGTTCCTGTGTTTGTGCGATTTTCGGTGGGCGGGGCAAACCCCAATGCGCCCGACAATGGCAAGAGCCAGCGCAACCTCGCACTTCAGTTCAATCTGCCCGGTGGTGAAAGTTGGCAAATGGGCAATATCTCAGCGCCCGTGTTTGGTGCATCAACACCCCAGCAGTTTCTGGGCCGGCTAGCTTCGCTGCAACCTGACCCTCAAACACAAAAGCCTGATCCAGCCAAGGTAAAGGCATTTGCCGATGAAAACCCCGAAGTCTTGCTTCAAGGCAAACACTTCGCGTCACAACCAGTGCCTGCCAGCTTTGGCACAGTGAATTACTGGGGCGTCCATGCATTTGGTTTTGTCAACGCCACAGGCGACAAACGGTTCGGCAAGTGGATTTTCGAGCCCACAGATGGCCTACAGGGCCTGAGCGATGACGAAGCCAAGGCCAAGGGGCTGAGCTTTCTGTTTGATGAACTGCGCCAGCGTGTGAAAGACAACAAAGTGTCCTTCAACTTCAACCTCGAACTGGCGGAGACGGGCGACAAAATTGACAGCGCCACGGTGCCATTGCCCGCGGGCCGCAAGAAGGTCAATATGGGCGTGTTGAAGGTCACATCGGTCTCGCCAGACGCCGGTGGAGATTGCGCGGCAATCACCTTCAACCCGATGGTTCTGCCAGAAGGTGTGGAGCCATCGGCCGACCCGATGATCACCGCTCGTGTTGCCCCTTATAGCGTTGGTCTGGGACGTCGCTTGGTTGAAGGTCCTAAGCAACAATAGCCAGCCGGCTCAGTCGGTGTTTCAATTGCGTCTGCAATTGCACGACCTCAGCTTCTAGCCGATCCTGCCGGGTTTCGTTACCACCAGCGGGCCGCGCAGCATCAACAACCCGAGCAGCACCGCTGACTGCTCCGGCACGCCGGCTTCGGCTGCCGGCAGGGGCGTGGTGGCGGGGGGCAGGGTCATAATTCAGGCAGGTATGAGAAACATCGTGATTCTGATCTCGGGCGGCGGCTCCAACATGGCTGCCATCGTCCGCGCCGCCCAGCGTGACAACTGGGCGGGCCATTATGGGGCGCAGGTGGCAGCTGTGATCAGCAACCGGGCCGAAGCCGGTGGCCTGGCCTTGGCGCGTGAGGAGGGCATTGCCACCCAAGTGTTGGCCCACGGCAGCTACGCCAATCGCGAGGCGTTTGATGCCGCGCTGGCCCAGGCCATCGACCGGTACGACGGGCCTGACCAGCCAGCCCTGGTGGTGCTGGCCGGCTTCATGCGCATCCTGACACCTGCATTTGTAGCCCGCTATGCCGAGCGCTTGCTCAACATCCACCCCTCGCTGTTGCCGGCCTTTCCGGGCCTGCACACCCACCAGCGTGCTCTGGAGGCTGGCTGCAAGTTCGCCGGCGCCACGGTGCATCAGGTCACCGCTGAGCTGGACCACGGCCCGATCCTGGCGCAGGCGGTGGTGCCGGTACTGACCTATGACGATGCTGACAGCCTGGCGGCGCGGGTGCTGACGCAGGAGCACCTGATTTACCCGAGAGCGATTGCTGGTCTGCTATCGAATAAATAGCTATAACCCTATATGGGACGAGGCCTATAGCTGTTTTTCATCTGAAATAGGGCGAAAGCGTGGTTGGCGTAGGCCGTCGATCTCAAGCTCTTCATTGAACATGGCTGCCGGCCGCACCCAGAGACCCTGCTCGCCGTAAAGGGCACGGTAAAGCGTCATAGGCTCCAGGGTTTCGCTGTGGCGCACGGTGTCAACCACCTCATACAGCCCGCCCTTGTAATGCCGGTAGCGGCCGGGACGGGTGGCAACGAGTGGCGGCAGTGCTTCGGGTGCAGGTTCGCTCATGGGACAATCCAAAGCTATGCATCCTAAAGCCTTGCTCGACGCCTGTTCAGACCTTGTCGCGCTGACCCTTCGATTCGACCACCCCGCCGACGCCACGGTGTCGCGTTTTTTCCGTGAGCACCGCGGTTTGGGGCCACGCGAGCGGGCCACACTGGCAGAAACGGTTTACACCGTGCTGCGCAAAAAACTGTTGTTTGACCACTTTGCCCCCTCGGGCAGCGGCCCCAAGGAGCGTCGGCTGGCGATTTTGGGTTTTTATGGGCCTGGCGATTTTCTGCGCAGTGCCCTGAGCGACCAAGAAAAGCGCTGGCTCGACCAGTGCGAGCAGGTCAAGCCCGCTGATTTGATGGAGCGCCACCGGCATAACCTGCCGGAGTGGCTGGTGCAGCCGCTCAAAGACCAGCTTGGGGCGGAATTCTGGCCCCTGGTCGAGAGCCTGAACCTGGGCGCCGGACTCGATTTACGTGTGAATGGCTTCAAGGCCAAGCGCACCGAGGTGCAAAAAGCCCTGGCCCAGACCGGCATCAAGGCCCTGCCTACAGCGTATTCGCCTTGGGGCCTGCGCATTGCCGGCAAGCCGCCTTTGAACAAACTCGATGCCTTCGTGCAAGGCTTGTTCGAGGTGCAAGACGAGGGCTCGCAGTTGCTGGCCCAACTGGTGGACGCCAAACGTGGCGAGATGGTGGTGGATTTTTGTGCCGGCGCCGGGGGCAAAACCCTGGCCCTGGGCGCGGCCATGCGCAGCACCGGGCGGCTCTATGCCTTTGACACCTCGGCGCACCGGCTCGATGCGCTCAAGCCCCGACTGGCCCGCAGCGGCCTGTCGAATGTGCACCCGGCGGCGATCGCCCACGAGCGAGACGACCGCATCAAGCGCTTGGCTGGCAAGATTGACCGGGTGCTGGTCGATGCACCCTGCTCCGGGCTGGGCACCTTGCGGCGCAACCCAGACCTGAAATGGCGGCAGACGCTACAAGCGGTGCAGGAAATGGCGCTCAAACAGACCGCTATTTTGCAGAGCGCGGCGCGCTTGCTCAAACCAGGTGGCCGTCTGGTCTATGCCACCTGCAGTCTGCTGCCGCAAGAAAACGAGGCGATAGCCGAGGCCTTCACTGCCGCTCACCCCGACTTCACTGTGATGGAGACTGGCGAACTGCTGGCGGCACAGAAGGTGGAGGGCGCTGCCGGTTTGTGTCAGGGGGGTGAGGGCGGCCAACGCTACCTGCGACTGTGGCCTCACCGGCACCAGACCGATGGTTTTTTTGCAGCCGTTTGGCAACGCAACTGACGAAAGCCCCCGTTGCCGGGCCGCATGGGTCTGCTTCATAATATGACGATGGCATCCTCCACAGTGACGGTCGTACCAGGCCGGCTTGGTCAGCAGGCCAAGCCGGCTTTGGCCGGATTTGTGGCGAGAATGGCGGTGTTTGCCTGTCTGGTCGACATCATTTATTTCATGTTTTTCCTGGCCATCGGTTCACCGGTACTGGCTTGGGTCAACGTCCTCAGTATCCTGATCTACGGCAGCATTTATGAGCTGGTCCGCCGGCGCAGATTGGCGCTGGCGATTGCCCTGTTCTGGTTGGAGGTGCTCCCCCACGCGATCTTGGCTACGCTCTTGCTGGGTTGGGGCAGCGGTTTTCAATACTTGGCGCTGATCTTGGTGCCTATGGTCATGATGACCGATTCGCGCCTGACCGGCCTGGCCAAAACGATGTTTTTGGTGCTGGTATTGGCAAGCCTCGAAGGCATTCTGTGGCAGCATGGGCCGCTGACACCGATCACCGAGCTGCAGTTGCTGATGGTCAGGTGGTTCAATTTGCTGCTGTTCGTGGTCATGATGGTGATGCTGACCTCCTATTACTGGGGCAAGATTGCGTCCGCCGAAAAGCGCCTGCGCACGCTGGGGACAGTTGATGCGCTGACCGGCCTGCACAACCGCCATTATTTTGAGCAGGCATGGTCCATGGCCTGCGCCCAGCAACGCCGAGCCAACGGCAAGCTGTGCCTGTTGATGGTCGACCTTGACCGCTTCAAACCGCTTAACGACACCCATGGCCATCAGGCCGGAGACCGGATGCTGGTTGAGTGCGGGCGTATTTTTCGGGAAGCGGTGCGAGACATCGACACCCTCGCGCGCTGGGGTGGCGAGGAGTTTGCACTGCTGTTGCCAGGCACAACGCTAGAGCAATCGAAGGTGGTGGCGGAACGCATGCGCGCCGGGATCGAGGCCCTG
>JBIKZZ010000247.1:0-5176 GCA_044354435.1 Rhodoferax sp. | reverse complement strand
GCCAACCGGTGTGCTTGCCTTCACGGTTCTGGCGCGGGTAAAGATTGAACTGGCCAGTGCGCACCTCCATTTGGCCGGGCTGCGCCGCCTTGCGTGCCTCAAGCAGGGCACTGTCCAAGGCCATCTTGAGCTGGCTTTGAACCAGGGCCGCGTCGCTGCCATCGCGCGTGGTGCTGAGCGACATAGACAGCACATCCTGTTGCACATCTGCCGCAGCACTGGCCGACAACTGCACCACATTGCCCGGTGCTGTCACCGGTAAATTTTGGCAAAAAGTGAGCCCAGACCACGCCAATATTAAGGTCATAGCTATAGTTTTAATAGCAATTTTCATTGGGACTCCTGTTGGCCTTGTCGGCCAGGCCGCGGTTGCAAGAGGAAGTCGCCCGGCCTTCTGGTCCATCCGGCTTGAGCGGAGAAGCGGCCTGCTGCCGCAGTTGGCGACGTAAATCCGCCTTCTCTTCCTCCGTCAGCTGTCGCTTGGGCTCAGCAGACAGCCAAGCCTGGGTGCTGGTCTGGTGATCGCCTCCCCTCTGACTTTGGGAGCCTGCCGGTGGCGTCAGCGCCGTGCGTAACTCAGCCCGGCGTTGCTCCGAGCCGATAGGAGAAGCGCCAGGCTCACGCCTTTGGCTCGATGGTCCTTGGGCACAAACACCCATGCAGATCAGCATCGACAAAAACAACAGAATGATCCTCATAACCAACACCTTAACATCGGTTTGGAGCAAGGTCGGCATTGTTCTCCAGATTAACAGTCGTGCAAAGCCCATCTGTAACATTGTGTGAGCCTTTGGGGAATTAACTGCGCCCTGACCGACCAAGCGGCAAAATCATGTTTGTTACAAGCGAGCCTTATCCCAATGAGCCAAGCGTCCAGCCGAAATGACAAGATCTTGATCGTCGACGACGATGCACGCATTCGCGACCTGCTGCGCCGATATTTGACGCAGGAGGGCTTCGATGTGCTGCAGGCGGAAGACGGCAAGGCGCTGAACCGAATCATGCTGCGCGACAACGTCGATTTGATTGTGCTCGACCTCATGATGCCCGGCGAAGACGGCCTGTCGATCTGCCGGCGCCTGCGTGCCGCCAATGACCGCACGCCGATCATCATGCTGACCGCCAAGGGCGAGGACGTCGACCGCATCGTTGGCCTCGAGGTCGGTGCCGATGACTACCTGGGCAAACCGTTCAACCCCCGCGAGCTGCTGGCCCGGATCCACGCCGTGCTGCGCCGGCGCCCGACCCTGGAGGCGCCCGGGTCGCCGGCAGGCGATGCCCAGGTCGTGAGCTTTGGCCCCTTCACCTTTGACATGGGCATCCGTGTCTTGCGCCGCGTCGACGAAGATATCCCCTTGACGACAGGCGAATTTGCCATGCTTAAAACCCTGGTGCGACACCCGCGCCAGCCCCTCTCGCGCGAAAAACTGGCCCAACTCGCACGCGGCCGTGATCTTGAAGCTTTCGACCGCAGCCTGGATGTTCAGGTCTCACGCTTGCGTAAATTGCTCGAAGTCGATCCCAGCGCGCCCCGTTACATCCAAACGGTGTGGGGCGTGGGCTATGTGTTCGTTCCGGATGGCTCAAGCTGATGTCCTTGACGCCGCACACAGGCGACTTCGCTGCCCCGGCGCGCGCCGGCGTCAGCCTGTTTTGGCGCACGTTTTTCCTGCTTGGTTTACTGCTCCTGGGCAGCATGGCGGCTTGGCTGCAGACCATTCGGGCCATGGAGTCCGAACCTCGGGCACTGCAAACCGCGCAGGAAATCGCGTCTTTGGTAAATTTGAGCCGCGCAGCTCTGGTGCACTCGGACGCGATCAACCGGGTTTCCCTGATCAAGACCATGACCGAGCAGGAAGGCGTGCGCATCGTGCCACGCGAGCCCAGCGACAGCGTAGACCCTTTTGACACGGACGCCTCGGGCCAGCGTGTTACTCGGGAACTGGTCGCGCTTCTGGGCCCGGGCACGGAATTGGCCAACCGGGTTAATCAGCAGGAGGGCCTGTGGATTGGTTTCACCATTGATGGCGACAGCTACTGGCTGCGCTCCGAGCGCGCCCGTTTCAACCGCACCGGCAGCTCCACCCTGATCGTCTGGTTGATGACCGTCACCGTGCTGTCGCTGGCCGGGGCCGCCCTGATCGCGCGCCTGATCAACCGACCGCTCAAGCAACTGTCTTTGGCTGCGTTCCGAGTACGCGAGGGCGATTTTGCTGCCAGCGCGCTGGACGAGTCCGTCACCACCCCAGAAATTCTGGCAGTCAATTCGGGCTTTAACCGAATGACACGCAAGCTGGCGGAAGTGGAACACGACCGCGCCATCATGCTCGCCGGCATCTCGCATGACCTGCGAACGCCACTGGCGCGGCTGCGCCTGGAGATCGAGCTCAGCGTCGCCGACCCGGAGGCTCGCAACCACATGGCGTCAGACATCGCACAGGTCGACGCCATCATCGAAAAGTTTCTTGATTACGCCCGCCCGGGCCGCGTCAGGCTGGCGCCCGTGCCGTTGCGGTCTGCCATCGACGCCAGCGTGTACAGCCTCGACCAGCAGGACGACATCCGAGTCCAGGTCAATCTCCCCGATGACCTGATGGTGCTGGCAGAGGAGGTGGAGCTCGGTCGGGTGATCAACAACCTGCTTGAAAACGCGCGGCGTTACGGCCGCTCGACCGACACCGGCGTGGCCCAAGTCGAGATCAGCGCGTGGGCCAATGGACCCTGGGTAACGGTCGAAGTGCGCGACCATGGCGCCGGTGTGTCGTTCGACCAATTGGCGCAGCTGACCCAGCCTTTTTACCGCGGTGACGTGGCCCGCACGGATGCGCGCGGCACCGGCCTGGGGCTGGCGATCGTCGAGAAAACCCTGTCAAGCTTGGGCGGCTCACTGCAACTGGCCAACGCCTCTGACGGCGGCCTGCGGGTCAGCTTCATGCTCAAACGCGCCCTGCCATCGGACATTCAGCCGCCCACTGTCGTGTAAGCGCAACATTTACCAGCTGAATGCTTGACTGGCATCCTGCCCCGGGTGCAATCCAACCGCTTACCGCTAAACTCTGCTGCGCTAACATATTGATAGCAGACAAGCCAATATCGGCGACGATTTTCACTGCGAAGTCTGATTAACACCGTATTTCATGGCCCTGCTCGAAGCCGATTTTTCCGACTCTAGAGCGATGATCATCGACGGTAGTTCGATGTCCCGGTCTATCTTGGCCTCGCAGCTGCGGGAGTTCGGTTTCAAAAAAATCACGCAGTGCACCAAACTCTCCGAAGCACGGGAAAAGTTCAGCGACAGCAACTTCGATGTCGTGGTGTGCGAACAAAATTTCCCCGGCGAGTTGCCCTCCGGTGTCGACCTGATTGACGAACTGCGTGGGAATGGCCAACTGCCGATGAACACCGTGTTGTTCATGCTCACCGGCGAAGCCTCCTACAACCGGGTGGCAGAGGCGGCTGAAACCGGCCTCGACGGCTACCTGCTCAAGCCTCACAGGGCCACCCAGTTGCATGAGCGCCTGCGCCTGGCCCGCTACCGCAAGGACGCCTTCCGCGAAGTGTTTGACGCCATGGAGGGCCAGGCCTTCGAGATGGCTGCCGACCTGTGTCTGGAGCGCTACCGGGCGCGCAGCATGTTCTGGCTCTACGCGGCCAGGGTCGGCGCCGAACTGCTCATGCGCGTGCAGCGCTTCCCCGAGGCCCAGGAACTGTACGAGGCGATCGCTGACGCCAAGGCGGCCCCCTGGGCCAAGCTGGGCGTGGCGCGGGCCATGATGGCCTCGGGCGATCCGGTCGCTGCCGTCACGGCGCTGGGGGCCCTGATCGCTGAAGACCCCAGCTTTGCCGATGCCTACGACGTCATGGCCAGAGCGCAATTCGCGCTGGGTAACGTGGCCCAGGCCCAGGCCACCTACAAGATGGCCTGCGACATGACGCCCGACTCGGTGCCACGCCTGCAAAGCCTGGCCATGATGACTTTTTACAGCGGGGACATCACGACAGCCAGGCCCCTGCTGGACCGCGTCACCCGCTTGGGTCTGGACTCCAAGCTCTACGACTGCCAGACGCTGGTCGCCCTGGCGTTTGCCGAGCTTGACGCCAATGATCACCGGGGCCTGCAACGTTGCCAGGACAGCTTCACCCGGCTGATCGAACGCAATCCGGACAGCCAGCGGCATAAGCGCGCAGCCACCGCGATCGACATCATGGTGGCCATGCTGAAAAATCAGGCCAAGGTGCAACCGATGGTCCATGACATGTGCCAAGCCTCAAAATCCGCAGATTTTGACTTCGAGGCGGCCTCCAACCTGATTGCGCTGCTGAGCCGCCTGGCGCATCGCAACATCCGGGTGCCTTCGTCTGAGTCCCGTTTAGAGGCCCTGGCCATGCGCTTTTGTACGTCCCGCCCGATTACCGAGATGCTGGCGGGCGCGGCCGTCATGCACCCGGCCCATGCCGATAGCATCCGCGCCGCAGGACAACAGATCCAAAAAATTGCACAGGGGGCGGTGGCCTTGGCCTTGCGAGGCGACCCCGGCATGGCGGTGCGGCAACTGATCGTGGAGGGCCAGACCACGCTCAACGCCAAGCTGATTGAGGCTGCCCACCACCTGCTCGGGCGCTATGGCCCGAAGATGACGAACACCGACAAAATCGAGCAGGAGTTGGCCAGTTTACGCGCCCAGTTCGGCGCCCGTGGCGTGGGTTTCGGCCAGGTACCGAACAGCCAAACGGCGATGGGCGCCAAAATGAAGATGGGCGCCGCCTAAACCCGCGCAACCGGGTCGCTGATCAGGCTGGTCCAGCGCCGCGTGCGCGTTTGGCCGGCAGTCGCGGGCCGCCGTTGTCACGCGGGGGCAGGCCAGTGTGCTGGGTCAGGACTCTGCCGCGCACCGGCGGCATGGCAGCCGGCGGCACGGCACCGGCAGACGTCGAATTTTTGCGCCGCGCACTGGTGTAGCCACCATCGGTCAATGGCTGAAAGGTCGGAATCAGGTGATGCCGGCCGTTGCCGATCAGGTCGGCCCGGCCCATGGCCTTGAGCGCCTCACGCAGCAGCGGCCAGTTGTTGGCGTCGTGGTAGCGCAAAAACGCCTTGTGCAGGCGTCGGCGCCGCTCACCGCGCACGATGTCCACCGTCTCGCTGTCGCGCCCGATCTTGCGCAGCGGGTTCTTG
>JBIKZZ010000245.1:0-5184 GCA_044354435.1 Rhodoferax sp. | reverse complement strand
CATTTTCAGGCTCAGGCTATACCGGTCGTTATCGTCCAGGATGAGGTAACCCCGCTGTTCAAGGGTAACCGCCATGCGGAAAATTTCACTCACTGTCCGACCCATCGCTTTGGCCAGGGCATTCAAGCTCATCGGCTGATCGGCGTTGGCAAGCACTTCCAGAATATCCAGGCCCTTGTCCAGGGCTGGCGCGGTGTACTTAGGGGAGGAGTTAGCCATTGAGATAGCTTAACGCCGAATTACAAGCAAAATAATTTTTCACCGGTGATGAGTTTGGTCTTTGATTTCTCTCTACGAAACAACTGACCTCAAAAATTATTCAAGCTTAAGGGTTTTTACCCTCCTTGGTCCCAATCTGCCGCCCTAGACTGAAGCTCCATGCGAGGATATTCGCTAAATTATTGAAAAATAATTTTACAAATAAAATGGCTTACACTTTTCAGTTCAGAGACGTCTTTGCCCAGAAAGAGGCTATTGCCGACGGCATTGGGGTCACGCTGCAATTGAGCGCCATCACCATTGGCTTAGGGTTTGTGCTGGGCATCGCCGTCGCGGTCAGTCTGGTCTACGGTCGCAGTTGGCTGCGCGGAATGGCCCGGGGCTACGTGGAAGTGATTCGCAACACCCCGCTGATCGTTCAACTGTTTCTTATTTTTTTTGGCTTGCCAGGTGTTGGCATCAAGCTTGACGTGATGACAGCCAGTGTGCTCGCCCTCACCATCAACCTGGGCGCTTACACCGCAGAGATCGTTCGCGCCGGCATTGAGAGCGTGCCTAAATCTCAAATTGAAGCTGGGGTGTCGCTGGGCCTGACCGGACCGCAGATTTTCCGCCACGTGGTGCTGATGCCCGCGCTGAAAAATGTCTACCCATCGCTGTCGAGTCAGTTTGTGCTCATGATGCTGGCCACCAGTGTGGTGTCGCAGATCTCGGCGGCAGACCTGTTTCACGCCGGCTCCATCATCCAGTCCAGGACCTTTCGCGACTTCGAGGTCTACACCGTCATTTCACTGCTGTATTTGTGCCTGACGCTGCTGATGCGCGGCGGATTCAGCTTGTGCTTCCACCTGATCTTTCGCAGACGATGATTCGTGAACTCGCCCTGGTCGATGTCTATTACCTGCTGCTGGCCTTGCGCTGGACTATCGGGTTGACCCTGCTGGCCCTGCTTGGAGGCGGCACGGTTGGTCTGTTTGTGGCTGCTTTTGGCGCCTCCAGGCACCGGCTGTTGCGCGGCCTGGCGTTCGGCTATGTTGGAATCGTCCAAGGCATTCCGCTGCTGGGCTGGCTGTTTATTTTCTATTTTGGCCTGTCCATTGCCGGCTATAACCTGCCGCCACTGGCGGCAGCTACGGTGGGTTTTTCCATTTATGCCGGCGCCTTCCTGGGTGAAATTTGGCGCGGCGCACTGATTGCAATTCCCAAAACCCAATGGGAGGCCGGCGTATCGATTGGACTGAGCTACCTGGAGCAACTGCGCCACGTCATTATTCCGCAAGCGGTACGAATTGCCATCCCGCCCACGGTGGGCTTCATGGTGCAACTGATAAAAAACACCTCCTTGGGCGCAGTCATCGGCTTCGTTGAGTTAACGCGCGAAGGCCAGCTGACAACCGCGTCCACCTTCCAGCCGTTCTCGGTTTACCTGCTGGTGGCCCTCATGTACTTCAGCCTGTGTTACCCACTTACCCGCTACAGCCGTACACTCGAAAGGAAACGACGTGTCCTTCGTTGAACTGAAATCAGTGGTCAAACGCTATGGCAGCAACACTGTGCTGCAAGACGTTAACCTGAACGTCGAGAAGGGCGAGATCATTGCCGTTATCGGCCGCTCCGGCTCTGGCAAGAGCACCATGCTACGGTGCATCAATGGCCTCGAGCCCGTTCAGGCTGGCGAGGTCTGGGTCGATGGTGTCGCCGTGCATGATGCCACGGCTAATTTGCGTGAATTGCGCGCGCGTGTCGGCATCGTGTTTCAGAGCTTCAACCTGTTCCCGCACCTGACAGTAGAGCGCAACATCACCCTGGGCCCAATGATCGTCAAGGGCGTGCCTGCCGCTGAGGCGGCCGCCTTGGCGCGTGCGGCGCTACGCAAAGTGGGCCTGGAAGAAAAAATTGGCGCCTATGCCGACGAATTGTCGGGTGGCCAACAGCAGCGCGTGGCCATTGCACGCTCACTGGCCATGGCGCCGAGCCTGATGCTGTTCGACGAAATCACCTCGGCGCTCGACCCGGAGCTGGTCGGCGAGGTGCTGCGGGTGCTGGAAGACATGGCGCGCGAGGGCATGACCATGCTGTTGGTCACTCACGAAATGAGCTTCGCTCGCCGAGTGGCGCACCGAGTGGTCTTCATGCACCAGGGCAAAGTCTGGGAACAGGGGCCGGCCCAGGCGTTTTTTGCAGAACCAAAGACCCCGGAGTTGAAGTCGTTTCTTAGTTCAGTCATTCATTAGGAGTACATCATGTTCAAAAAATGGTTAGCTGCAGTTTCATTCATCGCCCTTGGGCTGTCGAGCATCCCCGCTCATGCGGACAAGTTCGACACAATCCTTGCAAAGGGCACCTTGAGGGTGGTCGTGTTCGCAGATGTCCCCCCATTTGGCTCCACTAATGCCAACCGGGAACTTGAAGGCTTCGACATCGACTTGGCCAAACTCTTGGCGAAGGACCTCGGTGTCAAACTGGAGCTAGTCCCAGCGACAGCGGCCAATCGAATTCCCTATTTATTGACTGATCGAGCAGACATCAATATTGCCGCGATGTCGGTAACTTCAGAGCGCGCCAAACAAGTGATGTACAGCGCACCATACGCTGACACCTCACTCGCGGTCTATGGCCCCAAGGCCAGTGCGGTGCGGTCCGCATCACAAACTGGTCGACTCAAGATCAGTGTTGCCAAAGGCACAACGGAGGATATTGTCCTCAGTGCGCTGAATCCGAGTGCAGACATCATGCGCATGGAAGATAACGGAGCAGCAGTGCAGGCCTACCTGTCGGGACAGTCTCAGTTACTTGCAGCCAATTCTGTCGTTGTGGTTGAGCTTGCCAAGAAAAATCCAACCAAAGAATTTGACTTCAAGTTTGCACTGCGCCGAGCACCAGCCCATGTCACCATGAAGCTTGGGGAACACACATTGATGAGATGGGTGGACACATTCATCTTTCAAAATACCCTCAACGGGGAACTCGACAAGCTGCACATTAAATGGCTTGGTGGACCGATGACGGCGCCTCTCCCACCTCTTTAACGCACATGTCGAAGCACGACTTTGGACCTGCCGAGTTTTCGCTCCGCCGCGATAGCCTTCGCCTCGCAATGCGCAACATTGAGCTGGACTGGCTTCTGCTATTCCATCCGATGTCCATTCACTGGCTCACCGGTTCAGATGCCAAAAGCTACCAGGAATTCCAGTGTCTGCTGGTTTCAGCTGAGCCCGGTCCATGGATCATTCTGACGCGAGAGGGAGAACGAAACGAGTACGAGTTAGACGCGTTGGTCGACCAAGTGCATACCTATGGCGGCGGCGAAAATGAGGATCCCATCGCGGCCTTCGGAAAACTGGCAGAGGCGCACAAACTGCCAGGCAAGCGCGTGGGCATGGAGGTACCAGCGTACTACCTGCACCCCCATCACTACCTGGGTTTGCGCGCGCTGCTCGGTAACGCCTTGGTGTCAGAACCCAGCAACATGGTTCACGACCTAAAGTTGGTTAAGTCTGATGCCGAGTTGGCTTATATCCGCCAAGCCAGTAGCAAAGCCGATGCTGCGATGACAGTTTTCGCTGGCGCATTGCAAGTCGGTCGCTCGGAGCTCGCAGTAGCTGGTCAAGTCATGGGCTCATTGATGGCTGCGAACAGTGGCTTGGCGGCTAGTCCCATCAACCTGGTTTCGGGCGAGAGGTCCAGCTTCAGTCATGGCGCACCGACTGAAAGAGTGTTGCGTGATGGAGATTTCGGTAGCGTTGAATTTGGCGCTACACACCGCCGCTACACGGCAACCATCGGTCGCCAATTCAGTATCGGCCAACCAACCCCGCGAATGCAGGAGCTTTATGCGCTCGTCCGCAGCGCCTGCGATGCCTGCATTGCCAAAATGCGCGACGGTGTGCCTGCGGCAGAGCCCCATGCCGCTGCCAAGGCTGTCATTGAGCAGGCTGGCATGGGCCCCTACCGGGTCCACACCTCGGGCTATGGGCTGGGGCCGGGATTCCCGCCCAGTTGGGCTGAGCCGCTGCACCTAATTAGTGACAGCACATACACGCTGCGCGCAGGCATGGTGGTGACTGTCGAACCGCCAATTTTTATCGGAGCTGAAAGCTTGGGGGCACGCCTGATAGACAACGTCCTGATCACCAAAAATGGGGGAGAGTTGTTATCCAGGTACAGCCGTGACTTGATTGTGGTCGCAAATGATTGAAATTTGCCGTTCCTTCCCGGCAATGCCGTGTGGCCTCTATGGCGACACGAATAAGCAGGAAGACCGATTGTTTTTTTATAGGAGCTAGTCATGTTGAAAAAGTGGATCCGAAATCTGGCCGCCGCCCTGCTCTCTCTGGGCCTTGTTAACACTGCCATGGCTGATCGCCTGCAGGACATCTTGACCGCTGGCGTGATACGCATTGGCGTACCGCTGGATGTACCACCCTTTGGCTCACAGAACGCGAACCGTGAAGCCGAGGGCTTTGACGTTGACATGGCCAATATGGTGGCCAAAGCCATGGGCGTGAAGCTTGAACTGACCCAGATCACCGGCGCCAACCGTCTGCCCTTCCTCCTGACCGACAAGGTCGACGTGGTGATCTCGGTCATGGGCCTGACGCCAGAGCGTGCCAAGCAGATCATGTTCAGTGCGCCCTATGCCAACACCTCGCTGGCCGTCTACGGGCCCAAAAATATCGTGGTCAAGTCGGCCATGGACCTGGGCAAATACAAAGTCGCCGCAGCCAAAGGCACCACCCAGGAGATGGCGCTTTCAGCTGCCAACCCCAAAGCCAACATCATGCGCACAGAAGATGACGCCACTGCCGCCTCTGCCTATTTGTCCGGTCAGGCGCAATTATTTTCGACCAACAGCATCGTCGCCATTGACCTGGCCAAGAAGAACCCAAGCAAAGAGTTCGACCTCAAGTTCAACATCCGCAACAGCCCGGCCCACATGGGCGTGAAAATGGGTGAGCACAACCT
>JBIKZZ010000244.1:0-5186 GCA_044354435.1 Rhodoferax sp. | reverse complement strand
GCTGGCCGGCTTGATGGCGCAAAGCCTGGCCAAGACGCCGACGCAGGAGCCGGCCGGCCTTCGCAGCGTGATCCATGTGCTGGACCAGAAGGTGTTCAATCTGAACCCCGATTACTTTTCTTACACCGTGAGCAAGCTGGCTTTGGAGCGGGCGGTGGCCCTGCAGGCCCAGGCCCTGGCACCTGCGCTGCGCGTCTGCGGCGTGGCGCCGGGACTGATGTTTTTGAGCGGGCCGCAGTCGCAGGCCAACTTTGACCAGGCCGGTCGCGTCAACCTGATGCGCCAGGCCACAGACCCGGTGCAAGTGGCCGCAAGCTGCCTGTTTCTGGCCGACAACCCCTGCATCACCGGCGTCACCTTGACGGTGGACAACGGCCAGCACCTGGTGCCGCTGCCCCGCGATGTGATGTTTGTGGTGGACGCCCTGAATCAGGAGCCTGCTCATGGTTGATCACCATTTGCCTTATGACCCGCTGACCCATCTCGCCTTGAGCTGCCGCCGGCTGTTCCTGCGCAACCACGTGCTGCCAGTGCACATCGGTGCCCATGCGTTCGAGAAAGGCGTGGCCCAGCGCCTGGTCTTCAATGTGGAGCTGTTTGTGCCCTACAGCGACTCCACCCCGAAGTCTGACCAACTGGCCGAGGTGGTGGACTACGACTTTGTTCGTCACGTGATCGCCGAGCGGGTACAGCGCGGCCATGTTGAGTTGCAGGAAACCCTGTGCGACGAATTGGCAGCCACGCTGTTGGCCCACCCGCAGGTCCAGGCGGTGCGCCTGTCCACCTGCAAGCCCGACGTTTACCCGGATTGCGAAGGGGTAGGGGTCGAAGTGTTTCGCATAAAAGGTTTACCCCTATGACCGCTACAACGGGTAACCAAACCCTCACGCTCACCGGCCTGCGCTTTGAGGCCAGCCTGGGTATTCTTGAATCGGAGAAGCTCGCACCCCAGCCGATCCAGGTTGACGCCGAACTCAGCTTGGGCGCACAGCCGCTGCTGCCGCGCAACGACGAGATCAACCATGTGCTGGATTACCGCAAGGTGCGCAAGATCATCATTGACGAATGCACGGCCGAGCATGTGAACCTGCTCGAAACCCTGATCGGCAAGCTGGCCAACCGCCTGATGCAGTTGCCCGGGGTGCAGGGCGTGCGCGTGAAAATTGCCAAGCTTGAGATTTTTGACGATTGTGAAGTTGCCATCCGGGTCGAAACCGGCCGGTGGTGACCCAAGAAAGCACACCATGAATGCCGTTTGGATTGATTCCGAAACCAACGAAGCCCCTGCCCTGGCGCCTGAGCCGGGCCGCGCCCTCAAAATCGAACGGGAAACCCACAAGCTGGAAAAACGCCTCTGCCGCCAGGTGGGGCAGGCGGTTGTGGACTTCAACATGATCGAAGCCGGCGACCGGGTAATGGTCTGCGTGTCGGGCGGCAAGGACAGTTACGGCATGCTGGACATTTTGCTTAAGCTCAAGGCCCGCGCGCCGATTGACTTTGAGCTGATTGCCGTCAACCTCGACCAAAAGCAGCCCGGCTTTCCCGACCACATCCTGCCGGCTTATCTGAAGCAACTGGGTGTGCCGTTTCACATCGAGACGCAAGACACCTACAGCATCGTTAAAAAGGTGATCCCCGAGGGCAAGACCATGTGCAGCCTGTGCAGCCGGCTGCGCCGCGGAATTTTGTACCGGGTGGCGGACGAGCTCAAAGTGACCAAGATTGCACTTGGTCACCACCGCGACGACATGCTGCAAACCTTCTTCCTGAACATGTTTTTTGGCGGCAAACTCAAGGGCATGCCACCCAAGCTGGTGAGCGACGACGGCGGCCACATCGTGATCCGGCCGCTGGCCAATGTGGCCGAGAAAGACCTGACGCGCTGGGCCGCGCACCGCCAGTTCCCCATCATTCCCTGCACCCTGTGCGGTAGCCAGGAGAACCTGCAGCGCAAACAAATTGGCAACATGCTGCGCGACTGGGAAAAGCAGTACCCGGGCCGTATCGAGAGCATGTTCACCGCCTTGCACAACGTGGTGCCCTCGCACCTGATGGACCACAGCCGCCATAACTTCAAGGACATCAAAACCACCGGCGTGCCCGATGCTGACGGCGACAAGGGCTTTGACGACGAGAGCTTTGCCGTGCCGACACTGCCCGGCCTGCAGCTCGTCAGCGCCTGATTCCCAAGCCGCACCCCCATGCAGGCCACCCGTATCATTGCCGTTCGCCATGGCGAGACCGCCTGGAATGTGGCCACCCGCATCCAGGGGCAGCTCGACATCGGGCTCAATGCCAGGGGCCGCTGGCAGGCAGCGCAAGCGGCACAGGCGCTGCGCGGCGAGCCATTACAAGCGGTGTACGCCAGCGACTTGGCCCGGGCTTGGGATACGGCGCAGGCGATCGCACAGGCCAGTGCCGCCGGTTTGACCGCACACGTCGGCCTGCGCGAGCGCGGTTTTGGCGAGTTTGAGGGCCTGACCCATGCCGACATCGAGGTCCGTTGGCCCGAGCATGCCCTGCGTTGGCGCCAACGCGATCCCCATTGGGCGCCGCCCGGCGGCGAATCCTTGGCTGAGTTGCGGGACCGTATCCGCCATACCGTGGATGAACTGGCCTTGGCCCATGTCGGCCAACAGATCGTGCTGGTGGCCCATGGCGGCGTGCTCGATGTGCTCTACCGGCTGGCCACGGGCCAGACCATCCAAGCGCCACGCAGCTGGCAACTGGGCAACGCCACCATCAACCGCCTGCTCTGGACCCCGGAGGACCTGTCACTGGTAGGCTGGTCTGACGCCAGCCACCTGGAGTCTGAGCCGCCGCTCGACGAGTCCAGCGACTGAGCCGTCATTCCCGGCCACGACCAATCCAAACCAGAGCGTCATTCCCGCGAAGGCGGGAATCCAACCGAATACGTCATTCCCGGCCGCGACCGGGAATCCAGGAAGTCATGGATCCCCGATCGGGCCGGGGATGACCAAGGGTGTCGGGGATGACGATCCGAAGTGAATATTTCCAAGTAAAATTTAAAAATGGAAATAAACTTGGAAAGTTTGTCGCTGGATCCAGACGCTGCGCGGCAGTACATCGACGCGCATGCGGCCTTTTTGGAGTACGAGCGCAGCAAGAAAAATGCACTGCAAGTCCGGGGCGGGATGGTCTGGAAAACGGTCGATGGCAAGGCCTACCTGATTCGCACCAGCCCGTCCGGCGGACAGCGGAGTTTGGGCAGGCGATCGGCGGACACGGAACTCGTCTACCAAAAATTCATCGAAAAAAAGCAGTTGCTGCAGGAGCGGCTTGGCAGTCTGAAAGCCGTCATGGTCAAGCATGAGCGTATGAATCGGGCGCTTAGAGTCGGGCGCATGCCCAATATTGCCGTGGCAATTCTGGGTCGGCTTGCCGATGCTGGGCTGTCAGACTATTTCAAGGTGGTAGGAACGCACGCACTCTACGCCTATGAAGCGGCTGCCGGCGTGCGTTTTGCCTCTGCAATCACGGCCACCCGTGATATTGACCTGCTGTGGGACACCCGCAAGCGTGTCATGTTTTCTGAGAGGCTGCTACGTGACTCGCCGTCCATGCTGGCGGCTCTGCAAAAAGTGGACAAGACGTTTCAGATCATCGAAGACCAAAGGTACACGGCTGTCAACCAGGATGGTTTTGAGGTTGACATCATCCGCCGTGTCGCCACCCCCGAAGACCCGCATCCGATTCGCTTGAGCGACGCGGCAGACGACTTTTGGGTGGTGCAGGCCAAGCGTGCCGATGAACTGATGAATGCGCCAGAGCTCACTGATATCGTGGTGGCGGAGAATGGCGCGATGGCCAGGATGACCACCATTCACCCCTCGGTCTTCGTCAGCTTCAAGCGATGGATGGCCAAGGAGCCGGACCGCGACCCCCTCAAGCGCCGGCGTGACGCGCTGCAGGCCGACGCCGTGGAGTGGGCGCTGAAGGAGCGCCTGCCGCATCTGCTGGCGCCGCTCGTACCCCAGGGCGGCAGGACCTGACGATCTTGCCTGGATTTACTCTCGCCGCAGCCGGTGCGGCTCTTCGAAATCGAGAAAGTCGTTCTCGGCCAGTGCGTCGCTGATCCAGGCCTGTACGCCGGGCAGGGCGCAGACCCGGGCCACGTAGGCGGCGATCTGGCTGGGTACGGGCAGGGCATAGGTTTTCAGGCGCATGCAGATGGGGGCGTAGTAGGCGTCGGCAATGGAGAAGTCGCCGAACAGCATGGGGCCGCCATGCTCGCGCAGCAGCTCTTGCCACATGGCCACCAGCCGCGCCACATCGCTGCGCACGCCGGGTTTATCGCGCCAGATCAGGGCGCCGGTGCCGGGCAGCGCGGCCTCGATGTTCATCGGGCACTGGCTGCGCAAATGGCCAAAGCCGCTGTGCATCTCGGCGCAGATGCTGCGCGCCCGGGCCCGCGCCGCCACGGCCTGCGGCCAGAGGTGGTGCTCGGGAAATTTTTCTGCCAGGTACTCGGCAATCGCCAGGGTGTCCCAGACGGTCAGGTCCCCGTCTTGCAGCAGCGGTACTTTGCCGGTCGGGCTGATGGGGTCCATGGTGTGGCGGAAGGTCGAGCCGGGCGCGAAAGAGTCAAAGCGCACCATCACTTCTTCAAACGGGATGCCGGCCTGCTTGAGCAGCACCCAGGGCCGCATCGACCAGGAGGAGTAATTTTTGTTGCCGACATAGAGTTTGAGCATGGTGAGTCCTGTGGTTTTGGCACGCGTTAGACGGCGGGGTCAGGGCAGATCGGTGGCGACCTCGGGCGCGCCGGCGCCGCGTGGCCCCACCAGGCCGAGCCGGCTCTTGAGCGATTGAGGCTGGCCGGTGATCAGGGCCGCGTAATTGGTGGTGTTGGACAGCACCTTTTTGACGTAGTCCCGCGTTTCCGCAAAGGGGATATTTTCTGCCCAGATGGCGGCATCCAGGGTGGGGCTGCCGCTGCTGCCGCGCCAGTTGCGCGGCCGGCTCGGCCCTGCGTTGTAGGCGGCGGCGGCCATGGGCATGGAGCCGGCAAAGTCGTCTAGCACCAGCTTGAGGTAACCGGTGCCAATGGCAATATTGGTGTCGCGGTCGGTGATCTGGTGGGGTTTGAAATCGGTCAGGCCGATTTTCTTGGCGGTCCAGCGTGCGGTGGGCGGCATGACCTGCATCAGGCCGGCGGCGCCCAC
>JBIKZZ010000243.1:0-5195 GCA_044354435.1 Rhodoferax sp. | reverse complement strand
CATCGTGACCGGCGGTGGCTCAGGGCACCTGCCGGTGTTCTTGGGTTATGTCGGCGAAGGCCTGCTTGACGCCTGTGCTGTGGGCAACGTCTTTGCCGGACCCCGCGTAGCCGACTGCATGTCCGCCATCCAGGCCGCCGATGGTGGCGCCGGCGTGCTGGCGCTGTACGGCAACTACGGCGGCGACCGTATGAATTTCGAGATGGCGATCGAAGAACTGGCGTCGGACACGTTCAAGTGCAACTCAGTTCGGGTGGCCGATGACGTTGCCAGCGCACCGGTCGCCGAGCGCGACAAGCGCCGAGGCGTGGCCGGCATGGTGTTCGCTTTCAAGATCGCCGGGGCGTGCGCCGCCGCGGGCGGATCGCTGGCTGAGGTGACCGCTGCCGCGCAAAAAGCCGCCGACGCCTGCCGCACCATCGGCGTGGCCCTGACACCCTGCACGGTACCGGAATCGGGCCGCGCGTCCTTCGAGATCGCTGAGACGGAAATCGAATTCGGCATGGGCATTCACGGCGAACCCGGCATCTGGCGCGGGCCCCTGAAGTCCGCCGACGCGTTGACAGACGAGATGCTGGACCTGCTGCTGCCTGAACTGAACATGGCCAAAGGCTCCAGCACAGCGGTGCTGGTCAACAGCCTGGGCGCCACCCCGCTTGAGGAGCTCTTTATTGTGTATCGACGCATCGCCGCGGTGCTGGCAGGGCACCGCGTCCGCATCGTCATGCCGCTGATCGGCCGTTATGCGACATCGATGGAAATGACCGGCATGTCTCTCACACTGATGCCGCTGGACGGCGAGCTGGAGCGGCTGCTGCAGGCGCCGGCAGATTGCCCGTTCTGGAAGGTTTGAACGCCATGGACGCGCCACGCCTCAAGGATGCCTTCACCCGATGGGCGGCTGCCATGGACAAGGCAGCGCCCGAACTCAATGAGCTTGACAGCCGGCTGGGTGATGGTGACCTCGGCGTGACTTTGCAGAAGTGCGCACACAACGTGCGTGCCGCGCTCCCCGTCGCACCGGACAGCGTGCAGGGCATCCTGAAAAGCGCTTCGCAGGCCTGCGCAGACGCCTCCGGCTCTAGTTTCGGAACGCTGCTTGCCAGTGGTCTGCTCGCTGCCGCCAAGTGGCTGGACGGCAGAAGCTTGGACCGTGCGGCGTTATCCGAACTGCTGTCGCATGCGGTGGAAAAGCTTTCTGCGCGCGGCGGCGCTAGTCTGGGCGACAAGACCATGATCGACTCGCTGCACGCGATCGCGCAGGCCTTGTCGCAGACCCAGCCTCAAGACGACCTGGCTGCCGTGGCCCGAAACGCCGCTGCTAAGGCCATCGAAGAATTTCGCGACAAGCCCAACCGTATTGGTCGAGCGCGCATGTTCGCGGAAAAATCCATCGGCATGGATGACCCCGGCATGGTCGCTGTGCTCAGGATGGCAGAGAGCCTTTAGCGGCACAACCAAAGCTATCTCCCTTACCCACTTTTCTTTTCTTTCAAAGCAACCTGAGGACAACTACCATGAACTTGCTGATCTCTACCCGCAAACTGCTGACGCTCGCCGTCGGCTCCACCCTAATGGCGGCCCTGCCGCTGGGCGCCATTGCTCAAAGCGCGGCCGACTATCCCAACAAGCCGATCGAGTTGGTCGTGCCCTTCGGGGCAGGTGGCGGCACCGACGTGCTGGCGCGCGTGGTTGCCGAGGCGGCCAAAAAGCATTCCAGCCAGCCTATCACCGTGCTGAACAAGCCGGGTGCCACCGGTGGTATCGGCCTTTCCGAAGTCGCCGCAGCCAAACCAGACGGCTACAAGATAGCCATGGTGACGGTGGAAATGGCCATCATCCCCCACATGGGGATTGCCAAGTTCTCACCCGAGAACGATTTCACACCGCTGGTGCGCCTGAACGCCGATCCTGTGGTGCTGACGGTCAGCGCAGATTCGCCCTGGAAAACCATTGAAGATCTGGTCGATGCAGCCAAAAAATCCAAAGACCCGCTGAAGTTTGGCAATGCCGGCACAGGCGGCGTCTCGCACCTGGCCGCAGCGGCGCTGCAACAGAAGATCGGAACCACATTCACCCACGTACCGTTCCAGGGCAACGCGCCGGCAGTCGTCTCGCTGCTGGGCGGGCACATCGACGCGGTCAACGCATCGCCATCCGAGGTGTTTGCCTTTGTGCAGTCTGGCAAACTTCGCGCCCTCGCCGTGTTGGCTGACCAGCGCATCGGGGGTGCCTTGGCTCAGGTGCCGACACTGAAAGAGCGCAAGATCGATCTTGCCATGGGCACTTGGCGCGGCTTGGCTGCACCGAAAGGTATCCCGGCGGATGTATTGGCCAAGCTCAACGCTATCGCGATCAAGACGGCCAACGAGCCGGCCGTCAAGGAAGCCATGGACAAGCAGAACCTTGGCTATTCGGTGGCTGATGGCGAGACCTTTCGCAAGCAGATTGCCACCGACAGTGCGCTGTACAAGCAGCTGATCGACCAGATGGGGCTGAAAACCAACTGACGAAGTCGAGTTGGGCATGAAATAGGGCTCCAGCCCATGTCCCATATAGGTTTATTGCTATTTATTTAATAGTGATTGCTTTTGCAGGTCGACCAGGCTGCGGCAGCCCTGTTCGGCCAGCACCAGCAGTGCATCCATCTCGCGGCGGCTGAAGGCGGCGCCTTCGGCCGTACCCTGCACCTCGACAAAATGGCCGGCGCCGGTCATGACCACATTCATGTCGGTGTCGCAGGCCGAATCTTCGGTATAGGCCAGGTCCAGCAAGGGCTGGCCCTGCACAATGCCCACCGAAATCGCGGCCACGTGGTCGCGGATGGGCGACTGCGTGATCTTGCCCTTGGCCAGCAAACCGTTAACGGCGTCCTGCGCCGCCACAAAGGCGCCGGTGATGGCGGCGGTGCGAGTGCCGCCATCGGCCTGCAGTACATCGCAATCGAGGTGGATGGTGCGTTCGCCCAAAAGCGTCAGGTCAAACACGGCGCGCAGCGAGCGCCCGATCAGGCGCTGGATTTCCTGGGTGCGCCCGCTCTGCTTGCCGCGTGCGGCCTCGCGGTCGCTGCGGGTGTGGGTTGCGCGCGGCAGCATGCCGTATTCGGCCGTCACCCAGCCGTCGCCGCTGCCTTTTTTGTGGCCCGGAACCTTTTCTTCGACCGATGCCGTACACAGCACCTTGGTGTCGCCAAACTCGATCAAGACCGAGCCCTCGGCGTGAATGGTGTAGCCGCGGGTGATGCGCACCGGTCGCAGTTGGTCAGCGGCGCGTGCGTCGCTTCGGGCAAATTCGTTCATGAGCTTATCCTGATGGGGTTAAAAGAGGGGCGAACCAGCTTTGCCCTGTGGCGCCTGGCGTTTGCCGACTGGCTTGCGCGTGTCGGCCACAAAGGTGTCGATCTGCAGGCTGATTTTCTCACGCATGCTCAGGCGGGTGTACCGGCGTTCACCTTCACGGCTCAGCACCTTTTGCAAATCAAACACCGACTGAGGTCGCGCCAAGGGGTCAAGCGCCATGCACCAGCTCACCACCTCAATCAGGTTGTCCGAGTAGGTGCCGCGCAGCCGGGCCATGGTGATGGCGACGCGGTCATCGGCAACCCGCAGCGGGGCCTCACTGGGCGGAAAGCCGTGCATGCACGAGTAAATGCAGGCGCCCATGGCATACAGATCGGTCCACGGGCCCATGATGCCGTCGCGCTGGTACATCTCTGGGGCGGCAAAACCGGGGGTGTACATCGGGCGAGTGAAGTTGCCTTCTTTGGTCAGCACCTCCCGCGCAGCGCCAAAATCAATCAACACAGCGCGGTTGTCATCAGTGATCAAAATATTGGCGGGCTTGATGTCCAGGTGCAGCATGCGGTGCTGATGCACGATACGCAAACCGCGCAAAATCTCTTCGGTCAGCGACCGGATGGTGGACTCGCGGAACACCTTAGGTTTTTTCAGCTGGCGCGCCGTCAGGATGAAATCCTGCAAGGAGGCGCCTTCCAGGTAATTCATCACCATGTAAACGGTGCCGTTCTCGGGGAAAAAATCCATCACTCGCACCACGCTGGGGTGGGCGATTTGGGCCAGCGAGCGGCCTTCTTCAAAAAAGCTCTTGAGCCCCAGGCGGTACAGCGACTGCATCTCTGCAGACACTTGGGGCAGGCGTTCACCCTCGGCCCGGGTGACCAGCGACGATGGCAGGTACTCCTTGATGGCGACCTGCTGGCCCTGGCCATCGAGCGCCAGGTACACCACGCCAAAACCTCCCGCAGCAAGCTTGCGAACCATGCGGTAAACGCCCACCATGGTGTCGGGCTGGAGCGGAGCGGGGGCGACCTTTGCCATAATTTTGAGCGGACTGCCGTCTGATGCGCTTGAACCGGGTTATTCTCGAACGAGTTCCACGGATCAAAGAGGCCAAATGGCAGTTTACAGTATGACCGGCTACGCCAGCGTCCAGCTCGGCAGCACGCCGGACAACGCCGCTCTGGAGGCCAAACACAGCCCAGCCAATCAAATCGGTCTTGAAATCCGCGCTGTCAACAGCCGTTTTCTGGACCTGTCGTTCAAACTCCCTGACGAACTGCGCCCCTACGAGCCCGCACTGCGTGAGCTGCTGGTGGGCCGCCTCAAGCGGGGCAAGGTCGAGGTGCGCATGGCCCTGGACACTGGCACCCGGCACCTGCTGCCCGAGCCCAGCGTACGCCTGCTGCAGCGCCTGAACAATGTGCAGGACACCGTCAAGGCCTGGCTGCCCCAGGCTGGCGCGCTGTCGGTGGCTGACGTCATTCGCCTGGCAGCCAGCGAACAGGCGCCGCTGGTCACACTGGGACTGGCCGATATTCTGCCGCTGGCCGAGCAAGCCCTGGCCGCTCTTCTGGCCTCGCGCCAGCGCGAGGGCGACCGTCTGGCTGTGATGCTGCTTGAGCGCATCGGGCAACTCAGGCTGCTGGCCGCCCAGGCGGTGCCGCTGGTGCCGCAGTTGGTGGCGCAGCAGCGCCAACGCTTTATGGAGCGCTGGGCCGAGGCCATGGCCTTGGGTGACAGCGCAGTACTGCCCGAGGCGGCGCAAGACCGGGCTTTGTCCGAGGCCACGGCATTTGCGATCCGTATCGATGTGGCTGAAGAGATCACCCGACTTAACTCTCACCTCGATGAGCTCGACCGGCTGATACGCAAGGGTGGCGAAATCGGCAAACGGCT
>JBIKZZ010000241.1:0-5250 GCA_044354435.1 Rhodoferax sp. | reverse complement strand
CCTGGTGGCGCAGTTTCTCTCCAGCGGCGCCGAGCGCTGGAAAGCGGTGCTGGTGGACGCTTTGCTGGCTGAGACCGGGCTCACCCGGCTGTACGAGCGTTCAGACGCCAGCAGCCGAGCCCTAGAGGGCTTGCCCGAGGTGACTGGCTGGCTGCGTGGCGCCGGCCCGGTGGGCACCCCAGAGCCGCCGGTCGATTTGGTGCTGCGCGAGCATGACTGGCACTTGGCGCTGAACATCGCCACGGGTCACAAGACCGGGTTTTACCTGGACCAGCGTGACAGCCGGCGTAAGTTTGCCGACGATACCCGCCGACTTGGCTTTGAGCGCGTGCTCAATTGTTTTTGCTACACCGGCGGCTTCACGGTGGCGGCCCTGACGGGCGGCGCTGGCCATGTGACCTCGATCGATTCCTCTGGGCCGGCGCTGGCCCAGGCCGCGGCCAATGTGGCGCTGAACGGTTTTGACGCACAGCGCGCCAGCTTTCTGGATGCAGACGTCAACGCATCCTTGCGTCAGTTCGACCGTGAGGGCCGGACCTTTGACGCCATCGTGCTGGATCCGCCCAAGTTTGCCCCGACGGTGGCCCACGCCGAGCGTGCCGCCCGGGCCTACAAGGACATCAACCGGCTGGCCTTCAAACTGTTGGCGCCCGACGGCGTGCTGTTCACTTACTCCTGCTCGGGCGGCATCAGTGCCGACCTGTTTCACAAGATCGTGGCGTCGGCCGGCAGCGACGCTGGCGTTGACGGCTTCATCACCGAACGCCTGGGCGGCGCCCCCGATCACCCCATGACCCTCAACTTTCCGGAAGGGGAGTACTTGAAGGGCCTGGTCGTGATGCGACGCTGAGCACCCTTAAATTCACCGCTAAACTCAATGGCTCTGATCAGCCCTTACTCGTCATTCCCGCCCTTACTCGTCATTCCCGCCCTTACTCGTCATTCCCGCCCTCCCTCGTCATTCCCGCCCTCCTTCGTCATTCCCGCGTAGGCGGGAATCCAGGACTTCTTAGCCCACCCAGGATTGCCATGTCACTCATTCCCGCAACCATACTCACCGGTTTCCTCGGCTCTGGCAAAACCACGCTGCTTAAACGCGTGCTGTCCGAGGCCCATGGACAGAAAATCGCGGTGATTGAAAACGAGTTTGGTGAAGAAAACATCGACAGCGACATCCTGGTGTCCGACACCCAGGAGCAGATCATTCAGATGAGCAATGGCTGCATCTGCTGCACCATCCGCGAAGACCTGCGTGGCGCGCTGCGCGATCTGGCTGAGAAAAAGCGTACCGGCGAGCTGGTGTTTGACCGGGTGGTGATCGAGACCACCGGCCTGGCCGATCCCGGCCCGGTGGCGCAGACCTTTTTCATGGACGACGAAATTGCCGAAAGCTACCTGCTGGACTCAATTTTGACGCTGGTGGATGCCAAGCACGCCGCCACGCAGCTCAACGACCGTCAGGAGGCGCGGCGGCAGGTGGGTTTTGCCGACCAGATTTTCATCAGCAAGACGGATCTGGTGGCGCCGGCCGAGGTGGACGCACTGATGCACCGGCTCAAGCACATGAACCCGAGGGCTCCGCAAAAAGCGGTGCATTTTGGCGAAGTCAGCCTGGCCGAGGTGTTCGACCTGCGCGGCTTCAACCTCAATGCCAAACTGGACATTGACCCTGATTTTTTGAAGGACGAGGCGCACGATCATGGCCATGATCATGACCACGGTCACGCTCATGGCCACGATGACCACGATGACCATGTCCACGGCGAGCACTGCGACCATCCCTCGCACCAGGATGAGCCGGCCGGCCACGGTCACCACCATCACCATGACGACGATGTCAAGAGTTTTGTCTTCAAATCCGACAAGCCGTTTGACCCCGCCCGGCTGGAGGATTTTTTGGGTGCCGTGGTGAATATCTATGGCCCGCGCATGTTGCGTTACAAAGGTGTGCTGCACATGAAAGGCACGGATCGCAAGGTGATTTTCCAGGGTGTGCACCAGCTCATGGGCAGTGATCTGGGTCCACCCTGGGGCGCCGACGAGGCTCGTGGCAGCAAAATGGTGTTCATTGGCATCGACTTACCACGCGATATCTTTCTGCAAGGCCTGACGCAGTGCCTGGTCGTTTGAGTGGTGCTCAGGACCGACGCAGAGGGCCAGTTTTGCCTTGATTTTCCAATTGACGGTATTTTCCTTGCCGAAACCTGTACACTCGCGCGCCGAAGATGATCAGCAAAAGCATCCTGATAAGAGCAATTTGCTGAAAATTTGAAGGTGATGGGGTGGGGTCGAGAAGGCGGTAGCCGGCATCGAGCCACCAGCGAATTGCATATGCATGCGCATTCTGCGAGGAGATACGACGTGAAAGCTGAGTCCGTAAAAGCCAAGGCAGCGTCCGCCAAGACCGCCTCATCTATCAAGGGTAAGCCCGTTGCCGCCCCTGCCGCTAAACCCGCCACCAAGGTGCTCGTGAAGGCCGCGGTGGTCGCTGCAGCCCCTGTCAACAAAAAAGCCCCGCCCCCGGCCAAGACGTCAGTCAAGCCGGTGCCCAAGAAACCCGTGCCGGCTAAAAGTTCTGTCAAGCCGGTGCCTAAAAAGCCTGTGACGGCTAAAAATTCAGTCAAACCGGCGCCCAATAAATCTGTGCCGGCCAAGGCTGCTGTCGCGGCCAAGCCCGTTCAAGCGCCAGTGAAAGTCCAATCCAAGGAATCCGTGAAAGTTACATTAGATAAAGTTGCGCCAGCCCAGGTTGTGGTGCCAGTGAAAACCAGTGCGCCGTTGCCGTCGGTACCGCCTCGCGCTGGACGGCCATCGTCGCGCCTGGCTCAACTGACCGTGCCTTCGATGGCCCAGTCGGTGGCGTCGACAGCTGCCAAAGCCAGTTACACGCAGACCATCCCTAAGCCGCTGATCGTGCCACCGCTGGCCTCGGCCATCAAGAAAGACCCGAAACTGGCCAACAACTGGAAAACCAAGCCATTGGCTCAGCTGACCGCCGCTGATCTCATTGCCATGCCGGACGACGCCTATATGAATGACGTGCAGCTGGCTTATTTTCGCGTCAAGCTGGTCAGCCTCAAGTTGGAAATCCAGAGCAATGCGGTAGACACGACCGAGCATCTGCGTGAAGACACCGTGGTCGTGCCCGATCCGGCCGATCGCGCCACCATTGAAGAAGAGCACGCCTTGGAGCTGCGCACCCGCGACCGTGAGCGCAAGCTCCTCAAGAAAATTGAGCAGTCCATCATGCGCATCGACTCGGGCGACTACGGCTACTGCGACGAAACCGGTGAATCCATCGGCGTTGGCCGCCTGCTGGCGCGCCCCACCGCGACCCTCTCGCTGGAAGCGCAGCAACGGCGCGAGCTTAAGCAAAAAATGTTTGGCGACTGACCTGGGGAAGGCGTTCTGAGCACTCACGGCGGCGTGCATGTTCAAACCAAGCGGCAACACGGGCTGGCTTGGCCGGCTGTCCGGCCTGCTGGACCGGGTCCGTGCGGCTGGCCGACCAGACCTGAAGGTGACCGGCCCCGCCGAAAGCAGCATTGGCAAGCGCACGCTGAAGGCAACCATTGAGCGCAATCGCAAAAACGACCAAGCCCGGCGCGAGGAACTTGATCGATTGCGCCAACTAAGACGTCAGGGGCCATCCACGGCCTCCGAGGCCATCCAGACGGCTGCTGAGGCCGACTTTCACAGCCGTGTCATGCGCTACCCCGAAGCACAGTCGATCACCCTCCGAAAAATTGATGCGATTGAAGCCCAGATGTCGCGCTATTGGTGGAAGGGGCGGGTCGGCACCGCTGCACCTGACCAAGCCCTTGCCTCTAACCTGCTGAGCACCCTCAGCTCCGGGGCGGATGACTGGGAGGCCGCCGGATTTGAGGCCACTCAACTGGCGATTGCCATGGTCGACCCGCTGTCGCCAGCCGACGCCTGGCAACCGCCCGAAGCCGTCCACATGGCGGGTGAGTTCACGGTGTCCGCACCTGATGTTGAACTGGAGCAGGCTGCCCTGAGCTTTGCCAACGGTGACCTGGCGGGTGCCCAGCAAGCGCTGCACACGGCCTTGCGGGCAGCGCCGCCCGGGTCGGCCTTGGCGCCGCGATGGGCCGCGGCTCTGCTGGACTTGGCCCGCATCACCGGTCAGCGGGCGCTGTTTGATGCTGCAGCCAGCGATTACGGCCGGCACTTTGAGCGCGATGTGCCGGGCTGGTTCTCGGTGTCGGACGCCCTGGCGCCGCCGGCCCCAGCAGTGGTGTTGCGCGGTGAGCTGAGGGGGGACATGCCAGACACACTGGCTGGATTGCAGCGCCCCCTGTCCGTGGGCGTTCCGGTCGCGGTGTCATGTGCAGAGTTGGTTCGGGTTGATTTTTCAGCTGGCGGGACTCTGCTGACCTGGGTCATGGGGCGCCAGCAGGCGGGCTGTACCGTGCGGTTTGACGATGTGCCCCACCTGGTGGCGGCGTTTTTTCACGTGATTGGCATCGACGAGCACGCCAAAGTGGTACCGCGCACGCGTTAAGCTGGGTATTTTTTGTGAACCGTAGATGGCGCGCCTTGTTTTTGCCTGCGTCAACCTGACTTGAGACCCTCATGGAACAATTTCACGGCACCACCATCATCAGCGTGCGGCGTAATACGCCCGACGGCCCGCAGGTCGCCATCGGCGGCGACGGCCAGGTGACGCTCGGCAACATCGTGGTCAAGGGCACAGCGCGCAAGGTGCGCAAGCTCTACCACGGCAAAGTGTTGGCCGGCTTTGCCGGCGCCACTGCCGATGCATTCACCCTGTTCGAGCGCTTCGAGGCCAAGCTGGAGAAACACCAGGGGCATTTGGTGCGCGCTGCCATTGAGCTGACCAAAGACTGGCGTACCGACCGGGTGCTGCGTCGTCTGGAGGCCATGTTGGCAGTGGCCGATCGCGACGCCTCTTTGATCATCACTGGCAACGGCGATGTGCTGGAGCCTGAGCACGGCGTGGTCACCATTGGCTCAGGCGGTGCCTACGCCCAGGCCGCTGCCCTGGCCCTGCTGAACCACACCGAGCTATCGGCCCAGGACATCGTGCGCCGTTCGCTGGAAATTGCCGGCGAACTGTGTATTTATACCAATATGAACCACACCATCGAGACCTTGCCATGACGCCACAGGACATCGTCGCTGAACTGGACCGGCACATTGTCGGGCAGGCTCAGGCCAAGCGCGCCGTGGCCATTGCGCTGCGCAACCGCTGGCGCCGCCAGCAGG
>JBIKZZ010000028.1:0-19890 GCA_044354435.1 Rhodoferax sp. | reverse complement strand
GCAAGCTGTTGGCACGGCGTGCTCAACAGCATGGCAAATTAGCCGTAGAAACTCGTGTTCAGGGCTGGGCCGTGGCCGCGGAATTGCAAGCCTCTGGTCTGCGTTACAACGACGCTGGTAACACCACGGAACTGCCTGGCTATGCACTGCTGGGCCTGCGCGCCGAAAGCCAAGTTGCCAAGAATTCGACCTTGCTGGTGAGGCTGGACAATGCCACCGATGCTAAATACGAATTGGCCCGAGGCTATGCCAGCGCTGGACGCAGCCTGTACGCCGGCTTGACCTGGGCACGGTGAGCGCCTGATGTCGAACCCCGACCTGGGCCCCCAACGCATCGTCTGTCTCACCGAGGAGACCACGGAGTGGCTTTACCTGCTGGGGCAAGAGGCACGCATTGTGGGGATCTCGGGTTACACCGTCCGGCCGCGGCGGGCGCGGCAAGAGAAACCCAGGGTCAGTGCATTTCTGACCGCCAAGATCGACCAGATCCTGGCCTTGCAGCCTGACTGCGTTTTTGGCTTCTCAGACCTGCAGGCCGACATCGCGTCCGCACTGATCCGCCAGGGGGTGCAGGTGACGGTGTTCAACCAGCGCAGCATCGCCGAAATCTTTGGCATGATGTTTCAGGTGGCTGCCATGGTGGGGCAGGGCGAGCGCGGCCTGACGCTGATTGGGGCCATGCAGCAGCAGCTGGCGGAGATCAGCGCAAGCTCGGCCAGTTTGCCGCGCCGGCCCCGAGTCTATTTTGAAGAATGGGACGAGCCGCACATCAGTGCCATCCGCTGGGTGTCTGAGCTGCTGGGTGTGGCCGGCGGCGACGACTGCTTTCCTGAGTTGGCGGTTCAGTCCCTGGGCAAGAACCGGATCATTGCCGAGGGTGCTGAGATCGTGCGGCGCAACCCCGACATCATCGTCGGCTCTTGGTGCGGCAAGAAGTTTCGGCCGGAGAAGGTAGCCGCCCGCCCGGGCTGGGCAGATGTGAATGCAGTTAAAAATAGCCAATTGTTCGAAATCAAGTCCCCCGACATCCTGCAACCCGGGCCGGCGGCGCTAACCGACGGCGTGGCGGCCTTGCATCGCATCGTGGTGCAGTGGGCCCAGCAGCATGGCTGAAGCATTCAGCCTGGCGCGCAGTGAGCTGATCCTGGGTGGCCAGAAAAGCGGCAAGTCGCGCCGGGCTGAGCTGTTGGCGCGGACCTGGCTTGAACGGGGTGGCGGACGCGAGGCTGTGTTGATAGCCACCGCACAGCCCTGGGACGCTGAGATGCAGGCCCGCATTGCGCGGCACCAGGCCGACCGGGCTGTGCGGGTGCCCGGCATTCGCACCCTAGAAGAGCCGCGCCAACTGGCCCAGGCAATTCAAGCGCACAGCCGCTCCGACACACTGCTGGTGGTGGACTGCCTGACACTCTGGCTCACCAACTGGCTGATGCCCATGGACCCGGGCGTGCCGCCATCTTCAGATCTAAATCAGCCTCTAGCCCTTGTCAGCGTTAATTACATTGCTCTACTTTTGGAAGCAATCTCGGCGGCGCCGGGGCCCTTGGTGCTGGTTGGCAACGAGATCGGGCTAGGCGTGATCCCGATGGGCGCCGAGGTGCGGGCTTTTGTCGATGCCCTGGGCCTGCTCAACCAGCAGGTGGCGCAGGTTTGCGAGCGCGTCACACTGATGGCCGCTGGTTTGCCGCTCACCCTGAAGGCGGCAAATTGATGCTGGGGCCTAAATTCTGGCGGAGGCTGGCAGCATTAGCCTGGCTCTGCGCTACCGCGGCGCAGGCACTGCAGGTCACCGACGACCGGGGCGTTATGCTCAGTTTTTCCCAACCGCCGCAACGTATTGTCAGCCTGCTGCCCTCGCTGGCCGAGACCGTGTGCGAGCTTGGTCACTGCGGTCGGTTGGTCGGAGTTGACCGCTACACCAACTACCCGGCCAGCCTGCAAAAACTGCCCCAGGTGGGTGGCGGGTTAGACCCGAGCATTGAGGCCATCGTCGCGCTCAAGCCCGATGTGGTGCTGATGGCCAAATCTTCGCGCGCCGCCGAGCGGCTGGAGGCACTGGGCATTAAGGTGATGGCGCTGGAGCCCAAAACCTATGCTGACGTGCAGCGCGTGATGCTCAAACTAGGCCAGTTACTGGAGGTGCCCGATGCACAGCGGGTATGGCGTGCCATTGATGCCGGTGTGTCGGCGGCTGCCCAGTCGCTGCCGGAGCAGGTGCGCGGCACCCGGGTGTATTTTGAGGTGAATCAAGGACCTTATGCGGCTAGCGAGGCCTCGTTCATCGGCGAGACCCTGATCCGATTGGGCGTGAAAAATATCGTGCCAGCCAAGCTCGGACCCTTTCCCAAACTCAACCCCGAATACATTGTGCGTGCCAACCCCGACCTGATCATGGTCGGCCAAAGCAGCGCCGATGGGCTCACGCAGCGGCCTGGCTGGCACAGCATCCGCGCTGTGCGCGAACGCCGGGTATGTATATTTCCGGCCGAGCAGGCCAATGTGCTGGTGCGACCGGGCCCGCGCATGGCCGAGGCTGCACGGTTGATGGCCCAATGCCTGAGCGACAAGGCACCCCAGGCCGCCGGCGTGAGGCCCAAACCGTGAGCCTGCGCCCGTCTTACCTGGCGGGACTGCTGCTGCTGCTCGGCCTGAGCTTGCTGGCGCTCGGCGTGTGCGTCGGCAGCACTGGTTTTGAGAATTTGCTCCAGCCCTTGTTGCACCCATCGGAAGACCCCGAGCAAACCGCCATGGCCCGCCAGATCGTAGGCGAGATCCGGCTGCCGCGCACCCTGGGCGCCTGGGCCGCTGGCGCCCTGCTGGGCTTGGCCGGCGCCGTGGCGCAGGGCCTGTTTCGTAACCCTCTGGCCGACCCCTACCTGTTGGGCAGCGCCTCGGGCGCCTCGCTGGGTGTGGCGCTGGCGCTGGCAGCGCTGGGCGGTAACGCCGGCATGCTGGGCGCCAGCATGATGAACGGCGGCCCAGTAGTTAGCGTGTTCTCCAGCAGCGTGCTGGTGCGCCTGGGCCTGACCGGCGCCGCCTTTGCCGGGGCGGTGCTGGCGGTGCTGCTGACGTTGGCGCTGTCTCGCGGGGTCCAGCACACGCTGCGCCTGCTGCTGGCCGGCGTGGTGGTGGGGGTGGTGCTGGGCGCGCTGACGCAGTTGGTGTTGCTGCTCTCGCCCGATTCGCTGCAGGCCATGCAGGCTTTCATGCTCGGCTCCACCAGCTTTGTCGGCTGGACCTCTTTCGCGCTGATGCTCTCTGTGTGGTGGCTGTGCGTGCTGGCTGCGTGGCTGATGAGCCGGGTGCTTGACGGCCTGAGTTTGGGCGAGGCCACGGCGCATAGCCTGGGCCTGCCGGTGGCGCCGCTGCGCCTGGCGCTGGTGGCGGTGCTGGCCCTGGCAACTGGCACGGCGGTGGCGCAGACCGGGCTGATTGCATTCGTTGGGCTTGCGGCGCCGCACCTGGTGCGCTCGGTGGCCAAGTCCACGCACGGCTGGTTGATGTGGCTGGCCAGCCTGATGGGCGGCACACTGCTGATGGGGGCCGACATTCTGGCGCGCGGTCTGGTCGCGCCGCAGGAACTGCCGGTGGGTGTACTCACAGCCGTGCTGGGCGGCGGCTACCTGCTGTGGCTGATGCACCGCAACAGCAGCCGTGGCGGGAGCCTGTGAGTATGGCCAATGCTGCAAAAAACATAGCGCTCGAGGCCTGTGGCATAAGGGCTAGTCTCGGAAATAGTCCAGTTTTGCATGGTATTGATCTGGCCCTGCCTGCCGGCCGTTGGACCAGTGTGGTCGGGCCGAACGGCGCTGGCAAATCCACGCTGCTCAAAGTGCTGGCCGGGCTGCTGCCCCACAGTGGTGAGGTGCAGCTGCTGGGCCAGCCGCTGGCCAACTTGCCCGGCCGGTCCCGCGCTATTCAGCTGTCTTGGTTAGGGCAAAACGAGGCGTCGGGTGACGACCTCACCGTGCTGGACGTGGTGATGTTGGGCCGCCTGCCGCACCAACCCTGGCTGGGCGCGCCCAGCGCTGCCGACCATGCGGCGGTGCAGCATGCGCTGCAAGCAACGCAAGCCTGGGATTGGCGACATCGGGCGCTGGGCCAGCTCTCGGGCGGCGAGCGCCAGCGCGTGCTGCTGGCGCGGGCGCTGGCTGTGCAGGCGCCGGTGCTGCTGATGGACGAGCCGCTGACGAACCTGGACCCGCCGCACCAGGCCGACTGGCTGGCACTGGTGCGCGCGCTAACCGCGCGTGGCTATACGGTGGTCAGCGTGCTGCATGAAATTTCCATGGCCCTGCACGCTGATGATCTGCTGGTGCTGGCCGACGGTCGGCTGGCCCACCATGGCCCATGCGCCGACCCCGCCAGCCACCGCGCCCTGGAGCAGGTGTTTGACCACCGAATCGCCATTCACGCCCTGCAGGGGCAGTGGGTGGCTTTGCCAGTGGCGGCGTGATGGCGTTCAGGCCTGCCAGTCTTACAAATCGAAAGTCAGAGTTTCGATTTGTAAAATCGCGCCTCAACAAAGCGCCCCTGTCCCAACACTTGCATATCCATTTGCTGATGGTGCTTATGGCCGGGGTTACCAGTCTGCATCGCTTGAACCGGGACTGGCGCGAATTCGCGCTGAATCCAGCCATTCCCTGATCCTCAACCCCTTTCAACAGGAGTAGCACCCATGCAGCTTGAAACCCCACCCACCGAAAAACCCTACGACAAATCCGAGGGCGAACGCCGTGGGCTGGTGATCGTCAACACCGGCGACGGCAAGGGCAAGAGCACGGCGGCCTTTGGTCTGGCACTGCGGGCGCACGGGCGCGGCAAGGCGGTCAAGATCTTTCAGTTCATGAAGGTCCCAACGGCCCGCTTTGGCGAACACCGTATGTTTGAGCAGCTGGGCATCCCGATCGAGGGCCTGGGCGACGGCTTCAGCTGGAAGAGCCAGGACCTGGAACATTCGGCCCAACTCGCACGCGAGGGCTGGCAAAAAGCCAGCACGGCTATATTGAGCGGCGAGAAATTTTTGGTGGTGCTGGATGAGATCACCTACCCGTTGATCTACGGCTGGATGCCCTTGGACGATGTGCTGCAGACCCTGCGGCAGCGGCCGGCCCATGTGCACGTGGTGCTGACCGGGCGCCGCTGCCCGCCCGAGATCATTGCGCTGGCCGACACCGTGACCGAGATGACTAAGGTCAAGCACGCGTTTGAAGCCGGGGTGCCGGCGCAGCGCGGCATTGAGGACTGATGTGCTGTTGAGCCTGTCTGCGTTGTTGCTGGCGATGCTGATCGACCGCTGGCTGGGCGAGCCGCCGGTGCGCTGGCACCCGGTGGTGTGGATGGGTAACTACCTGGGCTGGGCCGGGCGGCAACTGCAGCGCCAGGCGCAGCCTGACGGCGTAGATTACCGGTCTTTTTGGTTGGGAGCCCTTGCCTGGCTTGGCGGGGCTGCTATGGTTGTAGTAGCAGCGCTGGCGATTGAGCAACTGGCTATGACGCTGCCTTTGGTGCTGGCCGCCTTGCTGCTGGGCCTGGCTTTGAAGCCCCTGCTGGCCTGGCGCATGCTGCGCACCGAGGTGCAGTCAGTGGAGCAGGCCTTGCAACAGTCGCTGGCGGCGGGGCGCGAGCGCCTGAGTTGGCTGGTCAGCCGCGATGTCAGCGCCTTGAGCGAAGCCGGCGTGCGCGAAAGCGCCATTGAATCGCTGGCCGAGAACCTGAACGACTCGGTGGTGGCGCCACTGTTCTGGTTCGTGCTGCTGGGGCTGCCGGGTGCGGCCCTGTACCGCTTTGCCAATACCGCTGACGCGATGTGGGGCTACCGTGGCGTCTATCGGGGCCAGCGCTGGGAATGGGCCGGCAAATGGGCAGCGCGCGTCGATGACGCTCTGAGCTGGCTGCCGGCGCGCCTGACGGCGGGGCTGCTGTTGCTGGTCGCTGGCGGGCGTGGCCTGCGGTTGGCAGGCGCCCTGCGCAAGGAAGCCGGCAAAACCCCCTCACCCAACAGCGGCTGGCCGATGGCGGCGATGGCACTGTTGTTGGGCGTGACGCTGCGCAAGCCGCTGGTCTATGGGCTCAACCCTGACGGGCGGGAGGCTCAGGCGGCGGACACGGCGCGTGCCGTAGCTTATGCAGAAAAAGCCCTTCTAGCCCTTATGGCAGTTACGGTTATAGCTATGATTTATGTAGCGGCAAGGCGTTTGCCATGACCGCCCGCTGCGTCATGGTGCTGGGCACCACCAGCGGCGCCGGCAAAAGCTGGCTCACCACGGCGCTGTGCCGGCATTACGCTCGCCAGGGCCTCAAGGTGGCGCCGTTCAAGGCGCAGAACATGAGCAACAACGCCCGCGTGGTGGCCGGTGGCGAGATTGGCAGCGCCCAGTACTTCCAGGCGCTGGCTGCCCGCGCCGCGCCCGATGTGCGCATGAACCCGTTGTTGCTCAAGCCCGAGCGGGACACCCACAGCCAGGTGGTGCTGCTGGGCCAGGTGGATGCGGCGCTGACTGCCATGCCCTGGCGCGAGCGCAGCAACAGGGTCTGGCCCCACATCAGCAGCGCACTCGACGCCCTGATGGCCGACAACGACGTGGTGGTGATTGAGGGCGCAGGCTCGCCGGCCGAAATCAACCTCTCAGCCAGCGACATCGTCAACATGCGGGTGGCGCAGCACGCGGCTGCGGCCTGCCTGCTGGTGACCGACATCGACCGAGGCGGCGCCTTTGCCCACCTGTACGGCACCTGGGCGCTGTTGCCTGAGGCTGACCGCGCCCTGATCCGCGGCTTTGTGCTGAACAAGTTTCGGGGCGACGCCAGTCTGCTTGCGCCTGCGCCGCAGATGCTGCAGGATTTGACCGGCATCCCCACCGTGGCCACGCTGCCGATGTGGTGGCAGCACGGCCTGCCCGAGGAAGACGGCGTTTTTGATGTGACCCCCACGCTTGTCGCTGCGCGTACTGCGCTGCCCCCCGAGGGGGCTCGACCGGCTTGGGGCGGCCAGGCGCCGGTCGTGGCTGTCGCCCCCACGCTTGTCGCTGCGCGTCCGCTTTTTCAGACCATTGTCGTCATCGCCTATCCACGCATCAGTAATTTGGATGAATTCCAGCCGCTCAAAAACGTGCCCGGCGTGCGCTTGCAGTGGGTGCGAAGCCCGGTTGAGTTGGCGGGCCTGGTGGCAGGCCGGGACTGGATCGTGCTGCCCGGCTCCAAGCACACCAGCGGTGACCTGGCCTGGCTGCGAGCCCAGGGGCTGGACGCGGCGGTCTCGGCGTTTGCCGGGCAGGGCGGGGCGGTGTTGGGCATTTGCGGCGGCCTGCAAATGCTGGGCGAAGCGCTGATCGATCCCCACGGCATTGACGGCAATGCGCCAGGGCTGGGGCTGCTGCCGCTGGTGACGGTGTTTGAGGTGGATAAGACGGTGCGCCACACGCGGGCCACGTTTGGGCGGGTGCATGGCCTCTGGTCAGCCTTGAGTGGTGTGCGCGTGAGCGGCTATGAAATTCACCACGGCCAGACGCAGCAGCACGCCGGCTTGGCCCAGGCGGGTGAGGTGGCCCGGGCGGCTATGCCCAACGGGCTGGCCTGGCAAAACCCAGCCGGCAACGTGCTGGGCCTCTACCTGCACGGCCTGTTTGAAGACCCGGCTGCGATGAAGGCCCTGTTTGACCCGGATGGCGAACGCCCCGTGCCCACGCTGGACGCGGTGTTTGAGGGCTTGGCGGACTATATTGAGCAGCATTTTGAGCCGGGCGTGCTGGCGCAGCTGCTCACTCCGGCCTAACCACTGCCACGTATCGCTTTGACGTATCGCTTCGAACTTACTGAAAGACCTGTAACCATGACCCATCAGCCCCCCACCCTGGCCGACATCGCCAACCCCGCACTCACCCAGGCCCTGCAGCACAAGCTGGACCAGAAGACCAAACCGCAGGGGTCGCTTGGCCGGCTGGAGGGCCTGGCGCTTCAGCTCGGCCACATTCTCGGGACCACGACGCCCGAGCTGCTGGCGCCGCAGATGGTGGTGTTTGCTGGTGACCACGGCCTCACCGCCCGAGGCATCTCGGCCTTTCCCAGTGATGTGAGCTGGCAGATGGTGGAGAACTTTTTGGCCGGTGGCGCGGCGGTGAGCGTGCTGGCGCGCCAGCACGGCATCGCGCTGACGGTGGTGGATTGCGGCGTGAAGCACGACTTTTTGGCCGGGCTGCCGGTTGGCACCCAGCGGCCCGGCCTGCAGGTGCGCAAAGCGGCCGGGGCCGAGCTGGGCACGGCTGATTCTTCACAACTGCCGGCCATGAGCGAGACGCAGTGCGCGCAGGCGCTGGCGCATGGTGTGGCGCTGGTGCGGGCTCTGCCGGGCAATGTGCTGCTGTTGGGTGAGATGGGCATCGGCAACACCTCGGCCGCCTCGCTGCTGCTGGCGCGGCTGGCCGGCTTGGACATTGCCCAGTGCACCGGCGCCGGCACCGGGCTCGACGCGGCCGCCGTGCAGCGCAAGACGGCGGTGCTGCGGGAGGTGCTGGCCCGCCATGCAGACGCCAAGGCGCCGTTGCAGGCGCTTGCCGCGCTGGGCGGATTCGAGATTGCCACCATGGTCGGCGCGGTGCTGCAGGCAGCGCATGAGCGGCGGGTGGTGCTGGTGGACGGCTTCATCGCAAGCGCCGCGGTGCTGGTGGCCCATGCCTTACAGCCCCTGGTGCTGCAGCGCTGTGTGTTTGCCCACCGCTCGGGCGAGCGTGGCCATGAGTTCATGCTGCAGCACCTGGGCGTGCAGGCCCTGCTCGACCTGGGGCTGCGCTTGGGCGAAGGATCTGGCGCGGCTTTGGCCTGGCCACTGCTGGCTTCGGCCTGCGCCATCCTGCGCGAGATGGCCAGCTTTGAGTCCGCTGGCGTTTCTGAAAAGTCCGCTGCTGACGCCGACGCCGAGGCCCAAGCCGCCGTTGAGAACGCCGCGCCATGATGTTCTTGAGCCGCTTTGTCCGGCATTACCTGCTGTCCCTGCAGTTTTTCACGCGAATACCAGTGACCGGTCGACTTGCCGACTGGGTGGGCTTCAGCCCGGCCATGCTGCGCGCCAGCGCTGGGCATTTTCCTGGGGTGGGCTGGCTGGTGGGCGGTTTGCTGGCGGGTTTGAGTTGGTTGCTTTTGGCATTTTTACCCGACACTGTGATGACCCCGCTGGTGGTCGCCGCTTTGGGCACGGCTGCTGGCGTGCTGCTGACCGGCGCCTTTCATGAAGATGGTTTGGCAGATGTGGCCGATGGTCTGGGCGGTAGCCTGGACCGGGAGCGCGCGCTGATCATCATGAAAGACTCGCGCGTCGGCGCTTTTGGCGCGATTGCCGTGGGTCTGGCCTTGCTGGTGAAGGTGACCCTGCTGGCGCTGCTGGGCAGCCTGAGCGCGGAATTGATGTGTGTGGCGCTGTTTCTGGGCCATGTGGTGTCGCGCACCTGGCCGCTGCTGCTGATCCGGCTGATGCCCCATGTGGGCGATGTGGCCGGCTCCAAATCAAAACCACTGGCCGACCAGATCAGTGGCGCCGGCTTGTTGACGGCATTTATTTGGTGTTTTAGTGCTCTAGCCCTTGTCCTGTATGGGTCGGATGCTATGGAATTTGTAGTGATGGATGACGTAGCGCAAGGTTTGGCCGCGCCGCTGGCCGGGGCACTGCTGGCCTCTGGCCTGGCCTGTTTCGTGCTTGGTCGCTGGTTCTGGCGCCGCCTGCAAGGCTTTACCGGCGACTGCCTGGGCACCACCCAGCAGGTGTGCGAGATCGCTTTCTACCTCGGCCTGGCCGTGGCGCTGTAGGTGTATGAAATTCTGGCTGGTGCGCCACGCCCAGGTGCTGCTGCCACCGGGCATCTGCTACGGCGCCACCGACGTGGGTGCCGATGCTGCCGCCACCCTGAGCACCGCACAAGCACTTGCCGCCGAGCTGCCGCAGAGTTTGCCGCTGTGGGTGTCGCCGCTACAAAGATGTGAGCAGCTAGCCCAAGCGCTGCAAGGGCTGAGGCCTGATTTGGCTGATAAAACAACCGAGCCCAGCTTGGCCGAGATGGACTTTGGCCACTGGGAAGGCCAGGCCTGGAGCAGCATTCCGCAAGGCGCTCTGGACACCTGGGTGGGCGACTTTGCCCACCACCGCTTTGGCGGGGGCGAGAGCGTCGCCGAGGTGATGCAGCGCGTGGGGCTGGCCTGGGACGCCACCCGGCAACTGGGCCAGGACGCGGTGTGGATCACCCACGCCGGCGTGATCCGCGCTGCCAGCCTGTTGCACAGGGGCGTGCGGCAGGTGCAGCGGGCCGACCAATGGCCCAAAGAGGGGCCAGGGTTTGGGGAGTGGCTGACGCTGGAGTCGTGATATCGGCGCTGAGCTGCTGCGATTGACGGATGACGCCAGCCAGCTCACCCTGCCTCAACCAGATTACGGCCCCGCGCTTTGGCCCGGTACAACGCAGCGTCGGCGCGTTTGAGGATGTCCTGCACCATCTCGGACGAGGCGACCGAGACGGCCAAGCCGATGCTCACGGTGTGTGCCGTTTCGCTGCTGCTTTGTTCGCAACGGGAACGGATGCGTTCGGCCACCAATTGAGCCTGCGCCAAGTCGGTTTCTGGCAGCAGAGCGACGAATTCCTCGCCGCCAAACCTCCCCAACGCGTCCGCCGGGCGAAGCTGTTGCCGGGTTACTGAGACGAAGTCGACCAGCACCGCGTCGCCGATCTGGTGACCGTAGGTGTCGTTGATGGCCTTGAAATTATCCAAGTCCATCATCAGCAGGGCCATGCTGCGCCCGTGGCGGCGTGAGCGGTCCAACTCGGCCTGGCACACCTCGTCCATATGGCGGCGGGTCAGGGCACCGGTCAGAGGGTCATGGGCAGCGAGCTGCTTGAGCTCGTCAGCCAGCCGGTCAGCGGCCATCAGGACGGTGCACAAGGAGATCAGCATAAAGCCAAGAATGCATGCGACCATATAAAACTGGTGGTGGAACGAGGTGTCGAGCACGTTGGTCGATGGCGTTGCGCCGAAGGCTGATACGGTCCGCGCCAGCTGATTGATTGCCGAGATTAGCAGCGTGAAGAAGGCCGCTCCCTTGGCAAAAGTATTCAGGCCCTGCCGAAGCACCAGCCAGGCGTGTGCGCCGCACAGGGCTGCCATCAGCAATGTGGCCAGGCGCAGGCGCATCAAGTAATCCGGCTCGAACCAGGTAAACCAAATGCAGAGCGCCAGGGCCGCACTCAACACACCCAGCCAAGCCCGCAGCTTGGGCTCGACGCCAAAGAAGCGCTGGCTGCCGACATAAGCGAAGTACAGCGCCAGCCACAGGGCCATATTGGCGGCTACGACAGAAAACACCAACGGCAGCCGCCCAGCCGAAGATGCCAGAAATCCGCCAGCAATAAAAATCAGCATGCTGACCGTCCACTCATGCGGCACGCGAACGAACGCCGGGTAACTGCGCTTGATGCTGAAGTGCACCAGCGCCATCAGCAAACTCATGAACGACGTGAGCAGGAGAACGGTTCTTGGGTCGATCAGGGGCATGGACATAGGTGGGCAGGCTCAGCGAGGCGCTGGCGTCTTGGTCTTGGTCTTGTAGTCGCAGCAATCGCTCACCGCGCACTGCCAGCACTGGGGCGTGCGGGCCTGGCAGACGTAGCGGCCATGCAGAATCAGCCAGTGGTGGGCGTCCACCAGGTAGGCCTTGGGCACGCGCTTAAGGAGCTTAAGCTCCACTGCCAGCGGCGTCTTGCCGGGTGCGAGGCCGGTGCGGTTCCCCAGGCGAAACAAATGCGTGTCCACCGCCATGGTGGGTTCGCCAAAAGCGACGTTTAGCACCACATTGGCGGTTTTGCGGCCCACACCCGGCAGGGCTTCCAGTGCCTCACGCGTGCGTGGCACCTCGCCGCCATGGCGCTCCACCAGAATCTGGCAGGTTTGCAGCAAATGCCGTGCCTTGCTGCGAAACAGACCGATGGTTTTGATGTGCGCCTCCAGTCCGTCCTGGCCCAGCGCCAGCAGCTGTTGCGGCGTGTGGGCAACCGCGAACAACCGGCGTGTGGCTTTGTTGACGCCGACGTCGGTGGCCTGGGCTGATAGCAGCACGGCCGCCAGCAGCTCAAACACCGAGCTGTACTCCAGCTCGGTCACCGGCAGCGGGTTGGCGGCCTTGAGCGTGGTAAAAAAACGTTCAATGGCGGCTGGGGTCATGAAACAGAATGATTCTGAAGGGCTTGCGCGGAGCATTGAATCATAATCCGCCACAAGCGCACCTTTGGTGCATCGCATTCACCCCACGCCACACTCCGCCATGCAATTCGCCCAGCGCCTGGACGCCATAGAAACCTCCGCCATCCGTGAACTGTTCAAATTGCTGGGCAAGCCCGGCATCATCAGCTTTGCCGGTGGCTTTCCAGACCCGGCGCTGTTTGACGTGGACGGCATTCGCGAGGCCAGCCAGGCGGTGTTGGCCAACTCGCCCGGGCCGGTACTGCAATACGGCGCTACCGAAGGCTACGGCCCGCTGCGCGAAGGCATCAGCGCCTTCATGGCGGCCAAGGGCGGCGTGGGCAGCGCCGCCAACGCCCAAGTGGCGCCTGAAGGCCTGATCGTCACCACTGGCAGCCAGCAGGCCCTGGACCTGATTGGAAAGACCCTGATCTCGCCCGGTGACGTGGTGATCGTCGAGGCCCCTACCTTTTTAGCCACCATCCAATGCTTCCGGCTGTATGGCGCCCACATCATCGGTGCGCCGATTGACGCTGACGGTGTTGACGTTGACAAACTCGAGCAGTTGATTGAGCAGCATAAGCCGAAGCTCGTGTACCTGATTCCGACCTTTGGCAACCCCAGCGGTGCTACCTTGAGCTTGGAGCGCCGCTTGCGTATTCTGCAGATTGCAGCGCGTACCGGCACCGTGGTGGTTGAGGACGACCCCTATGGCGAGTTGTATTTTGACCAAGCGCCGCCGCCGAGCCTGCTGGCGCTGTCGCCCCAGGTGCCGGGCAGCCGTGACTGGTTGGCGCATTGCGGCAGTTTCAGCAAAATTTTGTCGCCTGGCCTGCGCGTGGGCTGGCTGATTGCGCCGCCCGAACTGCTGGCCCGTGCCACCATGTGTAAGCAGTTCAGCGACGCCCACACCAGCAACCTCTCGCAGGCCATTTGCGCCCATTACCTGACCCTCAACCGGCTCGACGCCACGCTGGATGCTGTGCGCCCTGTGTACGCGGCCCGCGCCCGGGTGATGGCTGAATCGCTGCGGCGCGAGATGGGCGACGCGATTGAGTTCAACCAGCCTCAGGGCGGCCTGTTCTTCTGGGCCCGGCTGACCGGCGCTGGCGGCCGCAATGACGATGCCGCCGCCTTTGCCCAGAAGGCGATCGAGCGGTTGGTGGCCTTTGTGCCAGGCAACCCCTTCTTTGCCCATGACCCCGACACCGCCAGCCTGCGCCTGAGCTTTGCCACGGTGGGCGAGGCCAAGATTGTGGAAGGCGTGGCGCGCCTGGGGCAGGCTCTGTTGGCATGACCGAACGCCTTGGTACTGCCACGGGCCGCCATACGGCCCGTGGCGTGCAGCCTTTTGCGCTGATTGGCGGCATTGAAGCGGTGGTGCGGGGCACCAGTCTGTCGGTCTATCCCTTGGTGATGTACCGGGCCTGGGGTGATGCGGTCACGGTGTCCAAGATTTACTTTCTGGTCGGGCTGCTGTCGCTGCTGACGGTGCTGATCGTGCCCACGCTGACCCGCTTGGTGCCGCGCCGTTGGGTTTACACCATCGGCGTGCTGCTTTACGTTCTGTCGGCATGTCTGGGCATGGTGGGTGGCAAGGCGACCACGGCGGCGCTGTTGTGCAATGCCATGGCCGCCGCCACGGCCTTTGTTTGCTTCAACGCCTATGTGCTGGACAACGTGGCCAAAGCTGATTTAAGCAAGCTCGAATCCCTGCGCTTGTTTTATGGCGGACTGGGCTGGACGATCGGCCCGGTACTGGGCGTCTGGCTGCTACCCATTTGGCATGGTGCGCCCTTTGTGATTGTGGGCACGGCGGCGCTGGGCATGTTGGTCACGTTTTGGCTGCTGCGTTTGGGCGATGGCCGGGTGATCGTGCCGTCGCGCCGCCGATCCGCGGCGCCGCTGGCCTACCTTCAACGCTTTTTTGCCCAGCCAAGGCTGGTGGCGGGCTGGTTTTTTGCGGTGGTGCGCTCCTGCGGCTGGTGGATCTACATTGTGTACACCGGCATTTTTGCGGTGCAGCAGGGCTTGAGCGACCAGGTCGGCGGCATTGCAACCTCTCTCGCCAATGCGGGCCTGTTCCTCGCGCCGCTGATGTTGCGCTGGATGCAGCGCCGCTCGGTCCGAGAGGCGGTGCGCACGGGTTTTCTGTACTGCGGTGTTTGCTTCATCCTGGCCACCGTGTTCTCACCCCTGCCTTGGGCCACTGTGGCGCTGTTGATGCTGGGCGCCTACTCTTTGGTGCTGCTGGATATATGCGGTGGCCTGCCGTTTTTGATGTCGGTCAAACCCTCGCAGCGCACAGAGATGTCGGCCGTGTACTCCAGCTTTCGGGATGTGTCGGGTATTTTGTCGCCTGGCCTGGCCTGGTTGGTGCTGCAGTTCAGCCCGGTAGCCGGCATATTTGCCGCGGGTGGCTTGGCCATGTTGGCGGCCTGGCTGGTGGCGGGGCGGCTGCACCCCGAGCTGGGTGTGCCCGGGCGAGACCGCCTGCGCGGGCGTGAATTGATGGCGGTTGAGCGGCCCTGAGCCCGAAACTCAACCTGCCATGAGCTCCCGCAGCGGCGGCGTGGCCGTGCCGCGGCGCGAATCGGCTGCAATCTCATAAGACCGTAGCCGGGATTCGTGGTCAAACATCTGGCAGGTGATCATCAGTTCGTCAGCGCCTGTGCGCTTAATGAAGGCGTCGAGTTGCTGGCGCACGGTGGCCGGCCCACCAACGGCGGCGCACGATAAAACGGACTCCAGCATCGCGCGTAGCGGGCCGTCTAGGCGCTCCCGGTACCCTGGCAGCGGCGGGGGTAGCCGACCCGGGTGGCCGGTGCGCATGTTGACAAAAGCCTGCTGCATGGAGGTGGCCAGCAATTCGGCTTGCGCATCGGTATCGGCCGCAAACACGTTGAAGCCCAGCATCACATAGGGCTTGGCCAGCCGTGCCGAGGGCTTGAAGTAGCTGCGGTAGATCTCAATGGCCTGCATCATGGCCTGCGGCGCAAAATGCGAGGCAAAGGCGTAAGGCAGGCCCAGAGCGGCCGCCAGTTGGGCACCGTACAGGCTGGAGCCCAGAATCCAGATGGGAATGTTCAGTCCCTGGCCGGGTACGGCGCGCACCGGGCCTTTGGGCTCAGCCGCGAAATAGTCCATCAGCTCCAGCACGTCTTGCGGGAACTCGTCAGAGTCAGAAGCCAGGTTACGGCGCAGGGCGCGCGCCGTGGTCTGGTCTGAGCCGGGCGCGCGGCCCAACCCCAGGTCGATGCGACCAGGATAGAGCGACTCCAGCGTGCCAAACTGCTCTGCAATCACCAACGGCGAATGATTGGGCAACATGATGCCGCCGGCTCCCACCCGGATGCGTTGCGTGCCCGCCGCCACATGCGCCATCACCACGGCGGTGGCGGCGCTGGCAATGCCGGGCATACCATGGTGTTCGGCTAACCAGTAACGGTTGAAACCCAGCCGTTCGGCATGGCGGGCCAGTGCCAGGCTATTGCGAAACGACTGGCCGGCGTCGCCGCCCTGAATGATGGGGGATAGGTCAAGTACTGAAAATTGGGTCATAGCGCCGATGGTAGGCGATCTGGCTCACCCGCGCAGGCACAATCCTGCATTTGGGCAGTACTGAACGCCCAGAGATGACAACAAACGCCATGGACCAAACAAAACCTAACGCCCCCAGCGTCTTCATTACTGGCGCGTCGTCAGGTCTGGGGCGGCAGATGGCGATTGAATTTGCGCGGCGTGGTTACCGCCTGGCGCTGACGGCTCGGCGGCTCGACGTGCTGCAGGCCTTGCAATCTGATTTGCTGCAGGCCGGTGCGCCCACGGTGTTTGTCGCAGCGCTGGACGTGACCGACGCAGCGGCAGTGGCACAGGTCTTTGGCCAAGCCTGTTCCGCGCTGGGCCGTCTAGACATCGTGGTGGCCAATGCCGGCATCGGCAACCATGGGCGTATCGGGCAACTGCCCCTGCACCTGGCCCACGCCACCGTAGCCACCAATGTGCTGGGTTTCATGAGTACGGTGGACGCGGCACTGCAGCATTTCCGGGCGCAGGGTCGTGGTCACCTGGTGGGCATCAGCTCAGTGGCGGCGTTTCGGGGCCTGCCCGGCGGCGGTGCTTACGGTGCCAGCAAAGCCGCTGTCACACACTACCTGGAAGCTTTGCGTGCCGAGACCCGGGGCACCGGCATCCTGGTCACCACTTTGAGTCCGGGTTTCATTGACACCCCACTGAACCGGGGCGCCAAAAGCCGGCCCTTTGTCATCCCGGTTGAAAAAGGCGGTCGCCTGCTGGTGGACCTGATCGAGCGTCGTGTGCAACGCGCTATCGTCCCGGCCTGGCCTTGGGCCCTGTTGGCGCGCATGCTCACGGTGCTGCCAACGGCCATCACGGCGCGCTTGCGGTGAATCGCGCTAGCGTCCTGGTGGTCGGCGGGGGCATTGGTGGTTTGGCGGCGGCGCTGGCTGGCGCCCGGGCTGGAGTGCCAGTGCAGCTGTTCGAGCGTAACCCGGCCTTTGCCGAGGTGGGCGCAGGCATTCAGCTCGGCCCCAATGTCACGCGCCTGCTGCATGGCTGGGGCCTGCAACAGGGCTTGGACGCGGTGGCGGCTTACCCCGACCAATTGGTTATTCGCAGTGCCCAGACCGGGAGCGTGCTGGGGCAACTGCGGCTCGGCGACCGGGCCAAGGCCCGTTACGGCGCGCCCTACGCCACGGTGCACCGGGCTGACCTGCATGGCCTGCTGTTGCAGCAGGTACAGGCCACGACGGATGTTGCCTTGCAGCTGGACCAGCCCATCACCGGTTTTGAGCAGGACGGGAGGGAGGTGAGTCTGCACCACGCGGATGGCCGCCAGTCCGCAGGTGCCTTGCTGGTCGGTGCCGACGGCCTTTGGAGCCGGGTGCGCCAGCAACTTCTGGGTGACGGCGCACCGCGCCCAACCGGTCACCTGGCCTATCGAGCCATGGTGCCGCAGGCGACCCTGCCAGCGGCCCTGAGCTGCCAAAACGTGGTGGTCTGGCTGGGCGCCGGCTTGCACGTGGTGCAGTACCCGGTGCGCGGGGGCGACTGGCTCAATGTGGTGGCGCTGGTTGAGGACCGACTGCAAGTTGCGCTCGCCGGCGACCGGTCTGGCTGGGACCATGCGGCGCTTGGTACCGACCTGCAGTTGGCCTTGCGAAGCGCGGCAGCCGATCTGCGGGCCTTGGTCCAAGCGATCGAGGGTTGGCGTCTATGGCATTTGCAGATTCGTCCAACGGTCAGCAGCGCGTCACAGATGGCACAGGGTCGGGTGGCGCTGCTCGGCGATGCGGCCCACCCTATGCTGCCCTATTTGGCGCAAGGTGCCGGCATGGCCATTGAGGACGCCCAGGCGCTGGGTCAGGCGCTTGCGGGGAGTGGGGCCACACCGGCATCACTGGCGCGCTATGCCCAAGCACGGTGCCAGCGCAACGCCCGGGTGCAGGAACGTGCCCTGCGCAACGCCTCGATTTTTCACGCCACTGGCCCAGTGCGCTGGGGCCGAGACCTGGCAATGCGGTTGCTAGGCGAGCGACTGCTCGATTTGCCGTGGCTTTATGGTGGGCCCTGACGTCGGTTGACGTGACGATACTTGTCATCCCCGGCCACGATCGGGGATCCAGGATGTTTGCACCGTTGTTGGCCAGCTGCAGGGACCGACTAGGTGCCGCCGCTCGTGTCCTCCGCCCTGCGGGCTCCCCCTTAACCTCGCCACGACACCCAATCGTCCCCAGCAGCCGGGAAGAGGGTTGGGGCACCGGCATACAAGTTTACCGCTAACCATTCACCTCACCAGATCAGGTCGGCGGGGCGTTCGGCGCAGCGGCATCAAGGAGGAGCCCACCGGGCGGGGGACAGCCGCGGAGCCGAATGCCGCGCCGGCCTGATCCAACGAAATGCTGACCTGCTCGGGATACAAAAAGTCAAACATTTGTGTCAAAGCCTGCCAAAGCGGCGCCAAGTCGTCGTGACCAAAGCATCGGGGCTGTCAGATGCACGCAGTTAACGCTGAAAGCCGGGTCGGTATTCGCCCAGCAAACTTTTCAGCAGGCGTCTATACTGAATCCATGCGCCACTTGGTTCTTGCTCTCATGATTGTTCTGCTGCCACTGCGCGGCTGGGCAGGAGACGCGATGGTTACGCAGACGGCGAGCGCAGTAATTGCTACAGAAACAGGAGTTTCCCACGCCTATGAAACGCTGGATAGAACCTCTTTTAACGATCAAAATCAGACTTTGGTAGCGGCCCCAGCCACGCCTGATTGCCATGAACAAGTTGCCAGTCACCAAGAAACTGACCAAACTGCAAGCAACGACCACTGCGGTACTTGTCTAGCCTGCCAAGCTTGCCACACGGTAGGTGTATTGTCTTCGCCGCTTGAAGTAAGCGCGTCTTTCACCTCCCCTTCGCTGCGCCCATCGCGCGCAGTAGCCTTTACCAGCGCAGCGTCGGCGCTGGGTCAAAAACCACCGATCTCCTGATCCTCAGGCCCAAGCTGGGTCTGTACTTTGCCGTGTGGCACGCGCCTGCTCAGGCACTGGCTAAGACACTGTGATTTTAAAAATCGCTCGCAACAATTTCAGGAAATTTTCATGGTTTTATTCATCTCAATAATGCGTCGTTTGGTAGCTGCATTGGCGTCAACCGTGTTGCTAACCAGCGTGGCACATGCGCAAACAGCGGCGCCTCCCGCATCAGCCTTTGAAAGCTACAAGCCCTATACCGATGAACCAATTGGCAACTGGAAATCGGCCAACGACACCGCGGCTCGCATAGGCGGTTGGCGCGAATATGCCAAGCAGGCCCATCAGTAAGATTCGTACGAAAACCTGCCACTTCTACAAATTCCTATAGTGGGCGCGGCTTGCGGGGCGACACTGTTCATGTTCTACATCAGCTGGGAATCGGTAGAGACGGTTGAAATCGAGATGTTTCAGAGCATTTCGATGTAAAAACAACCCTGCTAACGGTGATTTTTGGCATATCGCCAGCATCTTGAGATGGTGTGGTAGGTTTTGACACGAATCTTCCTGTAGGCCCCTAAGGGCACGGGCTGCACCACTGGGCCCGGGCCACGCGAGTCCGACCAATTCAGTGGGGCCGGGCCCAGCGAGGTCCGGGTGGACGAAGTCGCTAGACCCGCACAACCACCGCCTTGCTGCTCATGTAAGCCTCCATTCCCTCTTGCCCACGTTCCCGGCCGTAGCCTGAGCGACCGTTGCCCCCGAAGGGAACCGAGACACCACCGGCCCAGTAATCGTTGACGGTGACCTGCCCGGCCCGGATACCCTGTGCCATGCGCAGGGCGCGCGATATGTCGCGGCTGTAGATCCCCGCATAGAGGCCGAACTCGGTGCAATTGGCCGCTTCAAGCGCTTCCTCATCGCTGTCGACGATTTGGACCGCCAGTACGGGGCCGAAAATCTCATGCTGGACGCATCCGTCGTCCGCGGGCAGGTCGTCAATGATGGTTGGCGGGTAAAACCAGCCGGGCCGGTCGAGTGCCTCGCCGCCGCAGAGAATCTGCCGGCCCCGTCGGCGGGCGCCAGCCACATGGGCACCGATTCGCGAGAGCTGCAGTTCGGAGTTGACCGCGCCGAGGTCTGCGCCATCCAGGCCATGGCCTATGCGCAGCGCCTGTACCTTGGCAAG
>JBIKZZ010000240.1:0-5289 GCA_044354435.1 Rhodoferax sp. | reverse complement strand
AAACACCGCCGGCACGTCTTTGATGTCCAGGCCGCGTGCTGCCACATCGGTACAGACCAACAAGTCGACTTCGCCCTTTTTGAAGGAATCGAGCGCCTTAAGCCGTTCGTCCTGGCTTTTGTCGCCATGCAGGGCCGTGGTGTTGAGGCCTTCACGCTCAAGGGAGCGCGCCAAGCGGGCACAGCCGAGCTTGCTGTTGACGAACACAAAAGCCTGTTTGAGGTCTCGCGCCTTGAGGATCTGGTGCAAAGCGCGGCGCTTGTCGTCGTCACCCACACTGTAGAAATGCTGCTCCACGGTGGAGGCCGTCGCGTTGGAGCGTGCCACCTCAATGGTGACCGGGCTTTGCAGGTAACTGTTGGCGAGGCGCTTGATCTCGGGCGAAAAGGTGGCCGAGAACAACAGTGTGGTGCGCTGCTTGGGCAGGTAGCTCAGGATGCGCTGGAGATCAGGCAGAAAACCGATGTCGAGCATACGGTCGGCCTCGTCGAGCACCACATACTCCACCTGGCCCAGCACCGCGTTTTTGGCTTCGATATGGTCCAGCAGCCGCCCGGGGGTGGCCACCAGCACTTCGACGCCTTTTTTCAGCTCCAGCGTCTGGGGTTTCATGTCGATACCGCCAAACACCACTGTACTGCGCAGCTGGGTGTGCTGGGCGTAGGACTTGATGGCCTGTGCCACCTGGTCGGCCAGTTCGCGCGTGGGCAGCAGCACCAGGGCACGCACCGGGTGGCGGGCGGGCGAGGTGGAGCCGTTTTCATGCTTGAGCAGGCGCTGCAGCAGCGGCAGGGCAAAAGCCGCCGTCTTGCCGGTGCCGGTTTGCGCGGCACCCATCACGTCGCGCCCCTGCAGCACCACCGGAATGGCCTGCGCCTGGATCGGCGTCATGGAGGTGTAACCCATCTCGGCCACGGCGCGGGCCAGTGGGGCGGCCAGTTGCAATTGGGCAAAGGCCATGATGGGAGTGTCGGCAGCCAGTTCAGTTGCCGTAGCGGGGACCCCGTCAAGGGTTACATCAGAAGTCAGGTCGGTCATTCACAGCCAAGGTCAGGTGCTATCGAACCGATAGCTGATCGTGCCCGGGGAATCGGGGCAAACCCTGATTATCCTCCATTGGGCTGGTTGGGCCCCAAAGCCCTCATTTACGCTTTGGGCAGGGTCACGCCACGCTGACCCTGGTACTTGCCGCCTCGGTCTTTGTAGCTGGTCTCGCAGACCTCGTCGCTCTCAAAAAACAGCACCTGGGCGCAACCCTCGCCAGCATAAATTTTGGCGGGTAGCGGCGTGGTGTTGGAGAATTCCAGGGTGACAAAACCCTCCCACTCGGGCTCGAAGGGCGTCACATTCACGATGATGCCGCAACGGGCATAGGTGCTTTTGCCCAGGCAGATGGTCAGCACATTGCGTGGAATACGAAAGTACTCCATGGTGCGAGCCAGGGCAAAGCTGTTGGGCGGGATGATGCAGACATCGTCATGGAAATCGACAAAGCTTTTTTCATCAAAATTCTTGGGGTCGACCACGGTGCTGTGGATATTGGTGAACACCTTGAACTCGGGCGCACAGCGGATGTCGTAGCCGTAGCTGCTGGTTCCGTAAGAAATGATCTTGTGGCCGTCACGCTCCCGGATCTGGCGTGGCTCGAAGGGTTCGATCATGCCGGTGGTCTCGGCCATGCGGCGTATCCAATTGTCGCTCTTGATCGTCATGTGAACAAATCTCCTGGGTTGGTCTGATTGTAATCTTCAGACAACTGGCGCTACAACTTTAATAGCTACTAAACCAATGGCGACATGGGCTAGAGGCCTAAATCGCTTGTGAAATCACGGTGCGCTCGACGGCACGGTCGTCGCCCAGCACGATCATGGCAAACAACAACTCGTCGAGCGTACTGGCCCGGGCTGTGCGCCGCGCCAGCAAGGGCGTGGCCTGCGGGTTGAGCACCACAAAATCAGCCTCACAGCCCGGCTGCAAGTTACCCACGGCCGGCCCACCGCCACCGCCACGGCCACGGCCATCCAGCCCCAGCGCCTGCGCCGCGCCGGCGGTATGCTGCCACCACAACTGTTGTGGCGACAGCGAAAGACCGGCCTTGGCCTGCCCTTCGCGCCCGACGTAATAGGCCGCGAGCATGGTGTGGAACGGGCTGAACGAGGTGCCGCCGCCCACATCACTGGCCAAGCCGTAACGGAAACCGGCCCTGTCAGCCGCCAAATAGTCAAAAAAGCCGCTGCCCAAAAACAGGTTGCTGGTGGGACAGACGGCGGCGGCGGCGCCGGTCTCGCGCATCAGGGCCCGGTCCTCGTCGTCAAAATGGATGCAATGGGCGTAGACCGAACGCTCGCGCATCAGGCCGAAGTCGGCGTAGGTGGCCAAGTAGCTGCGCGACTGCGGAAACAAGGCCCGGGCCCAGGTGATTTCGTCCTGGTTTTCGGCCACATGCGACTGGACCCAGGCCTGCGGGTAGCTCGCAGCCAGTTCCCCGGCGCCGCGCAACTGCGCGTCGCTGGAAGTAGGCGCAAAACGCGGCGTGATGGCATAACCGAGCCGCCCGACACCCTGCCACTGCTGAAGCAGACGCTCGGAATCAATCAGGCTTTGCTCGGTAGCGTCGGTACCACCAGGGCCGGCGCGGTTGAGCAGGGCCGCCGGCGCATGCCGGTCCATCAGGCACAGGCCGCTGATGACCCGCATCTGGCGCTGCTGCGCGGCGGTGAACAGGGCCTGCACCGAGGCCGGGTGAGAGGTGGCAAAGGTCAGTGCCGTGGTGACACCATGCCGCAGCAGTTCGTCTAGAAAAAACGCGGCCTCGGCGGCGCTGTAGTCGGGCGACTCAAAGCGCTGCTCTTCGGGGAAGGTGTAGTTCTCCAGCCAGGGCAGCAGTCCAGAGGCTGGCGAACCAATGACATTGGTCTGCGGGTAATGCAGGTGCAGGTCGACAAAACCAGGCGCGATCAGCCGGCCTGGCAAATGCTCTACGGTCAGGCCAGGGTAACGCGGTGCCAGCGTAGTCCAAGCGCCCGCAGCCTGGACCACCTGCGTGCCAAGGGCATCGGCTCCGACCACCAACAAACCGTCGGCCTCATAGATGGCGGACTGCTTTGGATCAGCCGCCGGGTCAAAGCGCAAGAGCGCGGCACGGTAGCCTTTCATGACGGCTGGATCATCAGGCAAATGATTCAAACACCGCGTCAAGCTGCGCCACATGGCCACGGCGCGCGCCCTCGTCAATAAAGCTGGCGTCAAAACTGTTGCGCGCCAGCGCATAGGCGTGGGCCGCCGTCATCGGCAGCGCGGCAAAAGTCTGGCTGAAGTTCTCATTGAGGTAGCCGCCAAAGTAGGCCGGGTCGTCAGAGTTGAGCGTGGCCATAACGCCGGCATCGAGCAGACGTTGCAGGTGGTGCTGCGCGAGAGTGTCAACCACCCGCAGCTTGAGGTTGGACAGCGGGCAAACGGTGAGAGGGACACGGTCTTGCACCAGCCGCTGCATCAGGGCCGCGTCTTCGATGGCTCTTACGCCATGGTCGATGCGCTCGACCTTCAGCACATCGAGCGCGCTCCAAATGTAGGCCGGCGGGCCCTCCTCGCCGGCATGCGCCACCAGACGGAAACCCAACTCTCGGGCGCGGGCAAACACCCGGGCGAACTTCTCAGGTGGGTGGCCGACCTCGCTGGACGCCAGGCCGATGCCCAAGATTTTGTCGCGCAGGGGCAGCGCCTGTTCCAGGCACTCAAAGGCCTCGGCCTCGCTCAGATGCCGCAAGAAGCACAAGATCAGCGAGGCCGTCATGCCAAAGCGGGCTGGCGCATCCGCGCAGGCGCGGTGCAGGCCGTTGATCACCACCTCGGCACTCAGGCCGTGGCCGGTGTGGGTCTGCGTGTCGAAAAAAATCTCGGTGTGCAGCACCTGATCGGCCTGGGCCCGGGCCATGTAGGCGCTGGCCATGTCATAGAAATCCTGCTCGGTCTTGAGCACCAGGGTGCCCGCATGGTAAATATCCAAAAAACTTTGCAGGTTGTCAAACACATAGGCCTCGCGCAGCGCCTGCACCGAGGGGTAAGGCAGAGCCACGCCATTGCGCGCGGCCATGGCAAACATCAGTTCGGGCTCTAGTGAGCCCTCGATGTGCATGTGAAGTTCGGCCTTTGGCATGCGCTGCAGCAAGTCGGGCAGGCGTTGCGCTGGAATGTGATGAACAAAAGAAGGCAGGTTGCGCATCAGCAGACTCCAAAGGTGATACCCAGTTGGCTCAGGTGGCGACGGTAGGCGACCGAGGCCTTATCTGCAGCAGTATGCAACTCAGCACGCGGCGTCAGCGGCAACAAACGCGGCGATTGGGACTCGAGCACTGGCTTGTCCTGCAGAAAAATGGTGTCTTGAAAAGCTCGCAGCGCCACCTCGTCCGGCGCCGCATCGGCCACCGCCAGCCGAAACCAGACCCGGCAGGTGTCTGGCGTGAGCGGGCAGATGAACAGGGCGATGGCCTCGCGAAACGTCGGCAAAGCCACGCTGTGCGCCGGCGGCGCCTTGGTCAGCACGGCCGTGAAAGGCCCGGTTACCTCGTAGCTGTAGTCAATTAAGGCGGAAGCCGTGGCGTGCACGCTGGAGCGCGGCTGCCAGGCCTGGCAGCCGGTGGCACGCAGACCCTGCGCTGTGGCCTCGACTTGGTAGGGTGGGATCTCGGTGGCATGGCCCGTGACGCCATCAGGCAGCTGCTGCATGCCCAACCAGCCCTCATGCACAAAGCCGAAATGCGCCATGTCCAAAAAGTTCTCCACGATGCGCCCAGCACTGGTGGCCACATCGTAGGGGCCGCAGTTGAGTTTGTGCAGTTCGTTGTCGGCCTCGGCCTCAAACCATGGCAAGGCTGCCTCAGATGCTGGCTCGCCGGCCTCCAGGCGAACCCAGACCAGCCCATTCTGCTCCCGCGCCCGGTACACCTGCGCCCGGTGCGACGCCGGGGGAGTGAACGCTGGCAGCGCCGGCACCTGCACGCACCGGCCTGAAGCCTCGAACTGCCAGCCATGGTAGGGGCATTCCAGGCGACCTTGGCAGACCCGGCCCAAGGAGAGGCGGGCGCCGCGGTGCGGACACTGGTCGGCCCAGGCCTGAATAGAACCTGCCGCATCACGCCATAGCACCAGCGGCTGGCCCAGCAGCAGCGCTGCAAGCGGCTGCCCAGCGACGTCCGTACAGCCCGCGACAGGGTGCCAGTGCCCGCGTTCGACCCGGTTCATGGTCGCAGCCTCTGCAGATTCAAAACCAGGGCGCCGGCAGCCCCTCCA
>JBIKZZ010000239.1:0-5292 GCA_044354435.1 Rhodoferax sp. | reverse complement strand
GCTGCAAGCGGGGTTGGCGGATCCGAAGCAGCGCTCGGCCGTGTAGCGGCAACAGGACCAGGGTTGAAACCAGTGCCTGCATCAGGAAACGGATCGATAACATCATCACCAGCGTGACGCTGGCAACGACGTACTTGGCGGTGGTGTCTAGGATCGAAAAAAACAGCCCGGCCATCAGCATATAAAGAATACCCGCGAGGGCCGTTGCACGAACAGGGTTCACGGCCGGCGCCATCGGACTGAATCAGACTTCACAAGTGAGAGCGAGTCAACCGCGGAACAGGTTTGGCAGTCCGGTAGAAAGCACCGGAAAGTACACCAGCACCACAATAAGCGCGATCTCGGCATAGAAGAACAGTGCCAGTTCCGACCAAAGCGCACGCATGGTGATGTTGCCGATCTTGCAGGCCACGAAAAGACAGATGCCTACCGGCGGCGATATCAGGCCGAGCGTCACGCTGACGATCATCACCATCGAAAAATGGATGTCGTCGATGCCCATGCTTCGTGTGATCGGCAACAGCACCGGCGCCAGCAACAGCAAGGCAGGGCCCGCATCAAGCGCCAGCCCAACGATCAAAAAGGCAAACACACAGACGAGCAGAAAGGTCTTGGGGTAATCCTTGAAAACGGAGACCACCGCCGCCGTACCCTCGGCCACGCCAGCCAAGATCAGAACGTAGTTCACCACCTCGACCGCAGCAATCAGCAGAAACAGGCCCGCTGTCAAGCGCGCGGAATTGCGTGCCGCCTGCAAGAAGCCTGAGAAATTCAGGGTGCGGAACACAAAGGCGCCGAGGAAGGCCGCGTAGATCACGGCGATGCCACCGGCCTCTGTGGGGGTGAAAGCGCCGGAGATGGTTCCCAAGACGATGAACGCGGGCAGGCTCATGACCAGCAGCCCGTCGCGGGCCAGGCGCGGTATTTCGGCCTTTTCAATCTTGATCGTCGAGATCGGCATATCGCCACGACGGCCCCGCCAGAACACGACCAGCGCACAGGCAACCCCCAGCAAGAGGCCGGGCACGATACCCGCTAAGAACAGCTTCAGCACAGAGATATCTGCCACCGCCGCGTACAAGACCATGATCACCGAGGGCGGAATGATGGGTCCGATCACCGATGCGGCCACGACCACGGCAGCGGAGAATGACTTGCTGTACCCCTCTTTGGCCATGCCGTTGATGAAGATGTTGCCTAATGCGGCGATGTCTGCCACCGCGGTGCCGGATATGCCGGAGAACATCACTGAAGCCAGAATCGCCGCATAAGCGGTGCCGGCGCGCACGCGCCCGACCAGAATCTGAGCCAGATGGATGATGCGCTCACTGATGCCGCCCCGGTTCATCAATTCGCCAGCAAAGACGTAAAACGGTGCTGCCATCAGTACGAAGGTGTCCAGGCCTGAGAACATGCGCGAGATGACGTTGAGCTGCTGCTCACCGGTAAACCACAGGGCGAAAGAGCCAGCCAACGCAAACGCATAGCTGATCGGCAGCCCGGCGACCAGCAACAAGGTAAGGACGATAGCGATCGCGATCATGCTGAAACCTCCGTGACATCGGACTCGGGCCAGAGTGCGGCGGCAATCTTGTGCAGGCTGACCACGGCCAGCATCACCCCACCCACGGTGGTTGCGCCGTAGACATAGACCATCTGCAGCCCTACAGCCGGCGAGGTCTGCATGCCATTGAGGATGCAAAACTTGGTGCCCTGCCAGACGATGAGCACGCAAAATACGAGCACGACGGATTGGAGTGCTGCCTGATGCCAGGCCTGGAAACGCGCACTTTTCACCTCGGCAAAGAGGTTCATATCCATGTGGTCGCCATACAGGCTGGCGGCGGCTGCGCCAGCAAAGGTCAACCAGACCGTGGTGTAGCGCACCATCTCCTCGGTCCAGAACAGCGGCGCATTGAGGGCATACCGTGTGAACACCTGCGCCAGGTTGAGGAGCACACTGATTAATAGCAACCACCCAATCAGGTGGTCGGAAAACCGGCCAACGAGCCGGCCCAGGCGGTGTATCAATTTCATCGGCAATCCTGCGTCATGGGATGGATGACAGGCGGGTTGGTCGCCTGTTTTCGCAAGTGGCCGGGCCCTCGCGGGCTCCGGCCGGGCAAATGGGGTCGATCAGGTTGGGCTATCAGTTGGCGTACGACTTACGCGTCGTCTCGCGCACGGCCTCCAACAACTTGTCAACCACTGGGCGTCCAACTTGCGACGCAATGAACTCAATCACCGGCTCCTGGCTGGCCTTGCGGAAGGCCTCCTTCTCGGTCGGCGAGTTGACATACACCCTGGTACCAGCGCCGCGAATCTTCTGGATCGCCTGCATGCTGTCCATTGATTTTCGAGAGTTGGCCACCTCGGCATGCACGGCCGCACCGTCCATCAGGATTTGACGCATGTCCGGGCTCAGGCCCTGGAACACCCGGTCGTTGATCACGATGAAGTGCAGACCATAGATGTGCTCATTGACCGACATGAATTTCTGAACTTCGAACAGCTTGCCGTCCCAGATGGTGGCCGACGCATTCTCCTGCCCGTCAACCACACCCTGCTTCAGCGAAGTGACCAGCTCGGGGAAAGCAATGGGTGTGGCCGCGGCACCCATAGACTTCATGAAGTTGACGTAGACCTGCGATTGCATGGTGCGCATCTTCAGGCCCTTGAGGTCATCTGGATTTTTGATCTCGCGCGTGTTGTTGGTCAGGTTACGGAAGCCGTTTTCTGACAGCGCCAACGTGCGAATACCGGTGGCCTTGCGCATGTCATCGTTCATTTCACGTACAAATGGACTCTTCATGAACTCCCACGCCACCGGGGATGATGCGAACAGATAGGGGATCTGGAACACCTGCATGGGCTTGTGAAAGCTGCCCAATACCGAGTCGTCGGTCAGCGCCATTTCCAGCGTGCCGTTCTTGACCTGTTCGGTGACTTGCAGTGAACCACCGAAGGTGTTGAAGAAAAGACGGATTTCGATTTCACCGCCGCTCTTGAACTCCACATACTCCTTCAAGGCCTTCATACCCAGAATTTCCCCGCCACTGCTTTCTGGCGCACCAATCGAAAACTTGAGGGTCGTCTTGGCGGCTACACCCATCGAAAACGCCAAGGCCACGGCGGTCAAAAGACCTGAAACATAGTGCCGAACTCGCATGATTTTGTCTCCTGTTAATGAAAATTACAACGCCACTAAACCACTGTCTTCTTGTTATTAATTCTTCAAGCTCCGTACCGCCTCAGGCGGTAGGCAGCCACACGTCAGCCTCTGACAAACCAACCAAGCGGCTGCGAAACGCGGCCAGCCAACGGGCGGCTACCGCACCCTCGGTGACACGGTGGTCCGCCGACAGCGTGACTGTCATAACGGTTGCCACAGCCAACTTGCCGTCGACCACAACCGGCCGCGCCTCAGCGGCTCCAACGGCCAAAATGGCAGCCTGCGGCGGGTTGATCACAGCGGCAAACTCTCGCACGCCAAAGGCACCCAAGTTGGAAATAGAGAAGGTGCCACCAGCACTTGCGCCAGCCGGCAAAGTGCCGGCACGTGCTTGCGTGGAAAGCGCCGCCATCGCCACGGCAATCTGAGCGACGCTCTTGCGATCCGCGTGTTCAATAACGGGTGTCACCAGACCATCGTCGACCGCGACCGCCACCGAGACGTGGACATCCTCAAAATACCGGATCGATGTCTCTGAAAATGATGCATTGAGCGCAGGAACATCGCCCAAGGCGAGCGCCGCGGCCTTGATCACAAAGTCATTCAGAGAGAGCCGGACGCCTTCGGACAACGCCCGTTCCTGCTGAGATGTCCGCAGAGCCAGCACTGCGTCAACGTGACAGTCAACGCTCAGGTAAAAGTGCGGCGCATCCTGCTTGGCCTGGGTCAGCCGGCGAGCCATCAATTTGCGGCCCAGCGTATTCGGCACGTCATGAAAGCGAGTGGCCCGCTCTGGCGCTCGGGTTGCGGGGCCCGGCATTGAAGCCAGGGCGGCGACCACGTCGGCGCGCACAATCCGCCCCTGCGGTCCACTGCCACGCAGGGCGGCCAGGTCCAAACCACTGCGGCTTGCCATAGCCCGTGACAGAGGGCTGGCGAAACGCCGTGCGCTCCGGCCTTCTAACAGCTTGGCGCTGTTCATGGTCAAGCCCCTGACGGTGTGATCACCGCAATCTGCTGGCCCATTTTGACCATGTTGCCCTCAGCCTCAAGGTGCTGTGCCATGGTGCCGCTGCAAGGCGCCTCGACCTCAACCACCGCCTTATCGGTCTCGATCTCGACCACCAGCTCACCCTCAATGACGGCATCACCTACTTGCTTGACCCAGCGGATCAATCGACCCTCACTGACGGTCAGGTCACCAAACGGCATCATCAAAGGTTCGCCCGCCATAGGTGGCGGCGCAGACGCGTCGGGAATGACGGCTGCCGGGACAGCGGAACTGACGCTACCCAGAGAGGCAGGCGGATTGGTGCGTTCGGCCTGTTCGAAGATAGCGGGCGCAGTCACCTCAGCCCGCTTGGCGAGACCACTGCCAAAGCGACGCGGCACCGGTGCGGTACCTGCAATCACCTGCAGACTGGCAGCGACGACCGCTTCAGCATTCACCAACATGGCGCGCTCAAGGACCGGGGCAAAAGGATGACTCATGGCGTCAGTGTGCAGACGACCGACCGGCGCGTCAAGGTAATCAAAGGCCAGTTCATTCATGGCCTGACCCAATTCAGCGCCCACACCGCACATGGACCAGCCCTCGTCCGCCACCAGTAAGCGACCCGTCTTGCGCACGCTTTCGGCCACGGTATCCACGTCAAGGGGCTGAATGGTGCGCAGGTCGATCACCTCACAAGAAATGCCCTGCGCCTGCAGGGTCTCTGCTGCTTGCAGGGCCATCAAAACGATTTGCCCCGCACAGGCGATGGTTAGGTCGGTACCAACACGGGCAATGCGAGCCACACCAAAAGGGACCAAGTGATCTCCGGTTGGCACCTCCCCACGGCTGGCAAAGAGGGCTTTAGGCTCCAGCATCAAAACGGGATCACCCGCGCGTAAGGCGGTTTTCATCAGCCCTTTGGCATCGGCCGGATTGGACGGTACGCACACAATCAGCCCAGGGATGTGCGCCCAAATCGGGTGGTACATACCGCTGTGGTGGGGCCCGGCTGAGCGAACGGCACCCGCGCCGGCTCGGATGACCATCGGCGCTTGCATTTGTCCGTTGCTCATGTAGCGCAGCTTGGCAGCTTGGAGGGCAACCTGCCCGGCAGCCTCAAACAAGA
>JBIKZZ010000027.1:0-20016 GCA_044354435.1 Rhodoferax sp. | reverse complement strand
CCTATTACCTGTTTGCCTTGCTGATGACACCGGTCGAACAGGCGCTGGGCCTGAGCCGGGCTGAATCCTCCCTGGCCTTCAGCCTGGCCCTGCTGGTGGAGGGTCTGCTGGCCTATACCGTCGGGAGATGGATCGACCGCGGCCATGAACGCGCGGTCATGAGCGGCGGCTCGGCGCTGGCGGCGCTGTGCTTGGTGCTGCTAAGCCAGGTGTCAGGCGTGGTCGGTTTTTATCTGGCTTGGGCCGCGCTGGGCGCGGCCATGTCGGCCATGCTGTACCAACCGGTGTTTGCGGTGGTGACCCGCCGCTACCCGGAGGATTTTCGGCGTGCCATCATCACCATGACCTTTTTGGGCGGCCTGGCCAGCACGGTGTTCATTCCCTTGATTGCCTGGCTGATGGCCAGCTTTGGCTGGCGCAATGCGGTGCTGGTGCTGGCGGCACTGCACCTGTTGATCTGCCTGCCAGTGCATTGGCAGGCGCTGCGCGATGCACCGCTGTCACGGCAAGTGATGACTCCCGATCAGCCGGCCAGTGCCCCTTTGTCCCAGTACTTGCGCAGCCCCACGTTTGCGCTGGTGGGCTTATTTTTAGTGCTCATGATGGCGATCACCGTGGCGTTGCCGGCACATATGGTGAACCTGTTGCGTGAGCACGGTATGAGCGAAGCCTGGGCCATTGCCGTGCCGGCCAGCATCGGCGTGATTCAGGTGGCCGGCCGACTGCTGATGTACTTTTTTGAGCACCATCTGGATGTGCACCGTGCCAACCGCCTCATTCTGACCCTGTTGCCGCTGGCCTTATTGGCGCTGGTGGTCGCCCCAGTTTTGGGGGCTTGGCAAGGCTGGCTGATGCTGGTGTTCGTGCTGCTTTGGGGAATTGGCAACGGGATGCTCACCATTGTCAAGGGCACCGCCATGGCGTTGTATGTCAGCCGCGAGCACATGGCCTCGCTCAATGGTGCCTTGGGTGTGCCGCAGGCGCTGGCACGTGCCGCCGCGCCGCTGCTTCTGGGCCTGTTGTGGACGCCTGTAGCCGGTTACACCAGTGGCATCTGGCTGCTGTTGGCCATCAGCCTGCTGGCGCTGGGGGCGTTTATATTGGCACAGCGTCGTGCAGCGCTAGCCTGACAAATTGGGGGCGAGCAGACGCTGCAATGAGCGCTCGTCCATTTGGCGCCGCTGGGCCAAAGCGCGCAACTGGTCGTCGCCAATTCGCCCGACATTGAAATAACAACTCTGCGGATGCGCCAAATAAAACCCGCTGACGCTGGCCGCTGGGGTCATGGCCAGACTTTCGGTCAGGCCCATGCCAACGTCAGCACATTGCAGCAGCGCAAACATGTCTTTTTTCACGCTGTGGTCCGGGCAGGCAGGGTAGCCTGGCGCGGGCCGGATTCCCTGGTACTGCTCGTCGATCAGCGCCTCAATGGACAGCGCTTCGTGCGCCGCGTAGCCCCACAGGTCGGTGCGTACCCGGTGGTGCAGACACTCAGCAAAGGCCTCGGCGAGCCGGTCGGCCAGCGCTTTGAGCATGATGGCCGAGTAGTCGTCGTGGTCTTTTTCAAACCAGTCTGATTTTTTATCGGCACCCACGCCGGCCGTCACCGCAAACAGGCCCAGGTAGTCGGGTGCCATGCCCTTGGGCGCCACAAAATCCGCCAAGCAGCGGCTTGGGCGTTGCAGGGCCTGGCCGTCGGGGCCTGGCACCATTTGTTTTTCGGTTTGCTGGCGCAGGCCGTACCAGGTCAAGGCCACCTGGGTGCGGCTGTCATCGGTGTAGATTTCAATGTCATCATCGTTGACCGAATTGGCCGGGTACAGCCCGAGCACCGCGTTGGCGCTGAGCCAGCGGCCCTCGATCAGCCGCTTAAGCATGCGTTGCCCGTCGGCGTAGACCCGTACTGCCTCGGTGCCGACGATATCGTCCTTCAGGATCTCGGGGAAAGGCCCGGCCAGATCCCAGGTCTGGAAGAACGGGCCCCAGTCAATGTAGCGGGCCAGCTCTGCCAGGTCGAAATTACGAAACACCCGACGCCCCAGAAATTTGGGCCGCTTCGGTGCATAGCCGACCCAGTCGATGGGTGTCTTGTTGGCGCGCGAACGCGCCAGCGGCCAGATGGGCGTCTGCTTTTTATTGGCGTGTTGCTCGCGCACCCGCTCCAAATCGGCCTTGAGCTCGGCGATGTACTCGCTGGCTTTGTCGCTAAGCAGGCTTTGCGCCACGTTGACACTGCGTGAGGCATCGGGCACGTAGACCACTGGCCCCTCGTAATGGGGGGCAATCTTGACCGCAGTGTGCACCCGGCTGGTGGTGGCGCCGCCGATCAAGAGCGGAATTTTGCGCAGCCGAAAATGCGCATCTTTTTGCATTTCACCCGCCACATACTGCATCTCCTCCAGGCTGGGCGTGATCAGGCCCGAGAGCCCAATCATGTCGGCACCCTCCACTTTGGCCCGGGCCAGAATCTCATGGCAGGGCACCATCACCCCCATGTTGACCACGTCGAAGTTATTGCACTGCAGCACCACGGTCACAATGTTTTTGCCAATGTCATGCACATCACCCTTGACCGTGGCGATCACGATCTTGCCTTTGGTGCGCACATCGCGCCCGGCGGCCTCGTCCTGGCGTTTTTCTTCCTCGATGTAGGGGATCAGGTGGGCCACCGCCTGCTTCATCACCCGAGCGCTTTTGACCACTTGCGGCAAAAACATCTTGCCTTGGCCAAACAGATCACCCACGATATTCATGCCCGCCATCAATGGCCCCTCAATCACCTCAAGCGGGCGCCCGCCGCGAGCCAACACCTCTTGGTATGCCTCTTCGGTATCTGGAGTGATGAAGTCAGTGATGCCGTGAACCATGGCATGGCTCAGGCGCTGCGCCACGCCAACCGGCCGCTCGGCACTGCCGCGCCACTCGAGTTTGCGGCTCTCGTCACGCGCGGCTCCCCGGGTAGATTCTGCGATCTCCACCAGCCGCTCGCCAGCGTCCGCCCGGCGGTTAAGCACCACGTCCTCAACCCGCTCGCGCAGTTCGGGCGCGAGCTCGTCATAGACCCGGATCATGCCGGCGTTGACGATGCCCATGTCCATGCCAGCCTGGATGGCATGGTATAGAAACACGGTGTGGATCGCTTCTCGTACCGGATCATTGCCCCGGAAGCTGAAGCTCACATTCGAGACCCCACCCGAGACCTTGGCGCCAGGCAGGTTTTGCTTGATCCAGCGTGTGGCCTCGATGAAGTCGACCGCATAGTTGTTGTGTTCTTCGATGCCGGTGGCGATGGCGAAGATATTGGGATCAAAAATAATGTCTTCGGGGGCGAAGTCGAGTTCCTCCACCAGTACCCGGTAGGCGCGCTGGCAGATCTCGATCTTGCGGACGTAGGTGTCGGCCTGGCCTTTTTCGTCAAAGGCCATCACCACCGCTGCAGCGCCATAGCGGCGCAGCAGCCGGGCCTGCTGTTTGAAGCTATCCACCCCTTCTTTCATGCTGATCGAGTTGACCACCGCCTTGCCCTGCACACAGCGCAGGCCAGCCTCAATCACGCTCCACTTGCTTGAGTCAATCATGATGGGCACCCGCGAGATGTCGGGTTCGCTGGCAATCAGGTTCAAAAAGCGCACCATGGCGGCCTGGCTGTCGAGCATCGCCTCGTCCATGTTGATGTCGATGATCTGGGCGCCGTTCTCCACTTGCTGGCGCGCCACTGACAGCGCCTGCTCATACTCGCCATTCAGAATCATGCGGGCAAAGGCCTTGGAGCCAGTCACATTGGTGCGCTCGCCAATGTTCACAAAAGTGGCACGCGGGGCTTGCCCCGGCGTGTCATCGGCGCTTGGCATTGCGCCAATCAGCAAGGGCTCAAGGCCGGCCAGCTTCATTGGGGGACAAATCAATTCAGACATGCAGCTCACCTGTAAAAAACCGGTCAGGTGAGCGTCGTTGAGGTGGATCCAAGCCTGCGCGGCCGTTTGGCCGCCTGCAACGCTCCTTGGATGGCTGGCATTTTAAGGCGCTTTGCGCCAGCGACCGGCGCAGCCAGTCGGCTATGCTTGCTTCACCACCTTGCCGAATTTGATCAAACCATGCTAACCCTCTACTTTGCCCCCAACACGGCTGCCCTGGCCGTGCATATTGCCTTGCAAGAGTCAGGCGCGATTTACAACACGGTGCGCCTGAACTTTGCCAGCAACGACCAAAAAGCGCCGCAGTACCTGGCCATCAATCCCAAGGCCCGTGTACCGGCCTTGCTGACCGAGCAGGGTGTGTTGACTGAAACCCCCGCCATCCTGGCCTATGTTGCGCAATGCTTCCCGGCGGCCAACTTGGCACCCAACGAGCCCTTTGGCTTTGCCCGAGCGCAGGCCTTCAACAACTATTTGTGCGCCACCGTGCATGTGGCGCATGCCCATAGGGTCCGCGGTGCCCGCTGGACCGATGAGCCCGAAGTGGCCCAGGCCTTGACGAAAAAAGTGGCGCAAAACATGGCCGACTGCTTCGCCCTGATCGAGCACGACATGCTCACCGGGCCCTGGGTGATGGGCGCTTCATACAGCGTTTGCGATGCCTATTTATTCACTGTGGCGGGCTGGCTTGAAGGCGATGGCGTTGATATCGCAGGGTTTCCCGCGGTGCACGCACACTACCAACGCATGTTGGCCCGCCCGGCGGTACAAACTGTGTTGGCGCTGCACCGCGCGTAGGGCTGGCACTTCGGCAGGCACGGCGCTCAGGCTGCGCGCCAAACCATCTTCGGCCTGGTGTCAGGCCGCTTCCCGGTAAAAACCCGGCCCGTGCAGGCCTCGGGCGGGCAGCGGCAGAACGCTGTCCCGAATGGCGCTGATGTGCTCGGGTGTGGTGCCGCAACAGCCGCCTACGATATTGATCAGCCCCTCAGCCGCGAACTCATGCAGCAGCCGGCTGGTGTCGCTGGGGGTTTCATCAAAGCCGGTCTCGCTCATCGGGTTGGGCAGGCCGGCATTGGGGTAGCAACTGATGAAGGTGTCGCCCGCCACGCGGGCCAGCTCCTGGATATAGGGGCGCATCAGTGCCGCGCCCAGAGCGCAATTGAGACCCACCGCCAAGGGGCGGGCGTGGCGCACGCTGTACCAAAAAGCACTGACCGTCTGGCCTGACAAAATTCGTCCGGAGGCATCGGTCACGGTGCCACTGATGATAAGCGGCAGCCGCTCGCCTGACTGCTCAAAGTATTCGTCAATGGCAAATAGTGCGGCCCGGGCGTTGAGCGTGTCAAAAATGGTTTCAACCAGCAGCAGGTCGCTGCCGCCCTCTACCAGCGCCTGTACCTGCTCAAAGTAGGCGGCGCGCAAGCCTTCGAAGTCTATGTTGCGCGCGCCGGGGTCGTTCACATCGGGGCTGATGCTGGCTGTTTTTGGGGTTGGCCCCAGGGTGCCAGCAACAAAGCGCGGATGCCCAGGCGTCGAAAACCGGTCGCAGGCAGCCCGCGCCAAGCGGGCCGAGGCCAGGTTCATCTCAGCAGCCAAGTGGCCCAGGTCGTAGTCGGCTTGGGCGATTGAGGTGGCGCCAAAGGTGTTGGTCTCAATCAGGTCGGCGCCGGCGGCCAGATAGCTGGCGTGGATGTCGGCGACCACATCGGGGCGGGTTAGCGACAGCAACTCGTTGTTGCCCTTGACGTCTTTGTTTAAGTTGGCAAAGCGCGAGCCCCGGTAATCGGATTCGACCAAACGCAGGCGCTGAATCATGGTGCCCATGGCGCCGTCAAGGATGACGATGCGCTGGCGCAACAGGTCTGGCAGGGCTTGAGCGCGGGTGTACTGGATCGGTTTCATGCCCTGTATTGTAGGAAGCGCGGCCGCAAATTGCCCAAATTCACCAGACAATAGTGGCATGAAACACATTTGTTGCATCGTGGCGCGCGCCCTGCCCAAACCCTGGGCGACGCACTAACTTGGACGCCACCCTGAGCCAGTCGGTCTGCCACACCATCCTGCGGGAGGTTTTTGGCTACCTAGAGTTCCGGGGCCCGCAGCAAGCCATCATTGAGCACGTGGCCAGCGGTGGCGACGCACTGGTGCTGATGCCCACCGGCGGCGGCAAATCACTGTGTTACCAGATACCGGCCCTGGCGCGCCAGCGTGCCGGGCAGGGCGTCACCATCGTCATCTCGCCGCTGATTGCGCTGATGCACGACCAGGTTGGGGCGCTGGCTGAGGCTGGTGTCAGCGCTGCTTTTTTGAACTCTTCGCTTTCCGGCGAGGAGGCAGCCCTAGTAGAAAAGCGTCTGCTGCGCGGCGACATCACCTTGCTGTACGCCGCGCCCGAGCGCGTCACCACGCCGCGTTTTTTGGCGCAGCTTGACGCCCTGTTTGAGCGTGGTGGCCTGGCCCTGTTTGCGATTGACGAGGCCCATTGCGTCAGCCAATGGGGCCATGATTTCCGGCCCGAGTACCGCGCCCTGACGTTGCTGCATGAGCGCTTTGGCACCGTGCCGCGCATCGCCCTGACCGCCACTGCCGACGACCTGACCCGCGCTGACATCATTGAGCGGCTGCAACTGCAGGCCGCGCGCCTGTTTGTCAGCAGCTTTGACCGGCCCAACATCCGCTACACCATCGTCGAGAAAAAAGACGCTACGCAACAGCTCATGCGCTTCATCACACAGGAGCACAACGGGGACGCTGGCATCGTCTACTGCCAGTCGCGCAGGCGGGTGGAAGAGGTGGCGCAACTGCTGTGCGACCAGGGGATCGACGCCCTGCCGTACCACGCGGGCCTGGATGGCCGGGTGCGCCAGGCCAACCAAGACCGCTTTTTGCGCAGCGAGGGCATTGTGATGGTGGCCACCATCGCCTTTGGCATGGGCATTGACAAGCCCGATGTGCGCTTTGTCGCCCACCTGGACATGCCGAAAAACATTGAAGGCTATTACCAGGAGACCGGCCGCGCCGGGCGCGATGGTGCTGCCGCCGACGCCTGGATGTGCTACGGCCTGCAAGACGTGGTGAACCAGCGCCGCATGATCGACGAGAGCCCCGCTGGCGAAGAGTTCAAGCAGGGCCTGCGCGGCAAGCTCGATGCCCTGCTGGGCCTGGCTGAGGCCACCGACTGCCGCCGCGTGCGCCTGCTGGCCTATTTTGGCGAGGCCAGCCAGCCCTGCGGAAACTGCGACAACTGTCTGCAGCCCCCCGACGTGTGGGATGGCACCGACGCCGCGCGCAAGCTGCTCAGCACCGTGTACCGTGTGCAGCAGATGGGTGGCATCAGCTACGGTGCCGGCCACATCATGGACATCCTGCGCGGCAAGGTGACCGACAAGGTGACCCAGCGGGGCCACGAACGCCTGAGCACCTTTGGCATTGGCGCCGAGCTGACCGAGGTGCAGCTGCGCGGCGTGCTGCGCCAGCTGATCGCCATTGGCGCGGTGGCGGTGGACGCGGAGGCTTTTAACACCCTGCAACTGACCGACGCCTCGCGCGCCGTGCTCAAGGGCGAGGTGGCGGTGCGCTTGCGCCAATCGGTGTCAACGCCCGGCCAGCGCAAGGCCAAGCGTGGCGCCGTCGCAGTCCCGCTGCCGGCGACCCTGGACGCCGACGGGCAAAGCCGCTACCTAGCGCTCAAGGCCTGGCGCGCTGAAGTGGCGCGTGAGCACAATCTGCCGGCCTATGTGATTTTTCACGACGCCACCCTGCTGGCCATTGCCGAGCTGGCCCCGCATTCGCTGGACGAGTTGCAGGGCGTCAGCGGCATTGGCGCCAAAAAGCTGGAGGCCTATGGCCAGGAGGTGTTGCGGGTGGTGGTGGCGGCCTGACAATTTCATTTCTCAGTTCAATCTTATTTGACAAGGACAATTCATATGGCTATCAACACCGTCGTCAAGGCAGACCATCACGCCCCACCCATCACCGAGATGCTGGCGCGTTTTGCCGTGAGTCATCCTTCACGGGGCTGGAGCGATGCGGTCGAGCGCGAGGCGCACCGCACCTTTGCCAACTGGGTCGGCTGTGCCATCGGCCCGTCTGGCCACGAGACCATGGTGGCGGCCCTGGCCGCTGTAATGGAGCTGGCGCCCGCGCCCCAAGCGGCGGTGCTGGGGCGGCGCGACCGGGTGGACATGGCCAGTGCCGCCCTGCTCAACGGCATCAGCTCGCACACCTTTGACTTTGACGACACCCACCTCAAAACCATCATCCACCCGGCCGGCCCGGTGGCGCCAGCCCTGCTGGCGCTGGGCGAGCACCTCAAGGTGTCTGGGCGGGAGCTGATCGACGCTCTGGTCATCGGCATTGAGGTCTCCTGCCGGGTCGGCAACGCCATTTACCCCGACCACTACGACCGGGGCTGGCACATCACCGGCTCTACCGGCATGCTGGGCAGCGCCGCCGCCTGCGCCCGCCTGCTCAAGCTGGACGCCGAGCGCACCCAGATGGCGATCGGCATTGCCGCCTCTCAGCCGACCGGGCTGCGCGAGCAATTTGGCACCATGACCAAGCCTTTCCACCCCGGTGGCGCGGCGCGTGTCGGCCTGATGTCGGCGCTGATGGCCAAGCACGGCTACACCGCCTCCAAACGCGCTCTAGAGGCTCCCCGCGGGCTGATGCAGGTGTTTTCCGCCAAGACCGACTGGTCGCAGGTCACCGACAAGTTGGGCGACAGCTGGGAGATCGCCCTCAACACCTACAAGCCCTTTGCCTGCGGCATCGTGATCCACCCCAGCATTGATGGCTGCGTGCAACTGCGCGAACAGCACGGGCTGACGGCTGACAACATCAAAGCAGTGACCATCAGAGTGCACTCACTGGTGCTGGAGCTGACCGGCAAAAAAACGCCGACCAATGGTCTGGAGAGCAAGTTCAGCGTTTACCACTCCTGCGCGGTCGGCCTGATCTTTGGCCGCGCCGGCGAACACGAATACACCGACGCTGTAGTCAATTCGCCCGCGGTGTTGGCCCTGCGCGCCAAGGTGGATGCGATTGTGGACGACCGCATCAGCGAGGCCGCCGCCGACGTGCGGGTGCAAACCCATGATGGGCGCGACCTGCACATCGTCATCAAACACGCTATCGGCAGCACCCAGCGGCCGATGAGCGAGGCACAACTCAAAGCCAAGTTTGTCGACCAGAGCGCGCCGGTGCTGGGACAGGCCAAGGCCGAACAAAGCTGGGCGCTGGCCTCCAGCCTGGCGGACTGCACGGATTTGCGGCCGCTGCTGGCGGCGGCGACGCTGAGCTGATTCGGGCTGTCTTTAGCGCCCCAGCACAGGGAACAACTTGATCAGCCCGTCCGACATCACCTCCACCGCTAGCGCTGCCAAAATCAGGCCCATCAGCCGGGTCATCACGTTGATGCCGGTTTTGCCTAGAAAACGGGCAATAGGCTCGGCCAGCGCAAAGCACAGCGCGGTGGCCAGGGCGATCACGACGCCGTAGCCCACCAGCGCGCCGGTCTGCCAAAAGGTCTTGGCCTTTTCGGCGTAAATCACCACGGTGGACATGGTGGCCGGGCCGGTCAGCAGCGGGATGGTCAGCGGCACCACCGCAATGCTGGCGCGGGTGGCGGCGTCGTGCATTTCTTCGGCGTTGGATTTGGCTTCAGCCGGCTGGGCGTTGAGCATGGCCAGTGCCGAGGTCAGCAGCAGCATGCCGCCGCCCACCTGAAAACTCGCCAGCGAAATGCCAAAAAACGCCAGGATGTGCAGCCCCATCAGCGCGCTGACGGCAATCACCACAAAGGCGCTGAACGAGGCGATCCAAATGGTGCGCTTGCGCTGTGCTGAGGTGAAATCATGCGTGTAGTGGATGAAAAACGGCACGATCGCCAGCGGGTTGACGATGGCCAGCAGCGTCACCAGGGGTTTGAAATCCATGACGCCGGCCCTAGCGGCCGCCGGCCACGTCGATCAAAGCGCCGGTGGTGTAGCTGGCATCGTCTGACAGCAGCCAGACGATGGCCTGCGCCACCTCCATCGCGCTGCCGGCACGCTGCATAGGCACGATGGGCGCCAGTTGCCGCGCCCGGTCGGGCTGACCGCCCGAGGCGTGGATGTCGGTCTCGATGATGCCCGGCCGCACCGCATTGACGCGAATGCCCTCGGCCGCCACCTCGCGCGCAAGCCCCAGGGTGAAGGTGTCTATCGCTCCTTTGCTGGCGGCGTAGTCCACATATTGGCCCGGCCCACCCAGCCGCGCCGCCGCGCTAGACAGGTTGACGATGCTGCCGCCGGCACCCCCATGGCGCGTGCTCATCCGCCGGATCGCCTCACGAGCGCAGACAAAACTGCCCACGATGTTGATGTCAAACATGCGTTTGAGCCGCGCCACGCTCATCTCGTCCACCCGCGCCACCACATCCACCACGCCGGCGTTGTTGACCAGCCCCGTCAGCGGCCCCAGCTTGGCATCGATGTGCGCAAACATCGCCATCACATGCGCCTCGTCGGCCACATCGGCCTGCACCGCCATCGCCGTGCCGCCGCCGGCGCGGATCTGCCGCACCACCTCGTCTGCCGCCAACGAATTGGCGCTGTAATTGACAGCAACCGCGTAGCCGCGCTGCGCCGCCAGAAGTGCCGTGGCTGCGCCAATGCCGCGGGAGGCGCCGGTGATGAGGAGGGTGGGGGTCATGGGTAGCCTTTGTCATGGGTTCGGTGAGCAGTTAGGCCAGAGGATAATCTCTCCGAGGCGGGCACCGTAAAAGTTTCCACGTTGACCGTCAGGATTTGGCGCGGGATACTCTTACCACTGACAGCGACGAGGTTTTTGTCTGACGCGACCTGCAGATGCCTTATCTACCAACCCGAGACGACATGAAACAGAAAGCTAGACACAGCGGTTTCACTCTTGCCGAAATAGCCGTCGTACTGGCAATCATCGGCATTGCCATGACGATGGGATTGAAAATGCTGACAGCGACACTGGAAAACTCGGCCTACAGCGAGACCAGGGCCAAACAGGAGCGGATTAAGCTGGCGTTGATTGGGTACCTTCGGACAAATGGCAAATTACCTTGCCCGGATACGGACCCTGCAGCGGACGGTGCGGAGAATGCGCCATGTGTTGCTACGGCTGCTGCCGGCTATGGCGTAGTGCCTTGGCTGACTTTGCAATTACCGCGCGAAGCAGCAATAGATGGCTGGGGTAATTTCTTTAGCTATCGAGTTGCCAATTTCGTTGCGCCTGTGGTAAAAAACTGGACCTCTAAGCTTCCAGCTGGCACGGCGTTCGATATCAATGAGTTGACTACATCGAACGTTGCATTGACGATTCGAGAACGCAGCAGCCCCTCGGCTGTCTTAACCACAATCACCGACAAATCTGTTGTAGTGATACTGTCGCATGGAAAGAATGGCTTGGCCGCATTGACTACGCGCGGCGTTGCCCGTATCCCTCCGCCCACAGCCCTCATCGCGCTAGATGAGAACACCAACGGCACGGTGACATCTAACATCTTTGTCCGGCGAGTCTTTAATGATAGTGCGCAAACTCCGGTTGGTGGGACAAATCCTGGTGGCCCTTTCGACGACGTGGTGGCGTATATGACGCCACAGGAATTGTTGCAGCCACTTCTTACTGAACAAACGTTGTTCGGTTGCCAGCATTATTGCGGGCTGGCCGCCTCAGGTTGTGGTGCAACTGGCATCCCAATTGGCGCTGCTACTGCGACCTGCCCTTAGGAGATGTGATGGCTCAATCCCGGTTGCGATCCACTGTGCAGTCAGTCGTCGCCGTCAGACAGCGGGGTTTCACCCTGGTCGAGATGGGCATCGTGCTGGCCATCATCGGCTTTATTCTGACCGGCATTTTGGGAGGCCAGAGTTTGATCCGCAGTGCCAAAGTGAACGATGTGATGGCGATTGTGGAGGATCTGCGCACGGCCACCACCCTGTTCAAACAACGTTTCAATTACCTGCCCGGTGACTTTCCGGCGGCTGCCGGTGATATCGCTGGTATTCCCAGTCCGGCACCTGCAGTGGCTGAGTCGGGTAACGGGAACGGGCAAGTCGGTGTGGCTGGCAATGTTGTGGTTGGCACTGGCGTGGCGGTTGCTGGTACGGAAGTGGCATGGGCGCCGCTGCACCTGTTCAATGCCGGCTTGCTGGGCAAGGTCAATAGTCAGGAGCCCCTGCGCTTGATCAGTACCAGTTATGGCGGTGTGCATCTGGTGTCCAATTTGATCGCAACGGCGCTGGTACCGGCCAATGCGCCCGCGCTGGGCTTCGCCGCACAAAACCCGACGGCGCGCAACGCCATCGTTTTCTTCAACCTCCCCTGTGATGTAGCCAGAGAGGTTGATTTGAAAATCGACGATGGGAACGGGCTGACTGGGCGCGCCGTGGGCACTTTCACGGCTGCTGGGGCGTGCCCGGCGAACGACATCATCGGTTGGTATGCCGTTGCTTTGTAGGCGGGTCTAGGACGCCCAGACTCGCGGGTCGAGGCCGGTGGCCTGTAGGGTGGCAAGTAATAATCCAGGCCAACGCGAACACCATTTGTCGCAAAACCCTTAATTTCTTGACGAGATCCTCCATGCCCCAAGCACTCACCCTAACACTAATCGCCCCCGACCACCACACCTTCCCGGTCTACCAAGCCAACCCCACCGGCACGCCCAAAGGCGCGGTGATCGTGTTGCAAGAGATTTTTGGCGTCAATGCCCACATCCGCGCCGTGGCCGATGGCTTTGCGGCGGCGGGCTATGTGGCGTTGGCGCCGGCCACGTTTCACCGGGTCAAGCCCGGGGTGGAGCTAGGCTACGAGGCGGCTGACATGCAGGCTGGCATTGCCCTGAAAGCGGCGGTGGAGGCGCTGCCGGCGCCAGGCGTGCTGCAGGATATTCAGGCCACCATTGACCATGCGGCGCAGTTTGGCCGGGTGGCGGTGGTGGGCTACTGCTGGGGCGGCTTGCTGACCTGGCGCGCCGCCTGCCTGTTGCGCGGCGTGAGTGCGGCCGTGCCCTACTACGGCGGTGGCGTCACCAGCCCGGCAGAGGCGGCGCGCTCGCCCGGCTGCCCGGTGCTGGCCCATTTTGGTGCCAAGGACCACTGGATTTCTCTGGACAGCGTAGAGGCCTTCAAGCAGGCCCAGCCTAGCGCCGAGGTGCATGTCTACGCCGCCGACCACGGCTTCAACTGCGACCACCGGGGCTCGTTTGATGCGGCGGCGGCCCAGCTGGCCTACCAGCGCACGCTGGCGTTTCTGGCCCAACACCTGGGCTGAGGTGCCGCGGCCTGGATAAATGCATAAAAGTTAAGCATGTTTTAGGGGTTTAAGCCTTATGGATATTAGGTTTTTAGCTATTATTTCAATAGCAATCGGCCTGGCGGCTGGGCTGCCGGCGCATGCTGCGCCCTACAGTGGCCCCTTGTTTGACGCCCACCTGCACTACAACCAAGAGGCCTGGAACGGCCAGACCGGGCCGCACCCGATGAGTGACGTGCTGGCGCGGATGCAGCGCAATGGTGTGCGCGGAGTGCTGGCTAACTCGCGACCCAACGACGGCACCCGGGCGCTGGCCGAGGCTGGTGCGGCCACCGCGCAGGCCGGCGTGACCGTTGTGCCCTTTGTGCGCCTGTACCGCGACCGGGCCGATTACGACAACTGGTTCCGGGACGACACCATTTACCAGATGGTGCAAGCCGAGCTAGCGCGTGGCACGCCCGCCGGGCCCTACCGGGGCCTGGGTGAGTTTCACCTGTACGACAGCGCCAATGCCAACGGCCCGGTGGCGCGTCAGCTGATGGCGCTGGCCGACACTCGGCGCCTGGCGGTGCTGGCCCATGTGGACGATGTGGCTATCGACCTGCTGATGGCCAACACCCCCTCTAAGGGTCAGCAGACGCGGCTGATTTGGGCGCACACCGGCATTGGCGGCGCCCCGGTGGCGCGGGTCGATGCGCTGATGGCGCGCTACCCGCTGGTGATGGGCGAGCTGTCGTACCGGCCGGGCTTGACCTGTGACAGCGGCATGCTCTGCCCCGAGTGGCAGGCCCTGCTGCTGAAATATCCGAGCCGGTTTGTCATCGGCTCCGACACCTGGGTCAACCAGCGCTGGCAGTATTACGACGAGTTGATGCAGGGCTACCGCACCTGGCTGGGTGGGCTGCCGCCCGAGGTGGCGCGGGCCATTGGCTGGGGCAATGCTGCCGGCTGGTTTGGCCTGAAGTAGCCCCAAAGCAGCCCGGTCGGGTCGCCACTGGGGACGACGGCCGGGCGGACCCGTGTCGGCTTTTAGCGCCCGCTGTGCTCAATAAAGCGCTTGCGCCAGAAATAAACCACCAGCCCCACGGCCACCAGCAGCATCAGGCCCATGGCAATCCAGAAGCCATTGGCCAAGTGCAACAGCGGTATGAACTCGAAATTCATGCCGAAAATACCGGCAATCAGGTTCAGGGGCAGAAACACGGCGGTCAGCACGGTCAGCGTGCGCATGATCTCGTTGGTGCGGTGGCTTTGCGCGTTGAAGTGCATTTGCACCGCAGTCTCGGCGCTTTGCTCCAACCGTCGCACGTGGTGCACCACGCGTTCAATGTGCTCCAGCACATCGCGGCTGCGCACGTGCAGCAGTTCGCGTTCGTGCCCCTCGGCAGTGGAGCCGGCGGCCGGCCAGGTTTTCAGGGCTTCCACCCAGTCTTGCAGGGCGGCGCGCTGGTCTTCGCAGATCTCATCGAGCTGATGCAGTGACAGCCGGGCGTCCAGCAGCGAGCCCCAGTTGTTGAAACGGGTGCGGGGGTTGAGCAGCTCCGACTGCCAGTGGTCCAACTGGTGCGTGAGTTCGCGCCGCAGGTCCAGGTAGCCGTCCACCATATGGTTGACGATGCGCAGCATCAGGTCGGCCGGGCCGCTCGGCAGGCGGGCGCCTGCCGCGCGCGATTCGGCCGACGCGGCGCTGAGCAGTTTGGCGGCATAGGCGTCGCGCACCGCGCAGTCGGTCGGGTGCACGGTCAGCAGCACATGGTCAAACACCGCAAAGCCGACCGGGCTGGTGTCGATACGGCGCAAGATCGGCGGCCCGCCGCGCGCGCTCAGGTGGCTCAGCGGCAGCCCCGGCCGGCTGAGGTCGGTTTCAGTTTGACCGGCAGCCAGCCGGCGAAACACCAACACGTCGTACTGCGAGGTGTAGTCGTAGTGCGAAGGCAGCTGGTTGTTCAGCAGGTCTGCCACGTGCAAATCGACCAGCGTGGTGCCAGCCAACGCATGCAAGGCCGCCTGGATCTGGGCCTGCAGTACTTCAAACTCACGCCGGGCACAGGCAATCCACAAATAAGCTGGTTCGCCTGCCGGGGTGCGGGTCAGCCCCGTGAGTTGGTCAGACTCGGTGACGTTGCCGCCCGCAATGGAGAAAATCCGCATCCGGTTTCCCGATCAGGTTTTAAGTGTCAAAACAGGCTCTAACCCTTGTCCTCGCTAGCGATCTAGCTATGATTTTTGTAACAAGCGGGCGGCGTCCCGGGCAAAATAGGTCAGCACGCCATCGGCGCCGGCTCGCTTGAAGGCCAGCAGGCTCTCCAGCATCACAGCGTCATGGTCCAGCCAGCCGTTTTGTGCCGCGGCCTTGAGCATGGCGTATTCGCCGCTGACCTGGTAGGCAAAGGTCGGCACCCGAAATTCATCTTTCACCCGTCGCACCACGTCCAGGTAGGGCATGCCGGGCTTGACCATCACCATGTCGGCGCCCTCGGCAATGTCCAAAGCCACCTCACGCAGTGCCTCGTCGGTATTGCCCGGGTCCATCTGGTAGACCTTTTTGTTGCTTTTGCCCAGGTTGCCGGCCGAACCGACGGCGTCGCGGAACGGGCCGTAAAAAGCACTGGCGTACTTGGCGCTGTAGGCCATGATGCGGGTATGGATGAAACGCTCAGCCTCCAGGGCCTGCCGGATGGCGCCGATTCGGCCGTCCATCATGTCACTCGGCGCCACGATGTCCACGCCAGCGCGGGCCTGGGTCAGCGCCTGCTGCACCAGCACCGCCACGGTCTCATCGTTCATGATGTAGCCGCCCTCGGCTGGGTCGGGGTCGAGCAGGCCATCCTGGCCGTGACTGGTGAAGGGGTCCAGCGCCACGTCGGTCATGATGCCCAGCTCGGGGTAGGCGTCTTTCAGCGCCCGCACCACGCGCGGCACCAGGCCGTCCGGGTTCAGCGCCTCACGCCCGTCCGGCGTCTTGAGCGCCGGGTTGATCACCGGGAACAGCGCCATCACCGGAATGCCGAGCGCCACGCAGTCGGCTGCCACCGGCAAAAGCAGGTCCAGGCTCAGGCGTTCCACGCCGGGCATAGAGCGCACCGCCTCGCGCTGCTGTTGGCCGTCCACCACAAACACCGGGTAAATCAGGTCATGCGGCGTCAGCGCGTGCTCACGCACCAGGTTGCGGGTAAAACGGTCACGCCGCAGGCGGCGTGGGCGGCCAAGGGGGTAGGGGGCAGGGTTCATCATGGCAAAAGTGTAATCCGCCTTGCACCACGGCACCTAAGGAGCCATTTAATTGACACTAATCGATATTAATTGACAGTATTGACAGTATTGCTTGTGATTGGACCAAAATTTTGGTAAATTCCGGTCCGGGCGGTTCGCCGCCTCCCGCTTTTCCTCCCTGAGCGGGGCCTTGATGTGTGACAGCAGATAGGCTTGCAACCCCAGCCCACGTGCTGGGGTTTTTTTTGGCCTAAACTGCGTGCATGCTTTGGGTCAAATCACTCCATATCGTTTTTGTCGCGAGCTGGTTTGCCGGCCTTTTTTATCTGCCGCGAATTTTTGTCAATCTGGCCATGGTGGCGCCTGACTCCACTGCGGAGCGGGAGCGCCTGTTGCTGATGGCCCGCAAGCTGCTGCGGTTTACGACAATATTGGCGGTACCGGCACTGGTCTTGGGGCTGTGGCTCTGGCTCGGGTACGGCATTGGCCGCGGTCCCGGAAATGGCTGGATGCACGCCAAACTGCTGGTGGTGTTGCTCACGGTGGGCTACCACCACGTCTGTGCTCGGCTGCTCAGGCAGTTGGCTGATGGGCCAGCGCGACACGGCCACATATGGTTCCGCTGGTTCAATGAGTTGCCGGTGCTGCTGCTGCTGGTTGCGGTGCTGCTGGTGGTGCTCAAGCCCTTTTGACCCCCAAGCGCGCTGATGCATAAGACGTCAGCGTGGCCCCTGTCCCTGCTGTACGTCGGGTTGGTGGTTTACGCCAGCCTTTACCCCTTTGCCGACTGGCGTTACCAGGGCATCATGCCCTGGGCTTTTCTAGGCAGCCCTTGGCCGCGCTACTGGTCGGCGGCGGATGTGGCCATCAATGTGCTGGGCTACGTGCCGCTGGGTTTTCTGCTGGCTTTGAGCCGTCGGCGCAGCGGCCGCTTGCGCTTTGCCGCCCTGACGGCCATCCTGGTGGCAAGCGCGCTGTCCGTGGTGATGGAATCGCTTCAGAGCTATTTGCCAGCCCGCGTGCCCTCACAAGTGGACTGGGCGCTCAATAGCCTGGGTGCCGGGTTGGGGGCGGTGGTGGCTGGCCTGATGGAGACCTTGGGCGTCATCGACCGCTGGAGCCGTTTCCGGGCGCGCTGGTTTGTGCCGCAAGCGCGCGGAGGCCTGGTGCTTTTGGCGCTGTGGCCGCTGGCACTGCTGTTTCCGGCTGCGGTGCCATTTGGTCTGGGGCAGGTGTTTGAGCGACTGGAAGCGGCGCTGGCCGAATGGCTGAGCGACACACCCTGGCTGGAATGGCTGCCGGTGCGAGATGTCGAGTTGCAGCCCCTGGTGCCCGGGGTTGAGATGATCTGTGTCGCTTTGGGTCTGTTGATTCCCTGCATGCTGGGTTATTGCATCATTCGCCAGTTGCGCCACCGACTACTCTTTATCGGGACCGTGTTTGCCCTGGGGCTGGCCGCCACGGCGCTGTCAGCTGCGCTCAGCTACGGGCCCCAGCACAACTGGGCCTGGTTTGGCGTGCCGGTGCGTGCCGGCATGGTGGGGGCGTTGTCGCTGGCGGCGGCCCTGCTTTGGCTGCCACCACGCGCAAGTGCGGCGCTGCTGTTACTGGCCTTGGGTGTGTACCTGAGCCTGCTTAACCAGGCGCCCACCAGCCCCTATTTTGCGCAGACCCTGGCCGCTTGGGAGCAGGGACGCTTTATCCGGTTCAATGGCATCGCCCAATGGCTGGGCTGGCTCTGGCCCTATGCCGCGCTCGTTTATGTGCTGGCCCGGGTCTGGGGGCGGGAGCAGAAAAACTAGAATCACCCCATGACCGATTCCACCGACGCATCTTCTGGCTCTTATTACCAGCGCCACATCTTTTTTTGCCTCAACGAACGAAAAAATGGCGAGGGCTGTTGCGCCCAGCATCAGGCCCAGCAGGCGTTTGACCACTGCAAGGTGCTGGTCAAGTCGGCCGGGCTGTCCGGGCCCGGCCAGGTCCGGGTCAACAAGGCCGGCTGTCTGGACCGCTGCGCCGGAGGACCGGTGGCCGTGGTGTACCCTGAGGCAGTCTGGTACAGCTACGTGGACAAGCAAGACATCGAGGAGATTGTGGAGTCTCACCTCAAAAAAGGGCAGGTGGTCGAGCGGCTGCTTACCCCCGCCCACCTCGGGCGTTAAGCTGTTTCAGGCTCCAGGCCCCGTCAGTTGGTTGTTTGTTGCTACTTATTTTGTAGCGAGCCAGGTATTTTTTCTTGTCTCACCACGGGTCCGCGCTGCGGGCCCTCTCGCCCACTTGCCCATGAAAAAACGTCTAATTGCCCTGTTTGCCGCCCTATGCCTGCAGGCCGCCGCCCAAATGCCGCAGCCGCCGGAAATCGCCGCGCGCAGCTACCTGCTGTTCGACATCACCGCCAACCAGTTGCTGGCGCAAAAAGACATCGATGCCCCGGTGGAGCCGGCCTCGCTCACCAAATTGATGACCGCCTACTTGGTGTTTGATGCCCTGCGCAGCAAGAAGATTGACCTCAAACAGACCCTGGCGGTGAGTGAGCGCGCCTGGAAGATGCCGGGCTCGCGCATGTTCATCGATCCGAAGATGAAGGTGCCGGTGGAGGATCTGATCAAGGGCATGATCGTCCAAAGCGGTAACGATGCCACTATGGCACTGGCTGAGGGCGTTGGCGGTAGCTTGGAGCGGTTTGTCCAACTGATGAACCAGCAGGCGCGCGAATTGGGCATGAAAGCCACTGTGTATAAAAACCCTGAGGGCCTGACCGAAGCCGGTCACCTCACGAGCGCACGCGACCTCAGCCTGCTGGCGACGCGCCTGATGCAAGACTTCCCGGAGTACGTGCCCTACTACGCCATCAAAAAATACCGCTACGAAGGTACACCGGCCGCCAACGACAGCAACCGTAATCTGTTGCTTTTTCGCGACCCATCGATCGATGGCCTGAAGACCGGTCATACCGACGCGGCAGGCTATTGCCTGATTGCCACTGCCCATCGGGATTTCCCCGGCTTGGTGACTACTGGGGCAGTTGCCGGCTCGCCGGCGGCCACCGGCAGCCGGCGCCTGCTTTCCATCGTGCTTGGCGCCGCCAGCGAAAACGCACGCGCCAATGAGTCGCAGAAACTCTTGAACTGGGGTTACACGGCCTTCGAAGCCGTCAAGTTGTTTGACGCCAATCAGGCGGTTGTGTCACCGCCGGTCTGGAAAGGGCGCGATGCGGTGGTCAAATTGGGTCGGCCACAATCCATTGTGGTGGCCGTGCCGGCTGGTACCGCGGCCAAGCTCAAGACCCAGGTGCTGCGCTCGGACCCGTTGGTGGCCCCCTTTACCAAAGGCCAGCCGGTAGCAACGCTCAAAGTGACCAGCAACGATCAGCCGCTGCTTGACATCCAACTGCTGGCCCTGGAGGCCGTAGAGCAGGCGGGTGTGATCGGCCGAGCCTGGGACGCACTGCGCTTGTGGATCAAGTGAGTGACATTGGGCGTGATTTCAAAGTATTTTCCAAATCAGGTATGAGCCTGAGCCTTGTGTGATTCGGTAGTCTGAATCAGGCGGCTGTTTTGGATCGTCGGTTGAACAAGTCAAAGAGTTTAAGCCTGGCGACGTTCATGGCCGTTGC
>JBIKZZ010000238.1:0-5323 GCA_044354435.1 Rhodoferax sp. | reverse complement strand
GCTGGCCATTGGCAACGTGATCAACACCCAGGCCCAGTACCCCGACACCGTGGTGGCCTCGGCCATGTGGCATTTCGAGCCCTCGGCCGACCGTGCCATCAAGATGGTGAAGGACGGCAAGTTCACCGCCGAAGACTACGGCCCCTACTCCATGATGAAGCACAAGGGCTCGTCACTGGCGCCCCTGGGCACCTTTGAGAAGAAGATCCCAGCTGAGCTGGTGGCCAAGGTGCGCGCCAAGGAAAAAGCCATCCAGGACGGCAAGTTCAATGTCAAGGTGGACGACAAGCAACCTAAATCTACGGCCAAGTAAGCACTGCCGCGCTGACCACAAGACACCCCGGCAGCGGGGTGTCGTTGTTTTGGCCCCGCCATGTCCAACCCCGTCCTGCAACTCAGCCACATCAGCAAGCGCTTTGGCACGCTGTTGGCCAATGACGACATCTCGCTGAGCCTGGGTGGCGGCGAGGTGCTGGCGCTGCTGGGCGAAAACGGCGCTGGCAAGTCCACGCTGGTGTCCATCCTGTTCGGCCATTACACGGCCGATGCCGGCAGCATCACGGTGTTTGGCCAGCCGCTGCCGCCCGGCGACCCCAAAGCCGCGCTGGCGGCGGGCATTGGCATGGTGCACCAGCATTTCACGCTGGCCGACAACCTGAGCGTGCTCGATAACGTGATGCTGGGCTCGGAGTCGCTCTGGCAACCATTCACCCGGCGCAGCGCAGCGCGCGAGAAGCTGCAGGCGGTGGCGCAGCGCTTTGGCCTGGGCGTGGACCCCGAGGCGCTGGTCGGCCGGCTCTCAGTCGGCGAACGCCAGCGGGTGGAGATTCTCAAGGCCCTGTACCGGGGGGCGCGCATCCTGATCCTGGACGAACCCACGGCAGTGCTGACGCCGCAGGAGAGCGAAGCCCTGTTTGCGGTGCTGGGCCAGATGGTGGCGCAGGGCCTGTCCATCATTTTCATCAGCCACAAGCTCGGCGAAGTGATGCGGGTGTCGCAGCGCATCGCCGTGTTGCGCGCTGGCCGGCTGGTGGCCGAGGCCCAGGCCGCCGACACCAGCCAGGCCCAGCTCGCGCTGTGGATGGTGGGCCATGCGGTCGATGCGCCGCAACGCCGCCCGGCGCAGGCCGTGGGCAGCCCCGTGTGCGTGCTGGAAGACGTGAGCACGGCGCCAGCTCGCGTGCGCCTGCTGCACGCCAGCCTGAGCCTGCACGCCGGCGAGATCGTGGCCATTGCCGGTGTCTCGGGCAACGGCCAGGTGGCGCTGGCCGAACTGCTGTGCGGCACCCGCTCGGCCAGCGAGGGCCGGGTGCAACTGCTGGGCCAGCCGCTGCCGCCACACCCGGCGCAACTGGTGCCGCTGGGCGTGGCCCGCATCCCGGAAGACCGGCACGCGGTGGGCGTGGTAGGGGATTTGCCGGTGTGGGAGAACGCCGTGTCCGAGCGGCTGCGCAGCCCGGCGTTTTCGCGCTGGGGTTGGGTGCGCCGTAAAGCGGCCCGGGCCTATGCGGACCGCATCATTCGCGCCTTTGACGTCCGTGGCGGTGGCCCAGCGGTGCCGGCGCGGTCGCTATCGGGCGGCAATATGCAGAAGCTGATTCTGGGCCGGGCCCTTACCCAGCCTATCTATGTAGCTACAAATAATATAGCAAATGACGCAGCCGCAGTGCCACGCCTGATCGTGGCGCACCAGCCGACCTGGGGCCTGGACATCGGCGCCTTGGCCTATGTGCAGGCGCAGCTGATCGCCGCGCGCGACGCTGGCGCCGCGGTACTGCTGATCTCGGACGACCTGGACGAGGTGCTGACCCTGGGCGACCGGGTGGCGGTGATCCACGCTGGCCGGCTAGGGCCGGCGCGGCCGGCGACCGACTGGGGCCGTGAGACGATCGGGCTGGCCATGGCCGGCATCACCGGCATCGCCGACACCACAGCGGAGGCCCACGCATGAGGCTGGAAAAGCGCAGCCAGAGCTCGCGCCTGGCGCTGCTCCTGGCGCCAGTGGGCGCCGTCGTGTTCACGCTGCTGGTCAGCGCGCTGCTGGTCTGGTGGGCGGGCGCCGACGTAGCGCAAACCTACGGCCTGTTGCTGCGTGGCGGCTTTGGCTCGGTGTTTGCGCTGAGCGAGACCTTCACCCGCGCCATTCCGCTGATGCTGACCGGGCTGGCAGCGGCGGTGGCGTTCCGGGCGCGCTTGTTCAACATTGGCGCCGAGGGCCAGCTTTATGTGGGCGCCTTGGCGGCGGTGGCGGTGGGTGGCCTCCATGGCGGCACCGGCCTTGACCTCCCCCCGCCGCTGCTGTTTATGCTGATGCTGCTGGCCGCCGCACTGGCCGGCGCATTGCTGCTGCTGGGGCCGGCGCTGCTCAAAGCCCGGCTGGGGGTGGACGAGGTGGTCACCACCCTGCTGCTGAACTTCATTGTGTTGCTGATGGTGTCGCTGATGCTGGACGGGCCGATGAAAGACCCCACCGCCATGGGCTGGCCGCAGAGCGTGGCGCTGATGGGCGAGCTGGAGCTGTCCAAACTGGTCGAGCAGACCCGGGTGCACAGCGGGCTGCTGATCGCCGCGGCGCTGGCCGTGGCGGTCTGGGTGCTGATGAAGTACACCGTGATCGGTTTTGATATTCGCGCCGTGGGCGCCAACGCCCGCGCCGCCGCCTTCGCCGGGGTGCCGGTCACACGCACCGTGGTGCTGGTGGCCATGCTGTCGGGCGCGCTGGCCGGGCTGGCTGGCGCCATTGAGGTAGCCGGCCGCACCAGCTACCTGACGCTGGACATGTCGCCCGGCTACGGCTACTCAGGCATCGTCATCGCCATGCTGGCCGGGCTGCACCCGCTGGGCGTGGTCGCCGCCAGCGTATTTGTGGCCGGGGTGCTGGTCGGCGCCGACAGCATGAGCCGCGCCATCGGTGTGCCCACCTACATCGCCGACGTGATCGTCGCCGCCTCGCTGATCTCGGTGCTGGTGGCTACCCTGCTCACGCAATACCGGGTGCGCTGGAAATGAAGCCGCACCCGTCATTCCCGCGCAGGCGGGAATCCATGTCTTATGCGGCGGGGGCTGCCTGTGACTGAGTTTTTTGACATCCTGGCCAACCCCTCGTTCTGGGTGGCAGTGCTGCGCATTGCCACGCCGCTGATCCTGGGCACGCTGGGGGTGCTGCTGTGCGAGCGCGCCGGGGTGCTGAACCTGGGCATCGAAGGCATCATGGTGGCCGGCGCCTTTACCGGCTGGCTGGCGGTGTACAGCGGCGCGCCACTGTGGGGCGGGGTGGCGGTGGCGGCGCTCACCGGCGCCCTGCTAGGCGGGCTGCATGCGCTGCTGACCGTGACGCTGGCGCTGTCGCAACACGTCTCTGGCCTGGGGATCACGCTGCTGGCCACAGCCCTGAGCTACTACGGTTACCGGGTGAGTTTTCCCAAGGTCAACACCCCGCCCACGGTTCAACCGTTCCAGGAGATGGGCTGGCTGGGCATACCGGTGCTGGCGCAGCAAACACCGCTGACGCTGCTGGCGCTGTTGCTGGTGCCGCTGATCGGCTACCTGCTGTACCGCACCCCGGTCGGGTTGGCGGTGCGCATGGTGGGCGAGAACCCGCAGGCCGCTGAAGGGCAGGGCGTGTCGGTGGCGGCAGTGCGCAGCGGCGCCATCGTGGCCGGCTCGGCGCTGATGGGGGTGGCGGGCGCGTTTCTCACCCTGTCGGCCTTCAATGCCTTCTTTTTCAACATGGTCAACGGCCGTGGCTGGATTTGCGTGGCGCTGGTGGTGTTTGCCTCCTGGCGGCCGGGTAAGGCGCTCTTGGGCGCACTGCTGTTTGCTTTTTTTGACGCGCTGCAACTGCGCCTGCAACAGGCCGGCGACGCCGTGCTGCCCTACCAGATGTACCTGATGCTGCCCTATGTGCTGTCGATCGTCGCGCTGGTGCTGGTGGCACGCAAAGCCAGCTACCCGCAGGCCCTGATGAAACCTTACCGCAAGGGAGAACGCTGAATGCTGGACCTGCTGATTCACAACGCCACGCTGCCCGATGGCCGCGCCCACATGTCGGTCGCCGTGCAGATGGGCCGCATCGTCGAAGTCACCCCCGACCTGCAGGCCCCGGCGGCCGAGACGCTAGACGCGCAGGGCCTGCTGCTGAGCCCGCCCTTTGTCGATGCCCACTTTCACATGGACGCCACGCTGAGCTACGGCCTGCCACGCGTCAACCAGTCGGGCACGCTGCTCGAAGGCATTGCGCTGTGGGGCGAGCTCAAACCGCTGCTGACCCAGGAGGCCCTGATCGAGCGCGCGCTGGCCTACTGCGACTGGGCCGTGGCCAAGGGCCTGCTGGCGATCCGCAGCCACGTTGACATCTGCGACCCACGGCTGCTGGCGGTAGAAGCTCTACTAGAAGTCAAACGCCAGGTGGCGCCTTATCTCGACCTGCAACTGGTGGCTTTTCCGCAAGACGGCGTGTTGCGCAGCCCGGGCGCCATGGCGCAGCTGGAGCGCGCACTCGACATGGGGGTGGACGTGGTGGGCGGCATTCCGCACTTTGAGCGCACCATGGCCGACGGCGCCGAGAGCGTGCGGCTGCTGATGGAGATTGCCGCCGCACGCGGCTTGCGCGTGGACATGCACTGCGACGAGACCGACGACCCGCTGTCGCGCCATGTCGAAACTCTGGCCTACCACGCCCAGCGCCTGGGCCTGCAGGGCCGGGTCAATGGCTCGCACCTGACCTCCATGCACAGCATGGACAACTACTACGTCAGCAAGCTGCTGCCGCTGATGGCCGAGGCCGGCCTGTCGGCGGTAGCCAACCCGCTGATCAACATCACCATTCAGGGCCGGCACGACAGCTACCCCAAGCGGCGCGGCATGACGCGGGTGCCCGAGCTGCTGGCGGCCGGCATCAACGTGGGCTTTGGCCAAGATTGCGTGATGGACCCCTGGTACTCGTTGGGCAGTGGCGACATGCTAGAAGTCGCCCACATGGGCCTGCACGTGGCGCAGATGACCAGCCAAGCGGCCATGCGCCAGTGCTTTGAGGCGGTGACCGTCAACCCGGCGCGCATTCTGGGCCTGGAAGGCTACGGCCTGCAGGCCGGCTGCAACGCCGACTTCGTGCTGCTGCAGGCGCGCGACCCGGTAGAGGCGCTGCGCCTGCGCGCCACCCGGCTCAAGGTGTTCCGGCGCGGAAAGCTGATTGCCACAACGCCGGCGGCCACTGGCACCTTGCATTTGACTGGCCGGCCAAGCCAAACCCACTGGATGACACCATGAACGCACAAACCCCCTTGGTCAGCGGCAAGACCAGCCCCCGTTTTGCCGCCGTGCG
>JBIKZZ010000237.1:0-5327 GCA_044354435.1 Rhodoferax sp. | reverse complement strand
ACAACGCCGGCGGCCACTGGCACCTTGCATTTGACTGGCCGGCCAAGCCAAACCCACTGGATGACACCATGAACGCACAAACCCCCTTGGTCAGCGGCAAGACCAGCCCCCGTTTTGCCGCCGTGCGAGAGGCCTTTGGCCTCAGTTTTGCCGACCGCATGGAGCTGGGCGCGGCATTGGCGGTGGTGGTGGACGGCGAGACGGTGGTCGACCTCTGGGGTGGCCACCGCACGCTGGACCGCAGCGTGGCCTGGCAAGCCGACACTTTGGTCAACGTATGGTCCGTCGGCAAGGGTGTGATGGCGCTGGCAATTGCCATGCTGGCAGATCGCGGCCAACTGGACTACAGCGCGCCCGTGGCCACCTACTGGCCGGAGTTTGCGGCTAACGGCAAAGGCGCCATCACGGTGGACCAGGTGATGTCGCACCAGGCCGGGCTGGACGGCCTGAACGTCCCCATGGCCGATGACGGTATCTTTGACTGGCACCGGGTGGTCAATGCGCTGGCCGCCATGGCGCCACTCTGGCCACCCGGCAGCCGCTGCGTCTACCACCCGCTCACCTATGGCTTCCTGAGCGGCGAGCTGATACGGCGCATCGACGGCCGCTCGCCCGGCCGCTTTATTGCCGAGGAAATCGCCAAACCGCTCAAATTGGACCTGCACATTGGCCTAGCCGCTGGCGATGACGCTCGGGTGGCACACATGTCGGCGGGTGACAAGGCCTATGACTGGGTTCGGCAAGGCGAGCAAAGCGCCTACCCCCATGCCTTCCGCAACCCCAGCCTGGACGCGACTGCACCCAACCAACGGGCCTGGCGCGCAGCAGAGGTTCCTGGCGGCAATGCCCACTCAGACGCCCGCTCGCTCGCCCGGCTTTACGGCGCCCTGGCGCGTGGCGGTGAGCTTGACGGCGTGCGCCTGGTCTCACCACAAGGGCTGGCCAATACGGTGGCCGTTCGTTTTGACGGCGTCGACGCCTGCTTTTTGGCCCCCACGGTGTTTGGCGCCGGCTTTCGCCGCGACGCAGTTGGTTTCGGGCCGAATGTCAGCCCCGGCAATTTCGGTCACACCGGCTGGGGCGGCTCAGTGGCCTTCGCCGACCCGGCGCGCGGCCTGGGTTTTGCCTTTGTCACCAACCACCTGCTCGGCTTTGACGACGGGGTGGACCCGCGGCGCCAGCGGGTTTTGGATGCGGTTTATCAGGCGCTATCGTAAATATAGCTATAAACCCAATGGAGACAGGGGCTAGAGCCATATTTTATCTTTAACTTAACCAGTTGCCAAGAGGCTGCGCTCCGCCAGGCCCGCTATGGCAGACGCTACGGTAGACGGCGCCGCCAGAGATAATCCAACGATAACGACCAACGTCACCCATGACCTCTTCAAAGCTACCCTACGACCTGCCTTCGAGCCCGGCGCGTGCCGTCGTGCGAGAAGAGCAGATCGAATATGGCTTTATTGGCAAGCTGCAGGGGCTGAAGTATGAATTTCGCCCCGACATTCGTGACCGGGCCGCGCTGGAGCGCAACTTTCGGGACAAATTTGAGGCCCTGAACCGCGTCAAGCTGACCGACGGCGAATTTACCCGCCTGTTGGACGAGATCGTCACCCCGGACGTATTCACCGCCGCCCGCGTGCTGCGGGAGCGCAATGCCTTAACGCGTCAAGACGGCACGCCGCTGCCCCAATAAGCCGGTACTGGCCAAGGTATGCGATGGATTGAAACCCTACGGGAAAGTCCGGGTTAGAGGCCTTGGACTTTTCTTCAACAATCAAACGTAGGGAAAACAGTCCAAAAATGATGACACCCGACCAAGAACCAGACGTGCCGCAGCGGTTATCCCAGGTGCAATCCTCCGTCGAATTTTGTGAGTACGAGGCCAGGACCATCTTGTTGGTCAGAGCCTTGGAGGAGGAGCCCAGCCAGACCCACATCGGCAAAGACAAGTTTGAGGAAGCCACGCGCGTTTATGCGCAGAGCATGCCCGACCCGACCAAAGCCCATTTCAGCGAAACCTGGGGTTGGTCCTTCTTGAAGCCGCGATCGGAGTCGCTGTATCGCATGGCGGTGGCTGAACATCAGGTCTATCGGCACTTCGTCGATCCGCATCCCGCCAGCGCTAGATTCGTTTGGTTCGGAGCCGTAGCGGCTGCACTGCTGACGGCAACGGCCGACCGGTGGATGTATCACGACCAGATCAACGTTGTGTCTCTGACGCTGTTAGTTGTACTGATCATTACCGTTGTCGGTGTCGGCCTTGTTGTTTACGGCGAGTTCGCCTGGGATAAGGCAAAGCCTGCCGATGGCATATGGTCAAAATCAGCATCGTGGCTGACCCGAGTTCTGCACCGAATCCCGGGAGCGCGGCCTGTTTCACCTCTTGTCGTGACGCGGTTTCAAGACTTGTGGCTTCAAGTGGCTGAACGGTTGTTTATCGCGCGCCTTCAACTCGCTATGCAATTCATTGGCCTGGGCCTAGCCGTTGGGGCGGCTGTTGGGTTGATCATTGGTGGAGCGGTAAAGAGCGTCCCTGTCCATTGGGGGTCGACGTGGTTTGGAAGTGAGACCCTTTACTTCGTCTTTCGGACGATCACTGTTCCCGGACACCTTGCTCATGCCGTTCTCGGCAAAGAGCCAATGACCTTTGATGAATTCCTTTTACTTCGGCAAGAGGAGGGGGGCGCCAAGGTCCTCGCACCTGGGGGGCTTGGCGCCAGAACCGCACAGCCTTTGACAGATGGCAGAGCGCCGGAGACGTCGAAGCACGATCAGCTCAAGAGCAAGTGGCTCAGCTTGGTCATCTGGTCTCTGGCTGTTGGCGCATTGCTCCCACGGCTGCTGGCTGCTGGATACCTGTGGCGGAAGATTCGAAAGCTCCGATCAAAAGTTCTGCTCGACCTCTCAGACCCATACTACAAGGCGCTACGAAGGCAGACCACTGCCCATCAACGTCAGTTGAAGACCGCGCCTGTGCAGTGGCGACCTCAACAAATTTGCCGCGTGTGGTGGAAGCCGAGCACCTGGTTTCAGAAAACTCGCATATAGAGGGGAGGAGACTTGGAACAAGATCGAGCACAAGCGCAACCAATCAAGAGGACAGGACCGCTCGGTTGGTTGCTGCGCTTGAAGACAATGGTAGTGGTTTTCTCCCTGGTTGGCCTGTTCGCGTCCAACATCGCAGCAGTATTGCATGCGGGATTCCATGATTTCCTTTTTGCCGCCATCTACAAGGCTACGTTTGTCGCCGGAACCGAATGGGCGGAAAGTGTTGCACGCCAAAGCAAGAAAGTTGAGATCGAGCGGCGTGTTCGGGAGCAGACGGCAGATCTTCGCGATCAGACCGATGCCGCGAAACGCGATGCCGTCGAGGCGAAGGCAAGAGAAAAGATGTCAGATGGCAAGCGCGTTACTGCAGAAGCCGACCTTCAGAAAGAGAGGGTCAATCTACAAAGGGTGAGCCACGACCTCGGCAATGAAAGGGCGAGTCTTAACAAAGTCACAGATGAGCTTGCGGGCGTCAACGGTCGAATTAAGAAGATGCGCCCCGTTCTTGATGCCCGACTGGCAATGGGCGTTTCACGTAATCTGGCAGCCATCCCTGCTGAGTCGATCCCCTATGCGGGGGTGGCAGTCGTCCTGGCGGTCACCGCGGCGGACCTCAAGGATGCCTGCGACACGATGACGGATTTCAACACCCTTCTCGTCGAGTTAGGCCGCGGTGTGAAAGAACCCGATTTTTGTGGCAGCAAGGTGCCCTCCAAAGAGGAGGTTTGGGCAGGCGTAAAAAAGAATGCCAAAGGGACATATCAGCGGGCAAAAGATGAGCTGGAAAAAATGCAAACGAAGGTGCCCGATTTCACTTGGCCGACTCTTGGTGACTTTTGCCTCAAGGGGATACCGGGTTGCTGAGCAGATGGCTTGCAGTCACCTGGACAGCGCGGTGCACGCTTTAAACCCACCCATGCACGCCACCCGTTCGGAGTGAGTGTTGATCCTTTTTTGTCGTGTCGCGATGTCGCACCTCTGAACCTTCAGCGTCAATACCCTGCCAAAGCGCTGCGTTTTCAGCAAAACGGCAGAATCGGGACCTGTTTCTGACATGCCAAAAGCCGCCATGCGATCTCCTTCCACCCGTTCTGCCAAGGCCCCTGAGGCGTTTTGCGAATCGAGCGTTTCTCGCATTGTGGAAATGGCCTGGGAGGACCGCACCACCTTCGAAGCGATTGAGGCCCAGTTTGGCTTGACTGAGTCTGCGGTGATCGATTTGATGCGGCGGCACATGAAACCATCGTCTTTTCGGATGTGGCGCAAGCGCATGGCGGGTCGCCGGACCAAACATGCGGTTCTACGCGGGGCGGTTTTTCTGCGCCACCGCGCCAGCCACACCAGGCAGTAGCAGGTTGCCCGGTTGACAACCCAACGCGCACTGGTCTGGTTCAAACGCGACTTGCGGGTTCACGACCATGCGCCGCTGGCCGCTGCACTGGCGCATGCCGACGCGCTGGCTCTGTTTATTGTTGAGCCCGAATGGCTGCAAAATCCCGAGTGCGATGGCAGCCACGTCGATTTTGCGTTGGCCTGCTTGACTGAGCTGCGCGGCGCTCTGGCTGCGCGCGGCCTGCCGCTGTTGGTGCGCGTCGGCTCTGCCGTGCCCGTGCTGGCGCAATTGCACGCCGAGTTGGCCTTCACCCACCTGCTCAGTCACGAAGAAACCGGTCCAGGATGGTCGTATGCGCGCGATCTGCGGGTTGCATCCTGGTGCAAAGGTAATCGCATCCTGTGGCAAGAGTTCACCCAGACCGGGGTGGTGCGTCGCCTGCGCAGCCGCACCGGCTGGGCACAACGTTGGCAAGCGCGCATGGATGCGCCTTTGCAGTTGCTGGACGGCACATTTACCCCCGCTGTGCCCCTAGATCAACCTGAGTTACCCACACTGGCCGGCTTGGGGCTTGTACCACAAGGCAAAGCCCTGCAAGCGGCCGGCGAGAAAGCCGCACGGCAGATGCTGAAGAGTTTTTTGCAAGTGCGCGGCTACGACTACCGCAAGACACTCTCGAGCCCCTTGAGCGCCGAAGAAGGCTGTAGCCGCCTGAGCCCTCACCTGGCCTTTGGCAGCTTGTCGATGCGCACCGTGCACCAGGCCACCGAAGTGGCCATTGGCAACACGCCCGACCGCGCACTGGCCTATGCGTTACGCGGCTTTGCAGGGCGGCTGCGCTGGCACTGCCATTTCATGCAGAAGCTTGAAGACGAACCCAGCATTGAGTTTCGCAACTTTGCCCGTGTGTGCGACGGCCTGCGCGAGAACGACTTCAACGACGCCA
>JBIKZZ010000358.1:0-3417 GCA_044354435.1 Rhodoferax sp. | reverse complement strand
CGCGGTGGCGGCGCCACAGGCTGTACACCGGCACTTCGTCAAACCAGGCCCAACGCGCGGCCGGGTGGGGCAGCAGGCAGGTGGCGGCTAGCGCTTCGGCTGGCAGCGCCGACAGATCGTCTGCTGAGACCGCCAGGGCGTCGGCACTGGTATGGGCCTCGGTCCACCAGCGGTCCAGCTGCGCCACGCCGCCCAGGTAAGGCACGTCCTTGTCCGGCGTCCATTGCGAGACAAAATCCGGCAGGCCCTGTCCGTAAAGCAGCAACCGGCCGTCACGCGGCGGCTGGGCCTGCAGGTAGGCCGCCGCCATGCCGCGGAACCAGGCATCGCCCACCAGCCGTTGCACCACCGGGTAATTGGCGGCCAGGGCGTCTATACAGGCCTTGGCCACCGTGTTGCGGTAAACGGCAAAGCCCGGTTGCGCGGCCCAGGTGCCAGCCTGCCAGTGCATCGGCTCGTGCATGGGGTCGAGCAGCACGTGGGCAAAGGCATGCCGAAACGCATCATGGGGCAGGGCGGCCTTCATCCAGCAACCGCCGATTGCGCCCATGCGGCCTCCAGGTGCATGGCTTGCGCCTGCGTGCGCTCGGCCATCAGCACCTCAAATTCTGGCACTTGGCCATCGCGTTCGATCAGGGTCGGCCGGGTGCCGATGCGATCGATCAGCCGCTGGTACAGCTGCCAGACGGACGGGCTGACCGTCGTGTCGTGGGAATCGATCCACAGCGCCGGGCCCAGCAGGGGGTCCTGGCTGTAGCCCGCCAAGTGAATCTCCTGAATGGCTTCGGCCGGCACCCGGTCCAGGTAGGTGTGCGCGCAAAAGCCCAGGTTGTGCGCAGATACCTCCACATTGTTCACGTCCAGCAGCAGGCCACAGCCGGTGCGCCGCACCAGCTCGCCTAAAAAATCGATCTCGTCCCAGTCGTGGCCGGTCAGTTGCAGGTAGTGCGAGGGGTTCTCGATGGCAATGGTGCGCCCCAGCGCTGACTGCACGGCGTCGATGTTGGCGCTGATGCGCCGCAGGGCCTCCTGCGTGCGGGGAAAGGGCAGCAGGTCTGGCAGATACACCCCCTTCCAGGACGACCAGGCCAGATGCTCTGACACCAGAGCCGGCTGAACACGATGCACCAGGCGCTGCAAGTCTGCCAACTGACTGGCTGGCGGCGCATCGCCCGCCAGCGACAGGGACACCCCGTGCAGCGACAGCGGGTGCGCTTGGCGCAGCGCATCCAGCCAAGCCAGACGGGGGCCGCCATCGACCAGGTAGTTCTCGGGGTGCAGTTCAAACCACAGACCGGGCGCCTTGCTTTCCAACGCCGCCTCAAAATAGGCCGGCTTCAAACCCAGCCCGGCACCCAATTGCCTTTGCATGGTGTGTCAGCCCTTGGTGACTCAGGCCTTGCCGGGCTTGAGTGAGCCCATGCCTTTGGGGGTCTTGAGGGTGCTGCAGGTGCCCGCCGGCACGTTTTTCCAGGCGTTGGCCTGGTAATCGACTTTGGAGGTGCCGGCGCAGCTGGTGCCAGGACCGGCAGCGCAATCGTTTTTGCCGGCCAGAGACACGCCGTAGCATTTCTCCATCGCCGCGGGCGCAGCGGTTTGAGCCATGGCCACGCCAGACATCAGGGCGCCGAGGGTGAGGGCTGTGACAGCCAGGGTGCGTTGGTTCATGAGGTGATCTCCTAAAGGGTTGGGTAAAGCGACCGCATCATTGCAGCGCGGCCGTTTATTAATTCGTTCGGGCCGCGCTGGCGGTTACAGTCACGCTGCAGAACATCAAGAAATATTTATGTCGTCTCGCCTGTAACCTTTGGGGCCTGCGAGACGAACTTACCCACTGGAAGCACCCTTGCAACACACCGAGGCGGAAAGCGAACTGCGTGCCCTGATGCTGCGCGGGCTCGATGGCGATCAGGTCGCCTACCGGGCCCTGCTTGAGAGATTGAGCCGGCAACTGCGGGCCTTTTTTTTGCGGCGCCTGCAGGGTTGGCCGGATGATGTTGAAGACCTGGTCCAGGAATGTCTGCTTGCCATGCACAACCAGCGCCACACCTACCAAAGCAACCAGCCCTTGACGGCCTGGGTGTATGCAATCGCCCGCTACAAGATGATTGACCTGCTGCGCGCCAAGTCCACACGTGAAACGCTGCATGACCCGCTGGACGACGACTCTGAAGAGCTGTTCGATGAGCAGGCCGGCGCCCATGAGGCCCGGCGCGACCTAGGCGGCCTGCTGCAGACCCTGCCGGACCGCCAGCGTCTGCCCATCTTGCACGTCAAGCTCGAAGGCCTGTCGGTGGCCGAGACCGCCCGACGCACCGGCATGTCCGAGTCGGCCATCAAGGTCGGCATTCACCGCGGCCTCAAGGCCCTGACCGCTCGCATCCGGAGCGCGCCCTCATGAAAACCGACGATCTGGTGAACCTGCTGGCCACCGGCCTCACGCCTGTTCCCCGCCATGCAGCGGCACAGCGTCTGGCCCTGGCGCTGGTGGTGGGGTTGGCGGGCGGGCTGGTGCTGCTGGTGCTGGGCTATGGGATCCGACCTGACCTGGCCGAGGCCGCCGGCCTGCCCATGTTCTGGGTCAAGCTGCTGGTGCCAGCGGCCATTGCTTGCGCCGGCCTGCTGGCCACGCAGCGGCTGGCTCGGCCCGGCGTGTCCGCCGGCCTGAGCTGGTTGGGCGTGTTGCTGCCTGTGGTCGGGCTGTGGGTGCTGGGAGCCATGGTCTGGCAGGCAGCGCCTGCGCCAGCGCGCCCGGCCCTGCTGTGGGGCAGCACTTGGACCACCTGCGCTGTGAGCATTGCCGCGTTCTCATTGCCCACCTTTGCGGGAGCCCTGTTGGCCCTGCGCTCCCTGGCGCCCACCCAGGCCAGGGCCGCAGGCGCCGCCGCCGGTGCTCTGGCCGGTGGCCTGGGGGCTGCGGTGTACGCCTTGCACTGCCCGGAACTTGCCGCGCCGTTTTTGGCCGTGTGGTACGTGGCCGGCATGGCCATCCCGGTGCTGGCGGGCGCACTGCTGGGGCCGCGCTGTCTGCGCTGGTGAGCCTAAAATCATTGGATGACCCCCCCTAACCCAGCCCCCGGCGCGGCCACCGCCAAGCCTGAAGCCCCCGAGGCCAAAACCAGCAACTTCCTTCGCCAGATCATCGAACATGACCTGGCTGCCGGCACCTACGCCCAGCGGCGCTGGGGTGGCAGCCCGGGCGACGCGGCACACCACGCCACCGGCGTGCCCGACCCGGCCAAGATCCGCACCCGCTTTCCGCCCGAGCCCAATGGCTACCTGCACATCGGCCACGCCAAGAGCATCTGCCTGAACTTTGGCTTGGCGCGCGACTACGGCGGCGTGTGCCACCTGCGCTTTGACGACACCAACCCCGAAAAAGAAGACACCGAGTACGTCAACAGCATCATCGACGCA
>JBIKZZ010000236.1:0-5338 GCA_044354435.1 Rhodoferax sp. | reverse complement strand
TCAAGGAAGGAGGAAAACTGGACTATTGAGTACACTTATCCACAGTTGCCGATTCAAACGGCAACTACCCGTCCTGGGTCAATATTGAATCGGCAGGGTGGGTCAATATTCAATCGGCGCGAACACCCATGGTGTTTTTCTCCCTGTGGTTGTGTGACATGGTCGGTGACAACTAAAAACTGAATTCGCTCAAACCTGCGGCTGGCCCTCTTCAGAACCAGCCCCGGTCCCCGCCTTGACGGTGGCGTACAGCGCCATCACCCCTTTGACAAACTCGCGCACCTGCTCTGGGCTCATGCCCGCCCGGCCTGGGGCTATAACCACCTCCAGACCGTCTGTGACAGCGAGATGGCTGCAGACCTCAATCGAGCCAGCCGCTCTTGATTGCGGGGGGACAGCGGGTTCTTCCCCGTGCAGAAGTGCCCGGATTCGCTCAAGAGATAGGCCTGCGGCCGTCCACTTCTTGAGGAGTAGGGCCTGCTCCAGATGCCGGGGGCCATAGCGTGCAGCCCGTGTCTCCCCCTCGGGGTGGTCAACCAAGCCGTTTTGCACGTAGTAGCGCAGCGTGCGCACCGGCAGGTCTGCCAGGATGCAGAGCTCGCTAAGCGTGAATTGCTGGGTGGGTTCGGCCATGTGGATTGATTGATGCACTTATTATTTACATCACTAGTGTACATAACTTCTGCATCAAGGCAAGAATTTATTGGGTTCTTTGTTGGGTTCATGGCTTTACTTCAAGTCAATAGGGGTCTAAGGAATACCCGGCAGAGCCCGCTCTTCTGGGCGCCTTCTCCAACCGGTCAAGTTATTATTTGGGCCATATGGCTCAAGAGATGAGCCACTCAAATCAGGATTGGGTGCCATGGACCGGACCGAGCGCTTTTACAAGATCGACAACCTGCTGCATGTGAATGCGGTGGTGCCCATAGCCCGCTTTTTGCGGGAGCTGGAGGTGTCCCGGGCTACCTTCAAGCGGGACATTGAGTACATGCGCGACCGGCTCAATGCGCCGATTGAATGGGATAGGGGTGACGGCGGCTACCGCTACGCATCCGGTGTCATCGGTAAGCAGCAGTCTCTGCCCGGGCTGTGGTTCAACGCGAGCGAGGCCTACGCCCTGCTGATGATGCAGGCGCTGTTGTCTGAGATGCAGCCCGGGTTGCTGGGGCCACACATTGCACCACTCAAGGCGCGTCTGCGCGCCGTGATCGAGTCTGGAAAGCACCCAGCAGGTGACGTGGAGAGCCGGGTCAAACTGCTCAATGTGGCGGCACGTCCGGTGACGGACAAGAATTTTGAGGTGGTGGCAGCGGCATTGCTGGGGCGCCAACGCTTGCAGATTCGTTATTACAGCCGGGTGCGCATTGAGTCTAGCGCGCGGGAGGTGTCACCCCAGTTGCTGATCCATCACCGGGGCAACTGGTACTTGGGCGCCTGGTGCCATCAGCAGGAGGCAATGCGCTCTTTTGCCATGGACGCGATTGAGCAGGCGGCGGTATTGAGCAAGACCAGCAAGGCAATGCCCAAGAAAGCACTGGACGGCTTTGTCGGGCAGGGCTACGGGATTTTTTCGGGAAGCGAGGTGCAGTGGGCCAAGCTGCGCTTTACCGAGGAGCGGGCTCGCTGGGTTTCCCGGGAGCTTTGGCATCCGCTGCAACGCTTGACTCCGCAGGGAGACGGGCGCCTCGTCATGGAACTACCGTTTACCGATCTGCGGGAGTTGTCCATGGACATCCTGCGCCAGGGACGGCATGTGGAGGTGCTGGGGCCACCGGAATTACGGGCTCAGGTGGCGCAGGAGCTCAGGGAGACGCTGGGGCAGTATGCGGATTCGGGCAATGGCGTGGGCTGATCAAAAACTGTGGTTTAAGGCAGAAATTGTGAATTTCGACCCGTCGTGAGCATCGAACGCTATCGCCCAGCCTGGAAAAATCTATTTTTTCTATTTGATATCAATGACTTAGGTGAGTTATTTTCAAGCTGAGGAGTTCAAAACTCAGTGAGAAAAATTCAAAATCAAGTGAGAACCGACAGGCGTCAACAAACATGTCCTAACGTAAACAACTATGCTCTTCATTGAAGATCCCTGTTAGCACTCTCCCTACAGGAGTGCTAATATCTGCATCATGACTACAAGGAGTGCTGGTATGACGACTTACATCGCAAACTCTGGCAATGCGTTGACAGTGGCCAATCCCTGGGCACTGGTGCCCCCGCTGGGCAACCTGGACGCTTATATTTCAGCTGCCAACCGGCTGCCCATGCTGACGCTGGAAGAAGAGCAGCAGTTCGCTCGCCAGTTCAAGCAGGACAACAACCTGGAGGCCGCGGGCAAGCTGGTGCTGTCGCACCTGAGGTTGGTGGTGTCAGTGTCCCGCCAGTACCTGGGCTACGGTCTGCCCCACGGTGACCTGATCCAGGAGGGCAATGTGGGCTTGATGAAGGCGGTGAAGCGCTTTGATCCAGACCAAGGGGTGCGCCTGGTCAGCTATGCGCTGCACTGGATCAAGGCCGAGATTCATGAGTACATTCTGAAAAACTGGAGGATGGTCAAGTTGGCCACCACCAAGGCGCAGCGCAAACTGTTTTTCAACCTGCGCTCAATGAAACAGCGTTTCAAGGCCGACGACGCCGCAGCCGACAGTGGCACGCACCGCGACACGCTCAATGAGGCACAGATTGACGCCATGGCTGGCGAACTGCGCGTCAAACGCGAAGAAGTCATTGAGATGGAGACCCGGTTGTCGGGCGGCGATGTGCTGCTGGATCCGAGTCCCTCAGACGATGGCGACGAGGCCTTTGGGCCGATCACCTACCTGACCGACGCCAGCCATGAGCCCACTGCCATGCTTGAGGCACGCGAGCGCGACACTCTCGCCAGCGATGGCATCGCGATGGCGCTGGAAGCGCTGGATGCCCGCAGCCGGCGCATTGTGGAAGAGCGCTGGCTCAAGGTTAACGACGACAGTTCAGGCGGTATGACCTTGCATGAGCTGGCCGCTGAGTATGGCGTCAGTGCAGAGCGGATCCGCCAGATCGAGGTGGCTGCCATGAAGAAGATGAAGACGACGCTGGCCGCCTACGCCTGAGCAGAGGCTGGTCGATCGGGGTCCAATCGGGCTCCGATTTGCGCCACAATGTCCCTGACGGTTTGTCCCGCAGGGGCTTTTTCTTTTTCGGGGGTTTTCAATGTTGCGCAGATTGGCTCAAATTGCTACTTTTTTAGTAGCGAACTATGCTTTAGTGACGGGGGCTGCAGCCCAAATTAGCACTCAAAGTACGCCGGGCTGGCCAAGCCAGCCAGTGCGGCTGGTGGTTGGGTTCCCGGCTGGCTCATCGCCTGATTTGACCGCGCGCGCCTTTGCCGAACCCTTGGCCAAGGCGCTTGGGCAAGCGGTCTTGGTCGACAACAAGGTGGGCGCGGCCGGCAATATCGCGGCGGACTTTGTGGCCAAAGCGACCGACAACCACACCATCGGCCTGATGATCAATGGCAACATGACGATTGCCAAGCTGCTCAACCCCAAACTGCCTTATGACCCGCTGACTGACCTGACGCCGATCAGTCTGATTGGTGTGTCACCACTGGTGCTGTGTGCCCCGGCCAATGCGCCAGGCGCCAATGCAGACGAGTTTTTGGTGGCCGCCCGCACTGGTGGCAACCGCTGGAACTACGGGACACCGGGCGTTGGCACCGTGGGCCATTTGGGTATGGAACTGTTCAAGGCCAAGACCGGCACAGCTGCCGTGCATGTGCCCTACCCTGGCTATCCTCAGGTCACCACCGCCATGATCGGCGGTGATCTGCAGCTGAGCCTGTTGCCGCCCGCACTGGCCAGCGCGCAGGTCAAGGCCGGCAAACTGCGCGCCATCGGCATCACCGCCAGCACGCGCAGCACACTGGTGCCTGACCTGCCCAGCCTGTCAGAGGCTGGGGTGAAAGACTTCAACCTGGAAATCTGGAACGCCGTGGCCGCGCCCAATAGTTTGCCCAAACCGGTCGCGGCCCGCCTGTCGGCGCTGATCGCAGAGATAGCCCGCACACCAGAGATGCGGCAGAAGCTGTTTTCCCAGGGCTGGCAGGTGGTGGGCAGCACGGCCGAAGAGTTGGCCAGCCGCGTCAAGCTTGACACGGCCCAGCTCGGGCAGATCATCACCAGCCAGGGCATCAAGGCCGAATAAGCGTGAGCCGGCTCAGGCGCCCTTGATCAGCAGGGCGATATCTGCTGCCAGCGCCTTAGAGCCACTGCCATAGCGGGTGTAGAGCCGCAATTTGCCGCGAGGGTCGTAGACATAGCTGCCCGCCGTATGGTCCATGCTGTAGCTGGTGGGGGTCTTGCCCTCGACCTTTTTGTAGTAGATCTTGAAGTCTTTGGCCAGCGCCGGCAAGGCTTGGGCGCTGGGGATCAGCGCCAAAAAGGCCGGGTCAAAATTGCCCATGTAGGCCTTGAGGATCTCAGGCGTGTCGCGCTCAGGGTCAACCGTGATGAACACCGCCTGCAGGCGTTCGCCATCTTTTCCGAGTAGTTTTTTCACCTCGGCCAGTTCAGCCATGGTGGTGGGGCAGGCATCAGGACATTGGGTGTACCCAAAAAACACAACGATCACCTTGCCGGCAAAGTCACGCGCAGTGCGCAACTGGCCGTTGTGATCAGTCAGCGAGAAGCCACGGGCATAGTCGGCGCCGGTGACATCAATGGCAGCAAAATCAGGCTTTTTGTCAGAACAGGCAGAAAAAAGGGTGCTAGCCCCCGCCACGATTGAGGTTGCAGCTATGATTTGGATAGCGAATCGTCTTTGCATGAGCGGCTTACAGCAAGTAGTGGTCCACCAGCAGGGCAGCAAACAGGGCACTGAGGTGAATCAGTGAAAAGCGAAAAGTCTGGCGCGCCAGTGCGTCAGAGTACTCTCGCCACAGCCGAAAGCCATACCAGCAAAACCCCAGGCTCAGGCCAACTGCCACCAACAAATAGAGCCAGGAGCTCATGCCGTAAACATAGGGCAGCAGGCAAGCGGCAAACAGCACCAGGGTGTAGAGCAGTATTTGAAGGCGGGTGAACTCATTGCCATGCGTGACGGGCAGCATAGGCAAACCAGATTTGCGGTAGTCCTCCACCCGGTACAGTGCCAGAGCCCAGAAATGCGGCGGTGTCCACAAGAAAATGATCAGGCACAAAATCAAGGATTCAGGGCCGACATCGCCGGTCATAGCCGCCCAGCCCAGCACTGGCGGCATGGCGCCCGAAGCGCCACCAATCACGATGTTCTGTGGCGTCAGCGGTTTCAGGATCACGGTGTAGATGACCGCGTAGCCTACAAAAGTGGCAAAGGTCAGCCA
>JBIKZZ010000235.1:0-5357 GCA_044354435.1 Rhodoferax sp. | reverse complement strand
ATCTGGAGTTGCTCGACGGCAAGTTACTGCTGGTGACCAATACGAATACACCGGCCGCAGAGGTGGTGCAGCGCTACAAGAGTCTGGCCGATATTGAGCGCGGGTTTCGGGTTCTCAAGTCCGATATTGAGATTGGTCCGGTTTACCACCGGTTACCCCAACGGATTCGCTCGCACGCCTTGGTGTGTTTCGTGGCGCTGATCTTGTACCGGGTGATGCGCATGCGGCTTTCGACCGCCAAGAGAGCGGAGTCCCCGGCGACGCTGCTGGAGCAGCTCAGGCGTATTCATCAACAGACGGTACAGACTGCGGATGGCAGGACGCTGACCGGTTTGACCGAGATGACGCCCGCCCAGAAGTCGCTGTTTGCAGCTTTGGAGTTGGCACTGCCCACCCCCGAAAACCTCACCAAACCCGCTTTGTAGTCTGCGATTGGACACCCGTTTCCAATGAAATCAACCACTTACGTGCCGGAAGTGTTGAACTTAAGTTACCATGATGCAAATCGATTACGTACTGCCCTAAGCGTGCAAAGTCTCGTAAGGTTGCAAAAAAGTATGCATGGGTGACCGGATGACCTGTTCTGTCCAGATGAAAGACGCTTGGATGCTCCAGTCTTGAGCCCATTAACACAGTCGATTCAAAATATCGAGAAAAAGATTGACCAGATGCTGCGGCCACTACAAGTCCAAGCGTATCCGTATCAAAATTTGAGTACGCAAATCGGCTTCCAGCAGTCACGCTTTCGGGAACTTCGCCAAACCTTTTGAATGCATCTTTTACAGAAAAAATGCCTTTCACCATATCGAGACCAGAACTGGTATTTGAGTACAAATAATCCCCACCTGAATCCAAACCGCGCTTAGAAGTACCACTTCGCATCTGTAGCAATTGACGCAAAGAAGCGCGGCCCCATACTGTTCCTTCTAATTCGCTTACGTATTGCTGGGCTAAATCATCCAAGCTTTTGATTTGTCCGTTGCACAAGGCGTGTCCAACCGTAAGGGAAACGAGACTTTTCGTCACTGACCAGGCAGGATAAAGGTTAGTGTCTTCCCCTTTTTTGTATTTTTGGTAAAGCACTTCTTCACCTTTAACAACAATTCCTGCAATTGCTTGGCTGAAAAAACCCTCAAGTAGATCATCCATCTTCCGGTTTACCATTTGATCCGAACCGATGCTTTTAATCGTCAATAATCTTGGCTCAGCTGAAGGTGCAAATTCGATGATATTTGTTCTGCTCCTTGCACCGTTATACGAATATGCATGTGGCTCATGGTCTGCCCAAGCATTTGAAGAATTAAGTACCGTAACAGCAATCCAACTCAAACAAGCACTTGAAAAATAACGCATGCTCTTCTCCCGATAAAAACATCAACACTTGATAAAAAGTTGCTCACATAGCGTGAGCATATTCATTTTCATAAGCCAAACATATTCTGTTTTTCCCTTAGGAAGGCGCTGCGCAACATTGCCGGCATGGGCCTGTTCTCGCCGGACCGCACCATTGCCGAGTACGCGAGGGACATCTGGCGCGTCCAGTCCATGGTGTTGCCGGGCTGAGTCACCCGGCCGCGGCCCGGGCCCGCTAGACGTCGTCGATCGAAGCACTCCAGCGGTCACCCCAACCACGGGCCTGTTCGCCCTCGCGGCGGTCGCGCTTGGTTGGGCGGCCGTGCACCAGGCTGAGCGCGGGCTCTGGCGCCAAGCGGCGCTGCTCGGCTGCTGCTAGCCGGGCCTGCACAGATTCAGCGGTCTCGGTGTAGAGCAGGGCCGCCTCGGGTGCCCCGCCGCGTCGGTCGCTGATGGCCAGGACCTGTACCGTGCGCAGGGTGGTGCCGCCACGCAGCTGCACCATGTCGCCGACCTTGAGCTCTCGCGCGGGCTTGACCGCCACGCCGTTGACCTGCACCCGGCCCTTGTCGATGGCCTCGCAGGCCAGGCTGCGGGTTTTGTAAAACCGCGCGGCCCACAACCACTTGTCAATGCGTAAACGGTCCATGGGCAATCAGGTCAGCAGCTTACCGGGCTAGGGCGTTTGCAACGCCCGCTCAATCGCCGCCAGCAGACGTTTGTCGTCTGGCTTCAAGCCGCTGGCGAAGCTGCCGGCCACGCGGCCTTGCCGGTCCACCAGGTACTTGTGAAAGTTCCATTGCGGTGCCTCGCCGCTGGCCTTGGCCAATGCGGCATAGAGGGGGCTACGGCCCGTGCCGACCACCACGGTCTTGCTGAACATGGGGAACTTGACGCCATAGGTGTTGAAGCAAAAGTCGGCAATCTCCTTGCCCGAGCCCGGCTCCTGTTGGCCAAAATCGTTCGACGGAAAGCCCAGCACCACCAGGCCGCGGGCCTGGTAGCGGGCGTACAGGGCTTCGAGCCCCTGGTACTGGCCGGTGAAGCCGCAGTAACTGGCGGTGTTGACCACCAGCACCACTTTGCCGGCGTACTGGCACAGGGCTTGCGGCGCCTCGTCCTGCAGCCGTTTGAACTGTTGTTGCCACAGGGCAGGGCAGCCGGCGGCGGGTGTGGCAGTGGGTTTGGGTTGTGCAGCTGGGGCAACTGCCCAGGCGGGCAGGTTGCAGGTCAGGGCCAGTGCCAGCGACAAGGACAGTGCATGCAGGGTATTTAAGAGCGTGGTGTTCATGCGGCAACATTGTCCGCTAGCGGCAGCTGCACTGTGGCGTCCAGCCCGCAGATACGCCCATCGCTAACCCGGTTATCCAGGCTGATGCGGCCGCCCAGGGCCATCACGATCTCATTGCATATCGCCAGTCCCAGGCCCGAGCCGCTGCGGGCCTCGCCGGCAGAAAAAGGCTGGAACAGGCGCTCGCGCAGTTCGGCCCCAATGCCGGGCCCGCTGTCGCTGATGCACAGCTGGGCCTGTTGGTCAGCGCTGTGCAAGTTCACTTTCAGGGCCCCGCCAGGTGCGCAGTGCTTGATGGCGTTGTGCAACAGGTTGCGCGAGAGTTCGCGCAGCATCCAGTCGTGGGTATGCACAGGTGTTGCCGTGGTGCTGATTTCAAAGTCAAGGTTACGGTCTGCGAGCAACGGTGACAGATCCAGTGCCACCTCGCGCAGCACTTGAGCCCAGTCTGCACTCGCCGTTGGGCTTTGCTGGCGCAGCTGGGCCACCCGCGCCAAAGACAGCATTTGGTTCGCCAGCAGCGTGGCCCGGTCCACAGTGTCGCTGATCTCTTGCAGCGCCTGGGTGGGTGCGACATCACCGCGCAAGGCCGATTGCACTTGCACTTTGAGCACGGCCAGCGGCGTGCGCAACTGGTGCGAGGCATCGCGCACAAAGCGTTTTTGGTGGTCCAGCAGGTGCTGCAGACGGCCCATGATGCTGTTGGTGGCGTCAATCAGCGGCAGCAACTCGCGCGGCGCGTCACCCGCTTGCAAGGGGTCCAGCTGGCCATCTGGGCGCTGCTGCAGTTGCTGGCTCAGGCGTCGCACCGGCCGGGTGGCGCGCTGAACCACCACGATCACCACCAGCGCGATCACCGACACCAGCACCGCCTGCCGCCACAGCGTGTCGAGCAGGATCTGGCCCGCCAGCGTGCGCCGTAACTCCAGCGTTTCGGCCACCTGTACCACCGCCATCACCCGCGCCTGTGCCATCGCCACCGGCTGCAAAAGCACAGCCACCCGCACCGCTTCGCCCTCGTGCAGGTCGTCATAAAAATCCACCAGGGCAGAGTAGGGTCCGCGGTCGGGCAGCTGGCCACGCCACATCGGCAAGGTGGCGAAGCCGTCAATCAACTCCCCCTGGGTGCTGGAGATGCGGTACACCATGCGGCTGCGGTTGTCGGCCTCAAAGGCCTCCAGGGCGGCATAGGGCACCGTGGTGCGCAGTTGTGCCTCAGCCCCGTCGCCAACGGCTTCAATGCGCTCCCCGATCGATTTGGCCGATGCCAGCAGGGTGCGGTCATAGGCCGTGTTGACGGCCGCCAGCGCCTGCCGGTACAGGCTGAGTGTGTCCACCACAATAAACAGCCCGATCGGCACCAAAATACCGATCAGCAGGTAACGGCGCAGCGAGATCGCCATCAGTCGGTTTTCAGCAGATAGCCCAGGCCCCGCAGCGTCATCAGGGTGGCGCCGGTGGGCAGCAGTTTTTTACGCAGCCGGTACACCACCACCTCCACCGCCTCAAACTGCACGTCAATCGCGTCTGGAAACACCAGCTCAAACAGCCGCTCTTTGCTGACAGCGTGGCCGGGGCGGGCCAGCAGGGCGCGCAGCAGGGCCAGTTCGCGTGGCGGCAAGTCCAGCACCTGGCCCTGGTGGTAAATAGCGCCGCTATCTTTATCGTAGCTAAAGAGGTCCATTCCACGGGGGCTAGAGGCCAATTCGGCATTATTTTCTGAGCGGCGCAGCAAAGCGCGGACGCGGGCTTCGAGCTCATCCAGATCAAAGGGCTTGGGCAGGTAGTCGTCAGCGCCGGCGTTCAGGCCAAGGATGCGGTCGCCCACCGTGCCACGTGCGGTCAGGATCAGCACCGGCGTGCTCAGGCCGCTTTGGCGCGCCTGGGCCAACACGTGTAGCCCGTCCAGACCCGGCAGGCTCAGGTCCAAAAGCACCACGTCGGGCCGGGACTGCTGCCACTGTGCCAGCGCAGCGCTGCCATCGGCACACAAGTCCACCGACCACCCCAGCCGCGTCAAAGCGCGCAACAACGTGGTGCGCATCGCGGGGTCGTCTTCTACCAGCAACAATTTCATGGTTTCAAACCATACCATGCCCGATTGCCGTCATTCCCGGCTACTCGCCCGTCATTCCCGGCTACGACCGGGAATCCAGGGGCCATGGATCCCCGCATGCGCGAGGACGACAACCACCTGCCGTCATTCCCGGCTACGGCTGGGAATCCACGGTGACGCCAAGCCGCCAGAGTGAGGTGCGCTCTGCGGCGCGGGCGGCGTGCAGTGGGTCGGTGGGGTCGGTGGCCTTGGGGTGCTGGGCTTGGGTCTCAAGGCGGCCCAGCACGGTCAGCCCGTGCTGCTCGAAGGCGGCCAGCAGTCCGGCCCGGGTGCGCAGGCCCAAATGTTCGGCCAGGTCGGACATGATCAGCCAGCCCTCGCCGCCCGGCAGCAGGTGGTCGGCCAACCCAGCCAAAAAGCCGAGCAGCATCCGGCTGTCTTCGTCGTACACCGCACGTTCAATGGGTGCGCTGGCGCGTGCTGGCAGCCAGGGCGGGTTGCACACCACCAAGTTCGCCTGGCCAGGGGGGAACAGGTCAGCCTGCACCACCTCAACCTGAGCCGCTACGCCCAGCTGGGCCAGGTTCTCCCGGGCACAGGCCAGTGCCCGGGGGTCCTGGTCGGTGGCCACCACACGGGCCACACCGCGCCGTGCCA
>JBIKZZ010000234.1:0-5359 GCA_044354435.1 Rhodoferax sp. | reverse complement strand
GCAGCGCCAGCATGATCAAGGCTTCGCGTTTGCGAGACTCCACTTCGGCCTGCGGGTCCGGCGCCCGCCCGCCCAAGGCCCGCAGAGTCAGGTGGTACAGGTCTTCGAGCAGCTTGCCCTTCCAGGCGTTCCAGACCTTGGGGCTGGTGCCGCGAATATCGGCGACCGTGAGCAGGTACAGCGCCGTCAGCTGTCGTTCGCTGCCCACACGCTTGGCAAAAGTGGCAATCACGTCGGCATCGCTGAGGTCTGATTTTTGCGCGACCCGGCTCATGGTCAGGTGCTCCTGCACCAGGAACTCGATCAGGCTGCCGTCTTCGCGCCCGATACTGTGGTGGCGGCAAAACCGCCGTACCTCCAGCGCGCCCAGCTCGGAATGGTCGCCGCCCCTGCCTTTGGCGATGTCGTGAAACAGGGCCGCCACATACAAGACCCAAGGCTTGTCCCAGCCCGAGGCCAGTTGCGAGCAAAACGGGTACTCATGGGCGTGCTCGACGATGAAGAATCGCCGCACATTACGCAGCACCATCAGAATATGTTGGTCGACGGTGTAGACATGGAACAGGTCATGTTGCATTTGCCCGACGATTTTGCGGAACACCCAAAGGTAGCGCCCCAGCACCGAAGTCTGGTTCATCAGGCGCATGGCGTGCGTCAGGCCATCGTGCATCAGAATCTGGCGAAAGGTCGCGCGGTTGACCGGATCGTTGCGAAAGCTGCCATTCATCTGGCCGCGCGCGTTGTAGAGGGCGCGCAGCGTGCGGGCCGACAGGCCCTTGACGCCAACCGTGGTCTGGTACACCAAAAAGGTCTCCAGTATGGCGTGCGGTCCGCGTTGGTAGAGGTCGTCGCTGGCGACATCGACCATGCCGGCCTTCTCGTTAAAGCGGGGGTTGATCGGCTGTGGCGTGTGGGTGGAGGGGTTGAGCCGCTCCTCGATATTGAGCAGCAGGATCTGGTTGAGTTGGGTCACGGCCTTGGCGGCCCAGTAGTAACGCCGCATCAGCGCCTCGCTGGGGCGTATGCCGCGTCGAGCCGCGCCTGCTGCGGCAACGGCGCCAGTGGCGGCCCCACCATAGCCAAAGGATTCGGCCACGGCAGTCTGCAGGTCGAACACCAGGCGGTCTTCACGCCGCTGCGAGATCAGGTGCAGCCGTGCGCGGATGAGGCGCAGCAGCGACTCATTGCTTTTGAGCTGCCGGACCTCGAAGGCCGTGGCCAGGCCATTCTTGGCCAAGTCGTCCCAGTTGTTGCCAAACCCTGCGGCCTTGGCGACCCACAAGATGACATGCAGATCACGTAGGCCGCCTGGCGATTCTTTGCAGTTGGGCTCGAGTGAATAGGGCGAATCTTCAAACTTGTGATGGCGCTGCTGCAGCTCCAGAGTCTTTGCGACAAAAAAAGCCCGCGGGTCGAGCGCGGCAAAGTACAGCTGCTGAAAGCTGGCGAACAATGCTGGGTTGCCGGTAATTAGGCGCGCCTCGAGCAGCGAGGTTTGCACAGTGACGTCGCGGGCCGACTCCTGTAAGCACTCCTGGACTGTTCGAACGCTTGAGCCGATCTCCAGGCCAGCGTCCCAACAACTGCCTATAAAGGTCTCCAGGCGGGCTTTGAGGTCCTCGTCCGCCTGAGCCGACTGGTCGTCGGGCAGCAGCAGCAGCACGTCGATGTCAGAGCCCGGAAACAGCTCGGCCCGACCAAAGCCACCCACAGCGGCCAGTGCCAAAGGGCTGGCCAGGCCGGCTTGCTGCCATAGGGTGCGCAGGGTCTCGTCAGCCAGCGCCGACAGTTTGGCCAGCACTGCCCGTACACCCCCGATGGGCCTGCCGCCCGCTGCCAGTGCCGCCAAGAGCGCAGACTTGCGGTTCCGGTAGTCCGCACGCAGCGCCAGCGGCTCGGTCATGCCGGTTTCACAAAAGCCGGGATGGGCGGGCTGCCAGCGGACAGGGTCAGCACCTCGTACCCGGTTTCGGTGACCAATACCGTGTGTTCCCATTGCGCCGACAGCGAGCGGTCTTTGGTGACGATGGTCCAACCGTCGCCCATCTCCTTCACATCGCGCCGCCCTGCATTGAGCATCGGCTCGATGGTGATTGTCATGCCGGCCTTAAGCTGGTCCAGCGTGCCAGGGCGACCGTAATGCAGCACCTGGGGTTCTTCATGAAACTTTCGTCCTATACCGTGGCCGCAAAACTCGCGCACCACGCTCAAGCCGTGCCCCTCGGCAAACTGCTGGATGGCGTGGCCAAGGTCGCCAATAAAGGCGCCAGCACGCACTTTCACGATGCCGTGCCACATGGCCTCATGCGTCAAGGCGCACAGCCGCCGCGCCGCCACTGAGGCTTCTCCCACCATAAACATTCTGCTGGAGTCACCGTGCCAGCCGTCTTTGATCACCGTCACGTCCACATTCACGATGTCGCCGCGTTTAAGCGGCTTGTCATTCGGGATGCCGTGGCAGACCTGGTGGTTGATGGAGGTACAGATCGCCTTCGGGTAGGGGTTGTGACCTGAAGGCGCATAGTTCAATGGCGCCGAGATGGCGCCCTGCACCGTGGTCGTGTAGGCGTCGGCCAGGCGGTCGAGTTCATTGGTGGTGATGCCGGGTTGAACGAAGGGGGTCAGGTAGTCCAGCAGCTCTGAGGCCAGGCGGCCTGCCACGCGCATGCCAGCAATGCCCTCCGCGTCTTTGTAGGTGATCGTCATGGGAAGAATTATCCCATTGGTCGGGGTATGGGGTGGTGCCCATCCCTTGCCCGCCCCTCGCGGCAGCGGCCGTTAAAATCGCGGCTACTTCCATCAGGCCGCCACAGTGACCCAGCACATCACCGAATTCGAGGGCGGGAACGCCCTCAGCCCTTTCCGTCGCCAGCAGTTATTGCCTGCCTTGCAGGCCATCGAACCCAATGTGAGTGGCATTACCGCGCGCTTTGTGCACTTGGTCACCACCAACTCGGCGCCCGGTGCGGCCATGTCGGCCCAACTCAAGGCGCTGTTGCAGTACGGGGAACCTGATGACGGCGGTGCAGATGGCGTGCTGGTCGTTGTTGCGCCGCGCCTCGGCACGGTCTCGCCCTGGGCGTCCAAGGCGACTGACATCGCCCACAACTGTGGCTTGGCTGTGCAACGGGTGGAGCGGGTCACGCATTACCGGGTCCAGCTGAAATCTGGTTGGCTGGGCAAGAAAACGCTCTCGCTTGATCAATTGGCACCACTGGCGGCGCTGCTGCATGACCGCATGACCGAAAGCGTGATGTTTGACCGCGCCGGCGCCCAAGCCCTGTTCGCCACCTTGCCTGCCACGCCCATGGCCCAGATCGACGTGCTGGGGCAGGGCAGGGCTGCGTTGGAGGCGGCCAACACCAGCTTTGGGCTGGCACTCGCCGCTGACGAAATCGACTACCTGGTGCAAGCGTTTACCCAACTGCAGCGCAACCCGACCGACGTTGAATTGATGATGTTCGCGCAGGCCAACAGCGAACACTGCCGGCACAAAATCTTTAACGCCGCCTTCACCATTGACGGCGTGACGCAGCCGCACAGTCTGTTTGGCATGATCCGCCACACCCACCAGGTCAACCCGCAGCACATGCTGGTCGCCTACTCCGACAACGCCTCCGTCATGGCCGGCAGCCAGGTCGAACGATTTATAGCCAAATCGGCCTCTAGCCCTCATGGAATAAGGGCTGGTAGCTATCAAAAAGAGAGTGCCACCCACCACGTCCTGATGAAGGTGGAAACCCACAACCACCCCACCGCCATCTCGCCGTTCCCCGGTGCGTCCACCGGCGCCGGCGGCGAAATCCGCGACGAAGGCGCCACCGGCCGAGGCTCCAAACCCAAGGCCGGCTTAACAGGCTTCACCGTCTCCAAAATCAATTGGGGTCAGATTCCAATTAATTCCGACAAGCCCGAGCCGCCAAATAATTGGAATCTGACCCCAATTTATGGGAAGCCGGCGCACATTGCCAGCCCGCTGCAGATCATGCTGGAGGGGCCGCTGGGTGGGGCAGCGTTCAACAACGAGTTTGGGCGGCCGAATTTGCTGGGGTATTTCCGCGAGTATGAGCAGCCGCTACGCTACCGGCTTAAGGGTGATGGCCCTGAGCAACAGGCTCAGAGTGGTTACCACAAGCCCATCATGATTGCCGGCGGTCTGGGCGTGATTGATGCCACACAAACACACAAGGTAGCCTTCCCCGCCGGCAGCCTGCTCATCCAGCTGGGTGGCCCGGGCATGCGCATCGGCATGGGCGGCAGCGCGGCGAGTTCGATGGCCACGGGCGCCAACGCAGCCGAGCTGGACTTTGATTCGGTGCAGCGCGGCAACCCGGAGATCGAGCGACGGGCGCAAGAGGTCATCAACCAGTGCTGGGCGCTGGGGCTGGACGGCGGTCCCGATGGCCGGGGCAACCCGATTTTGGCGATCCACGATGTGGGCGCAGGTGGCCTGTCCAACGCTTTTCCTGAACTGACCAATGACGCTGGCCGTGGCGCCCGATTTGACCTGCGCGCTGTGCCGCTGGAAGAAAGCGGCATGGCGCCCAAGGAGATCTGGTGCAACGAGAGCCAGGAGCGCTATGTGCTGGCTATTGCCCCCGAATCGCTGCCGCTGTTCAGCGCGCTTTGCGAGCGCGAGCGCTGCCCGTTTGCGGTGGTGGGGGTAGCCACCGAGGCCCGGCAACTGGTGCTGGCAGATGCCGAAGCCGCCCAGCCAGCAGACCTGCCGGTAAACATGCCCATGGATGTGCTGCTGGGCAAGCCGCCCAAGATGCACCGCGACGTGGCCAGCCAAAGCCGCCAGTTTGCGCCGCTCAATCTTGACGGCGTGACCCTGCAGCAGGCCTGTATCGCAGTGCTGGCCAGTCCCACTGTGGCGTCCAAGCGCTTCCTGATCACGATCGGCGACCGCACTGTAGGCGGCCTGAGCTATCGCGACCAGATGGTGGGCCCCTGGCAGGTGCCGGTGGCCGACTGCGCGGTGACGCTGGCTGATTTTTCTGGCTTTGCCGGCGAGGCCATGAGCATGGGTGAGCGCACGCCACTGGCCGCTGTGAATGCGCCCGCCTCGGGCCGGATGGCGGTGGCCGAGGCCATCACCAATTTGCTGGCGGCGCCCATAGAGCTGTCGCGCGTCAAACTGTCTGCCAACTGGATGGCCGCTTGCGGCGAGCCCGGTGAGGACGCTGCGCTGTATGCCACGGTGCAGGCCGTGGGGCTGGAACTGTGCCCGGCGCTGGGCGTGTCCATCCCGGTAGGCAAAGATTCCCTGTCGATGCGCACCCAGTGGACGGACGATGGGCAGGCCAAAAAAGTCAGCTCGCCGGTGTCACTGATCGTCAGCGCCTTTGCCACCCTG
>JBIKZZ010000283.1:0-4484 GCA_044354435.1 Rhodoferax sp. | reverse complement strand
AAAGGTCATGGTGCCCAAGCAAATGGGGTTGACGGTCAGATCACTGCGGCCAAGTTTGACTTTTTTCAGGTCCACGGGGATAGTTGCTTTCATGAAGTGAGGATACCCGACTGGCGTGCACGAGATTCTTCTTGCAGGCGCAGCACGCGGCGCTGCACCTTGCCGGTGGTGGTCATGGGCAGGGCGTCCACAAATTCGATCTCCTTGGGGTACTCATAAGGCGCCAATTTGCCGCGAACATGGGCCTGCAAGGCGGTAACAAGTTCGACATCAAATCGGGCTCCAGCCCCCGTCTCTATTGAGTTATTTGCTATATATTCAGGAGCAAGAACGACATAGGCCTTGACCAGGCTGCCGCGCTCGCGGTCAGGCTTGGGCACCACGGCGGCATTGAGTACCGCCGGGTGTTTGACCAGGCAGTTTTCGATCTCCCCCGGCCCGATGCGGTAGCCAGCGGCCTTGAACACGTCGTCAGCCCGGCCCTGGTACCACAGGTAGCCGTCGGCGTCGCAGGTGGCCAGGTCGCCGGTGCGGCACCAGTCACCGCTGAACTTGGCCTGGGTGGCGGCCTGGTTTTTCCAATAGCCAAGGAAAAAAATCGGATCCGGGTCGCCATGCACATCGAGCCGGTGCAGCGCCACATCGCCCACCACGCCCGGCGCGCACTCCTGCCCCGCCTCGTCGATCACCGCCACCCGGTGGCCGGGGTAAGCCCGGCCCATGCTGCCGGGCTTGGCGGGCCAACCTGCGCCAATAGGTGGGCCCAACCCGCCGCCGGGCCGCCCCAAGGCGGGTTGCGCCCCCTCGGGGGGCAGCGCAGTACGCGCAGCGACAAGCGTGGGGGCACAGTTACCCACGATGTAGTTGATTTCGGTCTGGCCGAACATTTCGTTGACGGTCACGCCAAGTTGAGCGTGGCAGTAGTCAAACACCGCATCCCCCACCGACTCACCCGCGCTCATGATGGCCTGCAGCTGTAGGCCAAACTGCTCCCGCACCGTGCAGCCCAGTTGGCCGGGATAGGCTTTCATCATGGCCTTGAGTGCGGTCGGGAACAAAAAGGTGTGCGTCACGCCAAAGCGCTGCATCAGCTCAAAAGCGGCCTGTGGGCTGAAGCGGCCGCTGTAGGCCACGATCGGGCGGCCAAAGTACAGCGTGGGCAGCAGCGCGTCCATCAGGCCGCCGGTCCAGGCCCAGTCAGCCGGGCTCCAGAAGACGGCGGTGCTGTCAGCATTGGCATGCCCATCAAAACCAAACCAGTTCTGGCTGCAGACAAAACCGCTCAGGTTGCCAATCAAGGCGCGGTGCGGAATCAAGGCGCCCTTGGGGTTGCCGGTGGTGCCACTGGTGTAGATCAGCACGGCAGCCTCGTCGGCCCGGGTGTCGACCGCCGCAAAGTGGTCCGGCACCCCGGTCAGCGCCTGAGCGTAGTCAAGATCAGCCTGGGCCGCAGCAGCCCCGACGCCCAGCACCCGGCCCAGCTGTGGGCAGTTGCCCCGCACCGATAGCAGGTTGTCGATGGAACTCTCGTCACAAATCGCCAACACCGCGTCGCTGTCCTGCAGCCGGTACTCGAGCGCGTCCGGACCAAACAGCATGGACAGCGGCATCGCCACCGCCCCCATCTGCAGCACCGCCATGTAGGCCACAGCTGTTTCAAAGCGCTGCGGCATCACAATCGCCACCCGGTCGCCCCGCGCCACACCCAGCCTGCTGAGCACCTGGGACAGCCGGTTGGCCTGCGACTGCAGCTCGGCATAAGTGTAAAAAGTGGCTGAACCCCCCGTATCCAGGGCTTTTATAGCTATTCTTTCAGTAGCATCAGGCGCAACAGCCCAGCGCGCGCTGCAGACCTGGGCCATATTGAAGTACTCGGGCACCTGCCAGCCGAAGCCGTTGTGCAGCGTCGTATACGCGTCATCACAAACCATCGAGGAAGGCGGGCTGATTACCATATTTCCAGGCTCAGCCGCTCGGCCGGCACTTGTGCGAAAGCCTTGTCTCGGCTGACAAGAATGGCATCGGCCGCGACGGCATGGGCTGCAATCATCATTTCAAAGTCGCTCAAGTTAATGCCTTGCGATTCAAGCGCACTGCAAAATTCGCCGTAACAGGTGGCCACACTTTCATCCCAAGACAGAACGTCCATGCGCAGGAGTATTTGGGTCAAAGCATTTCGGAGGCGTTGGGGCTGGCCCTTTCGATGCAGGCCGTACTCCAACTCGGCCAGGGTAATACTGGACAACACCGCCCGCCCTACGGGCAATTGCGTCAAACGCGCCAGCAGATCAGCATCGCGCCCCTGCATGATGTGGCTGACCACATTGGTGTCCAACAGGTATCGTCGGCTCATTCAGCCAAACCCTCAAATGGATCGCGCCGGGTATGGGTTTGACGGCGCTCGATCAGCAGGTCTTGACCGCTGTTTTGCGCGACCACGTCCAGCAAACCTTGCCAGTCGGTCGGCTTAGGCGACAGCACCACATCACCCGTGACTGGGTCATGGCGAATAAAGACCTCGGCCGCATCAAATCGAAAGGCCATTGGCAAACGAACCGCCTGGCTGCGTCCCGTGGTGAAAATCTTGGCAGTTTGATGCATGGAGAACCCCTTGTGCAATGGTATATCTCATGATACATACCCGCACCAAAGATGTCAAGCGTGTTGTCCATACTGTGTTGTCCATACTGTTGTCTATGCCCACAGTTTCTTACCAGCTGACGCCGACTGTTGGGCGCCGATCACTAGCTTACAGGGCGCACAGCTTGTCCCTGTCTTGACTGACTTTCATGATCATGCTCCGTATGATGATGCGAATGTACCAAGTCAAACGCCCCTCCCGCAGCGAATTTGTGCCGATTCGCCAGTTGCAGTACCACGTGCGAGTCTGGGGTGAACCCTCACCCACCAAGATCCCGCTGGTGCTGCTACACGGCTGGATGGACGTCGCAGCCAGCTACCAGTTCATGGTGGACGCCTTCAGTGAGGATCACTATGTGATTGCACCCGATTGGCGCGGTTTCGGCCTCACCAGTGGTGGTGGCGCGGACTGTTACTGGCACCCCGATTACTTGGCAGACCTGGATTTTTTGTTAGACCACTACGCCCCCGACCAAGCGGTGAACCTGGTCGGCCACAGCATGGGCGGCGGGGTGGCCATGCAATACGCCGGCGTTCGCCCCGAACGGGTGCGCCGCCTTGTCAACCTGGAGGGCTTCGGCATGCCCTCTACCCGGCCCGACCAGACCGCCGAACGCCTAGGCCGCTGGATGAACGAGCTCAAGCAACTTCAGCGGGGTGAGTTGGCACTGCGCGCATACGCAGAGCCAGCCGGCGTAGCGCGCCGCCTCATGAAAACCAACCCCCGCCTGAAGCAAGACAAGGCCGATTGGCTGGCGAAACATTGGGCCCGCCAAAACGAGGCTGGCGAATGGCAGATCCTGGGAGAGCCCGGGCACAAGCTGCCCAACCCCTACCTGTACCGGGTGGACGAGGTGCTGACCCTTTATGCCCGCATCAGCATGCCCACGTTGATGGCCGAGGCCGCCGACGACAGGTTAGAAGGTTGGTGGAAAGGCCGCTTCACCCTGGCCGAATACCACGAGCGCTTACGCGCTGTGCCCCAGGTGCGCACCGTGCGCATCGAAGAGGCCGGTCACATGATGCACCACGACCAGCCCGAGATGCTGGCAACACTGATTGAGGGTTTTATCGCCTGAGGCCGGGCGGCATGAGAAAATCCACCTCATTACTCACCGCAACGATCAGGATATTCATCATGGAAGCAGAACAAATCAACCTCATTGGCACCCAACTGGCAGATCTGAGCGCACGCACTGCCGCGCTCAGGGGGTATCTTTGACTACGATGCCAAAGCCGAACGCCTGAGGACAGTCAACGCCTCGTTGGAAGACCCCACAGTCTGGAACGACCCCAAACGCGCCCAGGAACTCGGCCGCGAGAAAAAATCGCTCGACGGCATTGTGCTCACGCTCAATGACCTGACACGTGAGCTGGGCGACAACAGCGAGCTCTACGACATGTCCAAGGAAGACGGCGACGAGGCCGGCCTGCTGACCATCGAAGAAGAAACCGCCAAGCTGGCCCTGACCATCGAAGGGCTGGAGTTCCGCCGCATGTTCAACAACCCGGCTGACCCGCTCAACGCCTTTTTGGACATTCAGGCCGGCGCCGGTGGCACCGAGGCCTGTGACTGGGCCAGCATGCTGCTGCGTCAGTACCTGAAATACGCCGAGCGCAAGGGCTTCAAGGCCACCATTGAAGACGAATCCGCCGGCGACACAGCCGGCATCAAGGGCGCCACCATCAAGGTCGAAGGCGAGTACGCCTTTGGCCTGCTGCGAACCGAAACCGGCGTGCACCGGCTGGTGCGCAAATCGCCGTTTGACTCCTCTGGGGGCCGCCATACCTCGTTCGCCTCGGTGTTTGTCTACCCCGAGGTGGATGACTCCATCGAGATCGAC
>JBIKZZ010000233.1:0-5391 GCA_044354435.1 Rhodoferax sp. | reverse complement strand
CTGGGTGTGCGGCTCGGCGTTGATGCCGATGAACTCGTTGTTATGGCATGAGTGAGCAGGCGCCCAGCCGTGCCCGACGCCGTCGCGAGCGCGAAGCCGACACCCCTGGCGCACGCGTCGAAGCGGTGGGCGGCCGTTATGCCCCTCTCGATCCCGATGCGGTGCTGGCCATCGAACGCGCGGCCCTGGACATACTGGCCGATACCGGCCTGTCAGACGCGCCGCCGCGTGTTGTCGCGCTGGTGCAGGCTGCAGGTGGCAGCGTGTCTGAAGCGGGTCGGCTGCTGTTTCCGGCGGCCCTCGTCAGACGTTGCCTTGACGCGCTGCCACGGGAGGTGATGCTGTGCGGGCAGGACTCTCGTCACGACATGGCGCTGGCGGGTTCACGGGTGCACGTGGGTACCGGCGGTGCCGCACCCATGATCGTCGACCTGGAAACCGGTGCCTACCGCGAATCAACCTTGCGGGACCTGTATGACGCGGCACGCCTGGTGGACACGCTGGAGCACGTGCACTTTTTCTCGCGCTCGCTGGTGGCCCGTGACATGCCCGATGTGCTGTCGCTGGAGATCAACACCGCATTCGCCAGCCTGGCCGGAACGTCCAAGCATGTGTGCGTGTCGGCTTCTGCGGCGTCTCATGTGGAGGCCATCGCCCGCATGTGCCATACGGTGGCCGGCTCAGAGGGCGCGTTCCGAGCGCGGCCCTTTCTGTCACTCAACATCAACCATGTCGTGCCGCCGCTTCGTTTTGATCCGACCGCTTGTGAGGTCTTGCTCAAGGCCGTGGAGATGGGCATCCCGGCCATGGTCAACACCTTCGGCCAGATGGGGGCGTCCAGCCCGGTCACCATGGCCGGCTGCATTGCCCAGACCACTGCCGAAACCCTGGCCGGCATGGTCGTGGGCTGGTTGGCCGACCCCCAGGCGCGGCTGATATTTGGCCCCAGGCCCATGGTCACAGACCTGCGCACGGGCGGCATGGCCGGTGGCGCTGGTGAGCAGGCCACACTCACTGCGGCCTGCGTTCAGATGGCCAGGCACTTTAAGCTGCCCAATTCCACCATTGCCGGTGCCACTGACAGCAAAATTCCGGATGCGCAGGCGGGTTACGAGAAGGCGCTGAGTGTGACGCTGGCGGCCCAGGCGGGGTGCAACTTCATCACCCAGGCCAGCGGCATGCAGGCCAGCCTGATGGCGGTATCGCTGGAGGCCTACCTGATTGACAACGACATGTTGGGCGCCATTCTCAAGTCCTTGGCGCCTGTCGATGTGGGGCCGGCTACCCTTGCCATTGACAGCATCCGCAACGTGGTGGCTGGCGAAGGCCACTTCCTGGGCCAACCCGATACCTTAGCCCGTATGTCGAGCGATTTCGTCTACCCGCGCTTGGCTGATCGGCGTGCACCCGTGCAATGGGAACAGGCTGGCGCCTTGGACATCCGAGCGGTCGCGCGCCAACGGGCAGCCCATTTGCTGGCAACGCACTTCCCGGCTCACCTTGATCCCGCGGCCCAGGCTGCACTGCGCGCGGGTTGGGATATCAGGCTGGCCCAAAAGGATATGGCCGCGCCATGAGGTCAGCGCAGGCTCTGGACCCGAGGACGTAAACTGTGAACGCACACCATGAACACCATTGAACAAATTCGCCGGATTCTCCATGAGGTCCGCACCATCGCCGTCGTTGGTCTGTCGGCTGAATGGCACCGCCCCAGTTTCTTCGCGGCAAAGTACATGCAGGACCATGGGTACCGCATCGTCCCGGTGAATCCGCGTTACGCGAATGCGTCCACCGATGTGCTTGGGGAGCACTGCTATGCGGCGCTGACCGACATTCCCTTTCCGGTGGATATGGTCGACGTGTTTCGTCGCACCGAGGACGTGTTGCCGATTGCGCAGCAGGCGATTCAGATGGGTGCCAAATGCCTTTGGCAACAAATTGGGGTGATGAACCTGGAGGCCGATGCCCTGGCCCGCGAGGCAGGCATGGACTCGGTCATGGACCGCTGCGTCAAGATTGAGCATGGCCGCTTCTTTGGCGGCTTGAACCTGGTCGGTGTCAATACCGGCGTCATCTCTGCCAAACGGTTTTCGAACAAGGCCTGAATGTCATGACCGATCACATTTTTCAAGCCGAGACCCTGGCGATCCACGCTGGCCAGGTGCCCGACAGTGCCACCGGCGCGCGGGCCCTGCCGATCTACCAGACCAGCAGCTTTGTCTTTGACAGCGCAGACCATGCGGCCAGCCTGTTCAATTTGCAGACCTTTGGCAACATCTACTCCCGCTTGTCCAACCCGACCGTGGCAGCGCTGGAAGAGCGGGTGGCCGCGCTGGAGGGCGGGCGTGCCGGCTTGGCCTCTGCCAGCGGCATGGCCTCGGAGGCCATGGCCTTGATGACCCTGCTGCAGCAGGGCGATCATGTGGTGGCGGCGGGTGCTCTGTACGGCGGCAGTGTGACCATGCTGGCGGTCAGCCTGAAGCGTTTCGGCATAGAGACCACCTTTGTCGATGCCAATAACCCCTTGGCCTTTGCGGCGGCAATGCAGCCCAACACACGCGCCGTTTTTGCCGAGAGCATGGGCAACCCCAGCCTGACCGTGCTGGATATCGCGGCGGTGGCAGAGGTTGCACACGCCCATGGCGTGCCTTTGATCGTTGACAACACCGTGCCGTCGCCGTTTTTGTGCAACCCCTTGCGCCATGGCGCTGACATTGTGGTCCACTCCGCCACCAAGTACCTGGGTGGCCATGGCACCACGCTGGCAGGGGTGTTGGTCGAGAGCGGCAAATTCCCGTGGGACAACGGCAAGTTTCCTGGCATGACCGAACCTTCGCCAAGTTTTCATGGCGTCAAGTTCTATGAGACCTTTGGCGATTTTGGCTTCACCATGCGGGCACGCATGGAGGTGCTGCGGGTTTATGGGGCCACGCTCTCGCCATTCTCGGCCTGGCAGATCCTGCAGGGTACCGAGAGCCTGCATGTCCGCATGGAGCGCCACTGCAGCAACGCGCGCCGGGTGGCGGAATTTCTTAAGGCCCACCCGCTCGTCAGCTGGGTCAACTACCCGGGGTTGCCCGATCACCCGCAATATGACCTGGTGCAAAAGCAGATGCGACAGGTCGATGGCGCGCCGGGCGCATCGGGCTTGATGGCCTTTGGCGTCAAGGGGGGGCTGGCTGCTGGCGTGCGCTTTATCGAGGCGGCTCAATTCATGAGTCACCTGGCCAACATCGGTGACACGCGAACCCTGATCATTCACCCGGCGTCCACCACGCACCGGCAACTCGATGCCGAGCAACAGCTGTCTGCCGGTGTGTTGCCCGACATGGTCCGGCTATCCGTCGGGATCGAGCATATTGACGACATTTTGTGGGATATTGATCAGGCCCTGCATGCATCTGATCGGGGATGATGACAATCCGCCCCCTGCGCCTTGGCGACCCGGCTTGCCCTTAAGCTTGCCTTTAAGCTGACCCTTAACCATGAAAGATTTTGACTATGACAACCCAAACCTCCCGCGCCATCCGCATTGACCAAAACGGCGGCCCTGAACAACTCAAACTGGTGTCGGTGCAGGTGGGCGACCCCGGCCCCGGCGAAATCCGTATCCGCCACCACGCGGTGGGCCTGAACTTTATTGACGTCTACCAGCGCAGCGGCCTGTACACCCTGCCCATGCCCCTTCAAATGGGCATGGAAGCAGCCGGCGTGGTCGAGGCGGTGGGCGAGGGCGTCACGCACCTCAAGGTCGGCGACCGTGCCGCCTACGCCAGCCAGCCCCCGGGCAGCTACTGCGAGTTGCGGGTGATGCCGGCCAAATGCGTTTGCAGGCTGCCCGACGCGATCTCGTTTGAGACTGGCGCGGCGATGATGCTCAAGGGCCTCACGGCGCAATACCTGCTTAAGCGCACCCTGCCCCAGGGCGGCCTGCAGGCCGGTGATTTCGTGCTGTTCCACGCTGCGGCGGGTGGCGTTGGCCTGATTGCCTGCCAATGGGCGCGCGCCCTGGGCTTGCAACTGATCGGCACCGCCGGGTCTGACGCCAAGTGCGCGTTGGCCAAAGAACACGGTGCGGCGCATGTCATCAACTACGGCACAGAAGATTTTCTGGCGCGGGTGAAGGACATCACGGGTGGCAAGGGCGTCAAGGTGGTTTACGACTCGGTCGGCAAGGACACCTGGGACAAGTCGCTCGATTGCCTGGCGCCTTTTGGCTTGATGGCCAGTTTTGGCAATGCCTCGGGTCCGGTGGGCCCGTTCGCGCCCGGCATCCTCGGCGTCAAAGGCTCGATCTACGTCACGCGCCAGACCCTGTTCAGCCACATTGCCACGCGCGAAAGCACGCAGGTCATGGCCGACGATCTGTTTGAGGCGGTGACCAGCGGCAAGGTACACATCCGCATCGACCAGCGCTACCCGCTGGCCGAGGTGGCGCAGGCGCACCGTGACCTGGAAGCGCGCAAGACCACCGGTTGCTCGGTGCTGACGCTCTGAACTGGCTTACCCCTGAACCAGCTTGGCTGGCCGCGCTGACGGCCAGTGCTCACCAGCCGCCCCATCAACCGCGGGTGCCGCTGCTGTGCGGGGCGCACAACGTCGGCTCGGTGGAGCCTGACTTTTTAAGCCAAATTGGCCTCCAGCCTTTGTCGGATGGACGTTTATTGCTACAAAAAGAGAAGCATGAAGGCGGCATGGCCTGGCGCATTCACGGCGACTTGTCGGCCAGCCTGAGCCAGGTGGCGCTGGCGCTGCGTGGGCAGTCACCCTATGTGGCAGCGCAGTGGCGCGATGAGGCGCTGGCGGTGTGCAGCGATACCGGTAAAACCATTGGCCAGGTGGAGCGCGGCGCCGTGCGGCCACTGGGCATTGCCACGCAAGCGGTGCATTTGGTCGGACATGCGGCAGACGGCCGGATCTGGGTGCAGCAACGTGCGCTGAACAAAGCCAACGACCCGGGCCTGTGGGACACGCTGATGGGCGGCATGGTGTCTGCGGCAGATACCTTGGCCACGGCCCTGGAGCGCGAGACCTGGGAAGAGGCCGGTTTGCGCGTCAACGCTTTGCAGTCGGTTGCGCCGGGTGGCAGGGTCACCCTGCGGCGTCCCACCGAGCCGGGTAGCGCTGGCTACATGGTCGAGCAAATCGACTGGTATAGGGCCGTCGTGCCTGATGGCTTGGAACCCGTCAATCAGGATGGCGAAGTGGCTCAGTTCGCCCTGCTGGACCGGGCCGAACTGTTGCACCGGCTGGCGCAGAACCAATTCACGACCGAGGCGGCGCTGATTCTGGTGGCGGCGTTGCATCGCTGACCGGCCACAGCGGCTCCAACACCGACTGTCGCAACCGGCTAGGCGCCAGAACGCCTGCCGCATCTAGGATGGGGTAGGC
>JBIKZZ010000232.1:0-5416 GCA_044354435.1 Rhodoferax sp. | reverse complement strand
CGTCAACCATGGTGTCTTCCGCGCGGTAGCGCAGGGTCGCCAGAATATCGGCACTGACCTCGACCGGCGACTTCTCACCCTGCACCGTGTGCAAGCCCAGCATGCCTGGGCGGTCGGCAAACCTGTAAGGCAGCTTGTCGGCACCGCTCACATCTTGCAGACTTCGACCCATAAAGCGCTTGACCGAGGCGATGGTGTTCTCAGGGTCTAGTGCCAGCGCGGCTTGCGCCTCAGCGCCGATTTTTCTGCCGCCATCCTCAAGGTAACGCACCACCGAGGGAAGAATCACCTCGCCCTGTGCGTCTGGCAGGCACTCTGCGACGCCGTGCCGCACACAAGCCACCAGCGAATGGGTGGTGCCCAGGTCGATGCCCACGGCAATGCGTCGCTGATGCGGATTTGGCGACTCGCCGGGCTCGGAAATTTGTAATAAAGCCATGTTTCTCGTATCTATTTAGGACCCTATTGTCCTCGCTCGGCCACGTCCAAGCGGTCTTGGCGCACCTGCACATCAGCGCTGAAGCGCTCGATGAACATCAAAGCACGCACCTGCTGTACCGCACCCGTGGCATCGCCCTTATCGTCAAGCAGGGCCTCACAGGATTGCAAGGCCGCACTGCGACTGGCCATCACTTGCTGCGCCAGCGCATCCAGATCGTCCAAGGTGGTCGCGTCGTCAAGCGCTTCGCGCCAAGCCATTTGTTGCATCAGAAAGACCGCCGGCATGGCCGTGTTGTTCTCAGCATTGACCGGCGCGCCGCGCAATTCGCACAAATAGGCAGCGCGCTTGAGCGGGTCCCGTAACCGTTGGTAGGCCTCATTGATGCGAACCGACCACTGCATCGCCAAACGTTGCGCCGCTGCGCCTTGGGCGACAAACCGGTCTGGGTGCGCTTCGCGCTGCAGGTCTTTCCAGCGTTGGTCAAGGTTTGCGCGGTCCTGTGAGAACCGGCAAGGAAGGCCAAACAGCTCGAAATCGCTGGACTGAAGGTTCACACTCGGAACGACTCGCCGCAACCGCAGCGGTCCCGTTCCTTGGGGTTGTTGAACTTGAAGCCCTCGTTCAGGCCTTCGCGAACGAAATCAAGCTCAGTGCCATCCAGGTAAGGCAGACTTTTCGGGTCAATCAGCACCTTGACACTGTGGCCTTCGAATACCACGTCTTCGGGGTTGAACTCGTCCACGTACTCCAGCTTGTAGGCCAGGCCTGAGCAGCCTGTAGTCTTGACGCCCAGTCGCACGCCCACGCCCTTACCTCGCTTAGCCAGGTAGCGAGTTACATGCCGGGCGGCCGCTTCAGTGAGAGTAACTGACATGTCAGTGAGACGAGGCCGGCATGTGCTTTTGCCGGTAATCGTTGACAGCGGCCTTGATGGCGTCCTCGGCCAAAATCGAGCAATGAATTTTGACCGGAGGCAGGGCCAACTCTTCCGCAATCTCGCTGTTCTTCAGCGCAGCCGCCTGATCCAGGGTCTTACCCTTGACCCATTCGGTCACCAGGGAGGATGAGGCAATGGCCGAGCCGCAACCATAGGTTTTGAACCGGGCGTCCTCAATGATGCCAGTCTCAGGGTTGACCCTGATCTGGAGTTTCATCACGTCGCCGCAGGCTGGTGCCCCGACCATGCCAGTACCCACCGATTCGTCGCCCTTGTCGAACGAGCCAACGTTGCGGGGGTTTTCGTAGTGGTCAACCACTTTTTCAGAATATGCCATGGTGTTTTACCTCTTTTGGTTCAGTGGGCGGCCCACTGGATGGTGCTGATGTCAATGCCGTCCTTGAACATTTCCCATAGGGGGCTCAGGTCGCGCAGCTTGGCAACGTTGAGCTTGATGGTCTCGATGGCATAGTCGATTTCGGCCTCGGTCGTATAGCGGCCGATGGTCATGCGCAGGCTGCTGTGGGCGAGTTCGTCGCTGCGCCCCAAAGCGCGCAACACGTAGCTCGGCTCCAGGCTGGCCGAGGTGCAGGCCGAGCCGCTCGATACCGCCAGCCCCTTGATGCCCATGATGAGCGACTCGCCCTCGACATAGTTGAAGCTCATGTTGAGGTTATGCGGCACCCGGCGCTCTAGATGGCCGTTGATAAAGACCTGTTCAACATCCTTCAATCCATCCAGCATGCGCTGGTGCAGGCCGCGGATACGCTGGTTTTCTGAGGCCATGTCGGTACGGGCGATCCGGAAGGCCTCGCCCATGCCAACAATCTGATGCGTGGGCAGCGTGCCGGAGCGCATGCCGCGCTCGTGGCCACCACCGTGCATCTGCGCCTCGATCCGAACCCTGGGCTTGCGTCGAACGAACAAGGCACCGATGCCCTTGGGCCCGTAGGTCTTGTGGGCGGTCAGACTCATCAGGTCAACCGGCAGGCTAGCCAAGTCGATCTCAACGCGGCCGGTGGCCTGTGCGGCATCGACATGAAACACCACGCCCTTTTCACGGCAAATGGCGCCAAGAGCAGCGATGTCCTGGATGACACCGATTTCGTTATTCACAAACATCACGCTGGCCAGGATGGTGTCGGGCCGGATCGCAGCCTTGAACACCGCCAAGTCAACCAGGCCGTCGGCCTGCACATCGAGGTAGCTGACTTCGAAGCCTTGGCGCTCCAGCTCGCGGCAGGTGTCGAGCACAGCCTTGTGCTCGGTCTTGACGGTAATGATGTGCCTGCCTTTGGTCTTGTAAAAGCCGGCGGCGCCTTTGATGGCCAGGTTATTTGACTCGGTGGCACCCGAGGTCCAAACGATTTCTCGCGGATCGGCGCCGATCAGGGCGGCGACTTGTTCGCGCGCCTGTTCCACAGCGGCCTCAGCCTCCCAACCCCAAGCATGGCTGCGCGATGCGGGGTTGCCAAAATGCTGACGCAACCAGGGGACCATGGCGTCCACCACCCGCTCATCGCAGGGGTTGGTGGCGCTGTAGTCCATGTAAATCGGAAAATGTGGGGTCGTATCCATTGTAAGAATGCAGTAAGAAAAATCAGGTCTTGTTGAAAACATTGCCCAGGGCAAAAACGGAATTGGGCGCATTGATGCGAACCGGTTTCACGACGGGCATGCTGGATATGGCACGCTTCAGTGTGGGCTTGTCCTCCACCTGCAGGCCCTTGGCCAATTGGTCATCCACCAGTTTCTGAAGGTTGACCGAGTCCAAAAACTCAACCATCCGGACATTGAGTGACGCCCAGAGGTCATGTGTCATACAGCGCGTGCCTTCGCCCAGACAGTTTTCCTTGCCGCCGCATTGGGTGGCGTCTAGGGGTTCGTCAACCGACAAAATAATGTCGGCCACGGTGATCTCCGTCGGGTTGCGTGCCAGGGTGTAGCCACCCCCAGGGCCACGGGTCGATTCGACGAGCTCATGCCGGCGGAGCTTGCCGAATAATTGCTCCAGGTAAGACAGCGAGATTTGTTGGCGCTGGCTGATCGCCGCCAGGGTGACGGGGCCGCTGTTTTGGCGAAGGCCCAGGTCGATCATCGCTGTGACCGCAAAACGGCCTTTGGTGGTGAGGCGCATCACAAACTCCTTGAGAGTGACTTGGTTGACTAAACAGCTCAAGTATAACCATAAACCAAGTGATTTGCTCGGGTACCTAGACTGAACGGTCACATTCTGCGCGTGCTCGGCGCGGTGGCGAGTAAAACAACATTGTCGCTGCCCGGGGCCCCGAAAGCCTGTTGCTTCAACACTGACAGTTGGTCCCGCACCCGTGCCGCCTTTTCAAACTCCAGGTTACGCGCATGTTCCATCATGAGTTTCTCGAGCCGCTTGATTTCCCGCGCGATGTCCTTCTCGCTCATGTCCTCCACCTGCGCGCGCTGTAGGGCGTCGCGCTCGAGCTTCTCGGCTTCCTTGCCCGCCTTTTCGCTGTAAACGCCGTCAATCAGGTCTCGCACCTGCTTGACGATGCTGCGCGGCGTGATGCCATGGGCTTCGTTATGGGTGACCTGACGAGCGCGGCGGCGTTCGGTCTCGCCCATGGCTTTTTTCATGGACTCAGTGATTCGGTCAGCATAAAGGATGGCACGCCCGTTCAGGTTGCGCGCGGCACGGCCAATGGTCTGGATCAGTGATCGCTCGGACCGCAAGAAGCCCTCTTTGTCGGCGTCCAATATGGCCACCAGGCTGACCTCAGGAATATCCAGGCCCTCCCGCAACAGGTTGATGCCAACCAACACATCAAAAGCGCCCAAGCGCAGGTCGCGCAAGATTTCCACGCGCTCCACCGTGTCAACATCGCTGTGCAGGTAGCGCACCTTGACGCCGTTGTCGGACAGGTAGTCGGTCAGTTGCTCGGCCATGCGCTTCGTCAGGGTCGTGATCAGCACACGCTCATGCTTCTCGACACGGATCCGGATCTCCTGCAACACATCGTCCACCTGTCGCGTTGCCGGGCGCACCTCCACCTCCGGATCGACCAAGCCGGTCGGCCGAACCAACTGCTCGACCACCTGGCCGGCATGGTCTTTTTCCCACTGGGCCGGGGTGGCCGACACAAAAATCGCCTGACGCATACGGGCCTCGAACTCCTCAAATTTCAGCGGCCGGTTGTCCAGCGCGCTCGGCAGTCGAAAGCCATACTCCACCAGCGTCGTCTTGCGGGCCCGGTCGCCGTTGTACATACCGCCAAACTGGCCGATCAGCACGTGGCTTTCGTCTAGGAACATCAGCGCGTCCTTGGGCAGGTAGTCGGTCAGCGTAGCCGGCGGGGCGCCCGGCGGGGCGCCGCTCAGATGGCGGCTGTAGTTCTCGATACCCTTGCAGTGGCCCACTTCGGACAGCATTTCCAGGTCAAAGCGGGTGCGCTGCTCCAGCCGCTGCGCTTCCACCAGTTTGCCCATACCCACAAGCTCTTTGAGTCTGTCGGACAGCTCGGTCTTAATGGTTTCCACTGCTGCCAAAACCTGCTCGCGGGGGGTCACATAGTGGCTGCTGGGGTAGACCGTGAAGCGCGGAATCTTCTGCCGGATGCGTCCGGTGAGCGGATCAAACAGTTGCAAGGACTCAATCTCGTCGTCAAACAGCTCGATCCGGATTGCCATTTCGCTGTGTTCGGCCGGGAATACATCGATCGTGTCGCCACGCACCCGAAACTTGCCCCGGGCAAACTCCACGTCATTGCGTTGGTATTGCATGCGTACCAGCTGAGCGATCAGGTCGCGCTGTCCAAACTTGTCGCCACTGCGAAGGGTCATCACCATCTGGTGGTAAGCCTCGGGCTGGCCGATACCGTAAATGGCCGACACGGTGGCGACGATGACCACATCGCGCCGCTCGAGCACGCTCTTGGTACAACTCAGGCGCATCTGCTCGATGTGCTCGTTGATGGCCGAGTCTTTCTCAATGAACAGGTCGCGCTGCGGCACATAGGCCTCGGGCTGGTAGTAGTCGTAATAACTGACGAAATATTCCACAG
>JBIKZZ010000420.1:0-2837 GCA_044354435.1 Rhodoferax sp. | reverse complement strand
TCGCACGATACCCTTGTCTGACGGTTTGCGCCTCAGTGTTATCCAGAGGACTGAGCGGGGCGCGCATCGGCAGCCAGCGGTCGTCGCCGGTCTGTTCGGCCAGCATGGCCTTGTAAACGCCGACAAAAGGCATGCCGGGTTTGACCGACAACAAGGCCAGCAAGGCGCTCATGAGTTGGGTGTCTTCAGCGCTGACCTGTGCCGGGGCATCGATCACACGGCGCATCAGCCGCGGCGCGATGTTACCCAAGCCGTTGATGGAGCCCACGCCACCGGTGAGCATGACCGGGGCCACTTGGGGCTCTGACCCGACCAGCACCGCAAGGCCTGGGAATGCCTTCACCAGCCCCAGGGCATGCGCCAAGTCGCCACCGCTGTCTTTGACACCGGCGATCTGCGTGGGGTGCCGCCGCCGCAGCTCGGCAATGGCCGCATGCGAAAAGCTGTAAGTGCTCATTGCCGGAAAGTGGTACAGCAACACCTTGATGGCGTCACTGCCAATGCCCTCGATGACTTGCGATATCGCGTCAACGACACCGGCGTCGCGCGGTTGGTTGTAATAGAAAGGCGGCATGAACAGGTGCCGGTGTACGCCCAGCCGGGTGGCGTGCCGCCCCAGCGTGATGGCGTCGCCCAGCGCCGAGGCGGTGGTGGTGACCACCACCTGGTCTGGGCGGATGCCGCTGCCCAACATGGACTCCAGCAGGGCCTGCCGCTCGTCCAGGGTGAAGGCTGGGCCTTCACCCGTGGTGCCAAACAGCGTGACGCCGTCGCAACCAGCGGCCAACATGCGATGGGCGTGGGCGATGGCCAGCGGCGTGTCAAGATCCCCTTTGGGTGATACAGGCAAGAGCAGGGCGGGCCAGAGGCCGTGAATGGCAGGCTTCAAGGGGGGGTTCTCCTAATGGTTGGGGACGTTCATAACCCGGCTACGGGCACTGTTGATGTGGGCGTCGAGCAGCGCTGCCGCTTGCCCGGCATTGCGCTCGCGCAGGGCGGCGATGAAGCTGAGGTGTTCCTGCATCGCCGGGATCAGCCGGGCCGGTGTGATGACACTCTGCTCCAGCTTGATCAGGCGCACGCGCAGGCTGTTGACGCGGTAGAGGTCAGAGACGATCTCATTGCCGAGTGCGTCCACCATGCGGTCGTGCAGGCCCCAGTCCAGGGCCTGGGCGTCGTCCAGCAACTGGCCGTCGGTGGTGCTGGCCTTGTTGGCGCGCGCCAGGATCTGCTGGTGCGCCGCCTCAATGGCGGCCAGCTCGGCGTCGCTGGCGCTCTGCACGAAGGCCAGAACCGCCTCGCGCTCGATCATGCTGCGCACCTGAAACGCGTTGCGGATGAGTTTGAGGTCAACGTGGGCGATCTGTAAGCCGCGTTGCGGCACGGTTTTGATCAAGCCACCGGCTTCTAGCCGAGGAATCATTTCGCGCACCGCGCCCAAAGGCATGTCCAGCAGGGTCATCAACTCGCGTTGCGAAATGAACTGGCCTGGCAGGATGGCGCCGCTCAGAATCTGCTGGGTGAAGCCCTGGTAGGCGCGAACCCGTTGGCTGACCGTCTCTGGTCCGGTTACAAGAACGACATCTTTTGCTACTATTTTTGTAGCTATAACCCCTTGTCTCATAAGGCTATAACGCCTTTTTTGAGCAAAATGTTGCCGTAGATGCGGCCTTCGCCGGTGGCCACCACTGCAAAGGCCTGCGCGGCGCGTTCGTAAAAGGCAAAACGCTCCAGGGACGCGGCTTCCGGGTGACCATGCTGGCGCAGCAGGGTGTTGAACTCTGCGACGGCGGGCGGCAGGCTGCTGGCGTCGCCCACCACCTGCATGGTCAGTGCGGCGTGGGTCACAAAATTGTCCAGTGGCAGCACCGACAGCACGGCGTCCAACACGGCAGGTGCCGACAGGCCGGGCAGGCGAACCAGGCGTTTGGCGTGGGTCGCCGCCGGGAAATTAACGTCGGCCAGCACAATCTCGTCGCCATGGCCCATGGAGGCCAGGATGTGCAGCAGTTCGGGCGTCAACAGGGGCGATATACCTTTGAGCATGGTTGGGATGATCAGGATAATTGCTGTTGACGAACTAACATGTTAGCCATAGTATCAGGTGAAATTGCAGCCTGTCAACGACTTGCATCAAACGACATGCATCAAACGACTTGTATCAAACTCCCACCATGGCCACTGCGCAGACCCTGCCCCCTGAGCCCCTCGCGCTGACCGACGTGGCATTTATCGCGGGCGCTGAAGTGCCAGCCGCGCTGCTGGGTGCCCTGCAAGAGTTGCCAGACTGGCGTCAGCACCCGGACCAGTTGCCGCTGCAATTGGTCCGCGACGGCTATGTGCTGCTGCGCGGCGCGCTGCCCCGTGACGCTGTACTGGCCGCCCGGCGCGATGTGCTACAGCGCCTGGCCGCAGTGGGCGAGATTGCCGAACCGGCTGAGGCGGCCGTGGCCACTGGCCGCAGCCAGCGTGCGGCCTTGCACCCGGACCTGAGTGCATTTTGGCAACAGGTGTGTGAATCGCCCGCCTTGCGCAGCGTGAGCCATGGCCCGGCGCTGGCCGATGTGTCGGCAGCCGTGCTGGGTTGTGCCACCGTGCCGTTTGATTTTTTATGGCTGCGCACCATGGCGCAGGGCCGGGCCAGCCCGCTGCACTTTGACCATGTGTATATGAACCGCGGTTCGCAGCGCCTGGTCACGGCCTGGATCCCTCTGGGCGATGTACCCTTGCGCGCCGGGCCGCTGGTGGTGGTGGAGGGCTCGCACCAGTTTGAGGACCTGATCGCGCGCTACCGTGGCGTTGACGTGGACCGCGACAGCCTGCCGGGCTCTTTTCCA
>JBIKZZ010000444.1:0-2610 GCA_044354435.1 Rhodoferax sp. | reverse complement strand
GAAGACGCTGTCGCTTTTGCCCAAGGCCGTCAAACCCGCTTGCTGACCACGGCCTTTCAGGCGGGCGACGTGATGCTGTTTGACATGTTCACCCTGCATGGCTCCTGCGACAACCGGCTGGGCGGCGGCCAGGTGCGCCTGTCTTGCGATGTACGTTGGCAGGCAGCAGCCGACGCCCGTGACGATCGCTGGTTCGGCCATCCGCCCTCGGGGCATGGTGGTTTGAGTTATGGTGGCCTCAATGGCGCGCGGCCTTTGGGAGAGGCTTATCTGGCGCGCTGAACTACTGAAATTATGACAACAACTCCGATTTTTCCACCCACCCGAGAAGGCTTGCCGCTGGGCCTGGGCGGGGCACCGCTGGGCAATATGTTTACGCCGGTGCCCGAGGCACAGGTCTCGGCCCTGTTTGAGACGGCGCTGGCCGACGGCTGCCGGTCGTTTGACACGGCGCCCCACTATGGCCACGGCCTGAGCGAGCTGCGTTTTGGTCAGATGCTGCGCGGGCAGGCGCCGGGGGGCTTTGCCCTGTCCAGCAAGGTAGGCCGACTGTTGACGCCCGACCGGCAAGCGCTGCGTGCGCAAAATGGGTTTGTCGACGGCCTGCCCTTTAACCAGCACTGGGATTTTTCTGCACAGGGCGTGCGCCGCAGCGTAGAAGACAGCCTTCAGCGCTTGGGCCTGGCCGCTTTGGACACAGTGTTTGTCCATGACTGCGACGCCGCCAACCATGGCGATCGCTACCCGCAGGTGCTGCACCAGGTGCTGCAAGAGGCGCTGCCAGAACTACACGCCCTGCGCCGGCAGGGGCTGCTGCGCCACATCGGCCTGGGTGTGAATGACGTGCAGGTGTGCCTGGATGTGCTGCGTGGCATGCGTGCTGACGCCGGCATTGACTGCCTGCTGCTGGCTGGCCGCTACAGCCTGATAGACCACAGCGGGTTGGCGGCGTTGTTGCCCTTGTGCCAGTCGCTCGGTGTGCGCATCGCCCTGGGGGGGGTGTTCAATTCCGGCATATTGGCCACTGGCGTGCGCGGTGGGGCTGAGCTGCGTTTCAACTATGAGCCTGCCGCTCAGCATTGGGTGGCCCGTGTGGCTGCGGTTGAGGCGATCTGTGACACCTATGGCGTGCCGCTTCGCGCCGCTGCGTTGCAGTTTCCCCTTGCGCACCCGACCATCGAGGTGGTGATGCTGGGCGCGCGCCAGGCCTCGGAGTGGCAAGACGCCGTAGCCATGATGCGCCACGCTATCCCGGCCGGGTTTTGGCAGGCCCTTCGCGAGGGCGGCCTGTTGCCCCCCGATGCCCCCACGCCCAAAGGTGCCTGATGCTGGTCGACGCCCACTTTCACAGCTGGCAGCTCGTGCGCGGTGACTATGGCTGGCTGACGCCGGCATTGGGTCCGATTTATCGTGATGTGAACGTGCCCGACTGGCAGGCTCACGCGCGGTTACCGGGTGTGACCGGCGGCATTTTGGTACAGGCCGCGCCAACCGAGGCCGAGACCGCGCACTTGCTGGCCTTGGCCGACCAGCACCCCAGCGTCTTAGGCGTGGTCGGCTGGGTGGACTGGCTGGCGCCCGATGCAGCGCAGCGCATCCAGGCCCTGGCAAGGCACCCCAAGCTCAAGGGGCTGCGCCCGATGCTGCAGAACATTCCCGACCCGGACTGGATATTGCAACCGGCGTTGCAGCCGCTGTTGGCGCTGATGGCGGGGCTGGGGCTGGTGTTTGACGCGCTGGTCAAGCCGGTGCACCTGCCGCGCCTGCTGACTCTGGCCCAGAGGCACATCAGCCTGAGCATCGTGATCGATCACGCCGCCAAGCCCGATCTAGCTGCCGGTGTGTGGCAGCCCTGGGCTGATCAAATGCAAGCGCTGGCCACGCACACTACGGCGGTTTGCAAACTGTCCGGTATGGTGACCGAAGCCGGCTCCAACCCGGCGCCGCAGCTTTGTCGGCCTTGGGCCGAGCACGTGCTGGCCTGCTTTGGACCTAGCCGCGTGTTGTGGGGCAGTGACTGGCCGGTTCTGGAACTGGCGGGCAGCTATGCGGGTTGGTGGCAGGCGTGTCAGCAGTTCACCGAGCACTTCACTGAGGCGCAGCGAGCGGCTGTGTTTGGGGGCAACGCGCAGCGGGTTTATCGGACAGACGTCGTTTGCCAACCATCATGAACACCCGCCCAACCATGAAAAGCCAAATACCGGGTCGCTCGTTGCGGGATCAGGCTGGTGGGGCATTCGGCTCCGCGGCTGTCCTCCGCCCTGCGGGCTCCCCCTTGATGCCGCTGCGCCGAACGCCCCACCAGCCTGATCTTGCGAAACGATGGGTGCGCAAATCTTGGTCTGCTAATCCTTGTGCGAACACCATCTTCGCTGCTGAGGGGGTCGATTGGCTGTTGCAGCGAGGTCAAGGGGGAGCCCGCAGGGCGGAGGACACGAGCGGCAGCAGCCAGTCGGCCCCCTCGGCTCGCCAGTATCTGCCTCCAGTTTCTATTTCACCAACAACTTAGCCAACCCATGAACACATCCACATTCCTTCAAGCCCAGCTAACTCACACACTCCCAACGGACCACACGCGAGCATTGCTGATTGGGCGGCTATGGCTGCCTG
>JBIKZZ010000230.1:0-5486 GCA_044354435.1 Rhodoferax sp. | reverse complement strand
ACTACACGGTGCACGATATCTTTGCAGTCAGCGTGTTCCTGATGGTGTTCACGGCGATCGTGTTCTTCGCGCCGGAAATGGGTGGTTATTTCTTGGAGTACAACAACTTCATTCCGGCTGACCCGTTTAAGACGCCGCTGCACATTGCGCCAGTCTGGTATTTCACGCCGTACTACTCCATGTTGCGGGCCGTGACGGACGAGATGATGTATGCCCTGATCGCTTGCGTGCTGGCAGGGGCTTTTCTGACAGTGACCCGCGTTCGCATGCCGACCCTGTTCAAGGGTGTGATTGTTGGGGGTGCTGCGGTGATCATCGCCATGATGCTGTCGATCGACGCCAAGTTCTGGGGCGTGGTGGCCATGGGCGGCGGGGTGATGATCCTGTTCTTTTTGCCTTGGCTTGACAACAGTCCGGTGAAATCGATCCGTTACCGGCCTGATTGGCACAAATACCTGTATGTCGTATTCGTGCTCGATTTCCTGGTTCTGGGCTACCTGGGCATATTGCCGCCGTCGGACATTGGCGGTCGGGTGTCGCAGATCGGCACGCTGTTCTATTTTGGGTTCTTTCTCCTGATGCCCTGGTGGAGTCGTCTGGGAGAACCGAAGAAGGTGCCTGACCGTGTGACCTTCACGGCGCATTGAACTGGGGAAAGAAATAATGAGAACCATGAGTTTTGCAAAGAAGTTGGCCGCCGTGATCCTCATGGCCGCGGGGTTGGTGGGTTTGGTTCAAGCTGCCGGTGGCGGCATGGCCTGGGACAAGGCCCCGAACAAGACAAATGACATGGCTGCGCTGCAAAACGGCGCCAAAATTTTTGTCAATTACTGTCTGAATTGCCACTCGGCAGCCTACATGCGCTACAACCGGCTGCAAGACATTGGCCTCACCGAAGAGCAGATCAAGAGCAACCTGCTGGTAACCAACGCCAAGATTGGCGAGACCATGAGGGCAGCCATAGACCCGCAGCAGGCCAAGGCCTGGTTCGGCGGTAATCCGCCAGACCTCACCGTTATTGCACGCTCCCGTGCCGGTGCCAATGGCTCTGGCGCTGACTACCTTTACACCTATTTGCGCACCTTCTACCGGGACGCTGACAAGCCGACGGGCTGGAACAACCTCGCATATCCCAATGTCGGCATGCCACATGTACTGTGGCAATTGCAGGGTGACCGCCGTCCGGTCTTCGACACCCGCCAGGAGCATGGTCACGACGTCCAGATCTTTAAGGGCTGGGAACAGGTCAGCCCTGGCACCATGACACCTTTGCAATTCGACCAATCCATTGGGGATCTGGTTAGCTACCTGCAGTGGATGGGCGAGCCAGTTCAAAATACCCGTGTGCGTATCGGGGTCTGGGTTTTGCTGTTCCTTGGCGTCTTCAAGTAGTACTGAGTAAGCGCTTCGTCCGCGCCCTGCGGGGTCGGGTCGGGGTATTCTGGAGTGGGCCTGTTTGCGCAGCCCACTCTTTTTGATTTTTAGGAGCCTCCGCCATGATGGTGCTTTATTCGGGTACGACCTGTCCTTTTTCCCATCGCTGCCGTTTCGTGCTGTTTGAAAAAGGCATGGATTTTGAAATCCGCGATGTTGATCTTTACAACAAACCCGAAGATATCAATGTCATGAACCCGTATGGGCAGGTACCCATTTTGGTTGAGCGGGATTTGATCCTTTATGAATCAAACATCATCAATGAGTACATTGACGAGCGGTTTCCGCACCCGCAGTTGATGCCGGGTGACCCGGTAGACCGGGCGCGGGTGCGCTTGTTCCTGCTCAATTTTGAGAAGGAGCTGTTTGTTCACGTCACCACTTTGGAGTCTCGCACCGCCAAGAGCAATGAGAAACTGCTGGAAAAGTCGCGCGCCCATATTCGTGACCGCCTGACACAATTGGCACCGGTGTTCCTAAAAAACAAATACATGTTGGGCGACGGTTTCTCTATGCTGGATGTGGCCATCGCCCCGCTGTTGTGGCGCCTGGATTATTACGGCATTGAACTGAGCAAAAATGCAGCGCCGCTGCTCAAATACGCCGAGCGTATTTTTTCGCGTCCGGCTTACATTGAAGCGCTGACGCCGTCTGAGAAGGTCATGCGCAAATAACACTGAGAGTTTGGTCATGATTGAAGCGCCTGACACCACCTCAACCCGTCCATACCTGATCCGCGCCCTCTACGAGTGGTGTACCGACAACGGGTTCACGCCCTACGTGGCGGTGGCTGTCGACGACAGTGTGCAGGTCCCCCGCGAATACGTGAAAGACGGCGAGATTGTGCTGAACATCAGCTTCGATGCGACCAGCTCACTCAAGCTGGGCAATGAATTCATCGAGTTCAAGGCCCGGTTTGCCGGCACGCCGCGTGAGATCATGGTGCCAGTGGGCCAAGTGCTGGCCATTTTTGCCCGCGAAAATGGTCAGGGCATGGCGTTCCCGCGTACCTCTCCCAAGGCCACTAACTTGTTAGCGAGTGGCTCGGTGTCGTCGAACACGGCCGCGTCAGAGACAGCAACTCGTGCTGTGGCGCCTGATGCGGAGCGGCGTGTCGTTCCCCTGTCCAGCGTTGATGGCGATCGACGCCAAAGCACCCCTCAAAATGAACCAGAACCACCACGCTCGCCGCCGGCCGGCCCCCGCCCAGCCCTGAAGCGTGTGAAATAGTTACTGTCGTCCATCAAGGGTGCCCTGACGCGCAGCTAAAATAGTGGCGTGCCGATTTAGCTCAGTTGGTAGAGCAACCGCCTTGTAAGCGGTAGGTCATCAGTTCGAATCCGATAATCGGCACCATTTCATTGTTTCACACGGTGTCAAACACCCCTCAAAACCCGCCTACTGTATTGGAGAGCGGGTTTTTTATCGGCGGCGCTGGCTCTCTAATCTCGCGGCAGGTTCGATCACGGAATGACGTCTGAATCCCCCTGTCAATTGACACCGCCAGTCCGTTATGAATAAAGCCTTCACCAAAGAATCTGACGACGCGGACGACGACGACCTGCAGTTGCCTGCGCTGCCAGCCAGCGGCAAAAACTACATCACCCCGGCCGGGCATGCGCGCATTCGGGCCGAATTGCTTGATCTGATCGACAACGAGCGGCCCAAGGTGGTGGACATCGTGCATTGGGCGGCCAGCAACGGCGACCGCTCCGAGAACGGCGACTACATCTACGGCAAGAAGCGCCTGCGCGAGATTGACCGGCGCATCCGTTTTCTGACCAAGCGGCTGGAGATCATGGAGATCACCGACCCGGCGCTGCACCACGGCAGCGAACAGGTGTTTTTTGGCGCCACCGTTGGCTATGCCGACGAGGCGGGCGCCGAGCGCACGGTGACGATTATGGGCATTGACGAGGCCGACAGCGCCCAGGGCGAAGTGAGTTGGGTGTCGCCGATCGCACGCACCCTGCTTAAAGCGCATGTGGGCGATGTATTGCAGCTGTTGACGCCCGCAGGCAAGGTAGAGATCGAAGTGCTCAGCGTTCGTTATCCCGCGCCGGCTCTGCGCTGAGCTGGGGCGTGATCCGGGCGCGCTGCGCCTTCAATACGGATGGTGTGCGACGCAGGTTGCGCAGCGCGGTTTCAAGGTGGTTGCGGTCACGCACGGCCACCACAAAGCGCAGGTCGGGCGTATCGTTTCCGGCCTCTTCGCCCATGTCTATGTGGGTGATGTCAACCTCGGCACTTGCCAGGGCGCTGGCGACGCGGGCCAATACCCCTTTGCCATTGGTCACCGTGACCAGCAGGCCGGTCTCAAAGGTGCGTACCAGTTCGTCAGACCATTCCACCCGAATAAAGCGTTCGCTGTCTTTGTGCTTGAGCTTGCGCGCCACGCTGCATTCTTCGCCGTGCACGATCAGGCCCTCGCCGCGGCCAAGGTAGCCCACGATCTCATCACCGGGGACGGGGCGGCAACAATTGGCAAAGCGTACCGAGGCATTTTCACTGCCGTCGAGCAACACGCTGCCTTGCGAGATGGTTTCCCCGCCGCCAAAGCGTTCCCGCGTGAGCAGCACTGCGTCCGGCTTTTCGCCAGCGTCCAGCAGCAGAGTGAAGAGGCGTTTGGCCACAATGCCAGCGATGCGCTTACCCAGGCCGATGTCGGTCAGGAGCTCGGAGCGGCTGCGGTTGCCGCTGAAGCGCAGCAGCTTTTCCCAGAGTGGGTGGTAACGGGCGCTGTCATCCGGAATTTTCTCGATCCCTTCGGCGCGCAGCGCCTGGGCCAGCATTTTTTCGCCCAGGCTCTCTGATTCGGCGTGGGCCAGGGTCTTCAGGTGCTGCCGAATTTTGGATCGCGCGCGCGCGGTGCGTACAAAGCTCAGCCAGGCCGGGTTGGGCGTGGAGAGCGGGTCGGTCTCCACTTCAATCACGTCGCCATTCTTGAGTTCGGTGCGCAACGGCACCTGCTCGCCATTGATTCTGGCCCCCGTGGTGCGGTCGCCCACGTTGCTGTGGATGGCATAGGCAAAGTCGACCACCGTGGCGCCGCGCGGCAAGGCCATGATCTGGCTCTTGGGCGTAAAGACATAGACAGCGTCCGGAAACAGGTCGACCTTGACGTGGTCCCAGAACTCAGCGGCGTCGCGGGTCTCGTCCTGAATGTCGAGCAGCGATTGCAGCCATTGGGAGCCAAGGCGCTCGGACTGACCGGCCGCTTGGGGCCCTTGGGCCTTGTACAGCCAATGCGCAGCTACGCCGGACTCTGCCACCATGTTCATCGCCTCGGTGCGCACCTGGAACTCGACGTTGATGCCCGAAGGGCCAACCAGGGTGGTGTGCAGCGACTGGTAGCCATTGAGCTTGCTGATGGCAATATGGTCCTTGAAGCGCCCTGGCTGCGGCTTGTAGAGCTGGTGCAGTGTGCCCAGGGCGGTGTAACAGTCGAGCACATTGGGGACCAGCACGCGAAAGCCGTAGATGTCATTGACCTGGGCAAAGCTGAGATGCTTGGTGGCCATCTTTCTATAGATGGAGAACAATGATTTCTCGCGGCCGTTCAGTCGTACCTTCATGCCACTGGTGGCAAAGGCCCCCTCCACTTCGCGTTGGACTTTTTGCAGCAGGTCACGACGCCGGCTGCGGGCTTTGGTCACGGCCTTGTTCAGAACCTCATAGCGCCAGGGTCGCAGGTGGCGAAATGCCAGGTTTTGCAGCTCGCGGTAGGTCTGGTTCAGACCGAGCCGGTGGGCAATAGGGGCATAAACGTCCAGCGTTTCTGTGGCAATGCGGGCCCATTTTTCGCGCGGCGCGTCGGACAGTGTGCGCATGTTGTGGCTGCGGTCGGCCAACTTGATCAGGATCACCCGCACGTCGCGCGCCATGGCCAGTAACATCTTGCGAAACGACTCGGCCTGGTTCTCTTCACGGGTGTTGAACTGCAGTTTGTCGAGTTTGGTCAGGCCGTCCACCAGCTCGGCCACCGGCGAGCCAAAGCGCTCGATCAGCTCGGTTTTGGTGATGCCGCAGTCTTCCAGTGCGTCGTGCAGCAA
>JBIKZZ010000026.1:0-20794 GCA_044354435.1 Rhodoferax sp. | reverse complement strand
AGCGTGGACTTGCCGGAGCCCGACACACCGGTGACGCAGGTGAATAGGCCCACCGGGATGTCGACGCTGACGCTTTTCAGGTTGTTGCCCGTGGCGCCAACAATGCGCAGGCTGTGCGGCGTGGCCTGGTCCTGCAGCCGGTGGCGCTTTTTTGGGATGGCGATGCACAGGGTCTGCGCCAAGTAGCGCCCGGTCAGTGAGTCGGGGTTGTCCCGCACATCCTCAAAGGTGCCCTGGGCCACCACCCGGCCACCATGCACGCCAGCGCCCGGCCCCATGTCGATCACATGGTCGGCCGCACGCATCATGTCTTCGTCGTGCTCCACCACCAGCACACTGTTGCCAATGTCGCGCAGGTGGTGCAGGGTGCTGATCAGGCGGTCGTTGTCCCGCTGGTGCAGCCCGATGCTGGGTTCGTCCAAAACATACATCACACCGGTCAGGCCCGAGCCGATTTGCGAGGCCAGCCGGATGCGCTGGGATTCGCCGCCACTCAGCGTCTCGGCACTGCGGTCCAGGCTCAGGTAGTTCAGGCCAACGTCGTTCAGAAATTTGAGGCGCAGGCCGATCTCGCGCACCACCTTGCCGGCAATTTCGCCCTTGGCGCCGGCCATGTGCAACTGCTCAAAGTAAGCCTGGGCCTGGGCCAGCGTCATGTGGCTGACCTCAAAAATGGGCCGCGACTGGGCCCCCTCGCCAATCTTCACATGCCGCGCTTCAAGCCGCAGCCGGGAACCTGCGCAGTCGGGGCAGGGCTGGGTGCTGCGCAAACGACCCAGGTCCTCACGAACCAGTGTCGAGTCGGTCTCGCGGTAGCGCCGCTGCATGTTGGGGATGATGCCCTCAAAGGGGTGCTTTTTGCTGAGCTTCTTGCCCTGGCTGGCGCCAGAGTCGACCACATAGCTGAACTTGATGTCCTCCGTGCCCGAGCCATGCAGCACCGCCTGTTGCACCAGCACCGGCAGGGATTCGAACGGGGCCTCGATGTCAAAGCGGTAATGCCGGGCCAGGCTCTCCAGCAGCGCAAAGTAATAGCCGTTGCGCCGGTCCCAGCCCTTGATGGCGCCGCTGGCCAGGCTCAGTGTGGGGAAGGCCACCACCCGCGCTGGGTCAAAAAACTCCTGCATGCCCAAACCATCGCAGGCCGGGCAGGCGCCTTGCGGTGAGTTGAATGAAAACAGGCGCGGCTCCAGCTCGCCGATCGAGTAGCTGCACACCGGGCAGGAGAATTTGGCGTTAAATAAATGCTCAATCGGGCTCTGAGCCCCGTCGTTATTGGGTTTGTTGCTATCAATTTCTACGGCAATGGCGCGGCCGGCCCCCACCCTCAGCGCGGCCTCAAAACTCTCGGCCAGGCGCTGTTTCAGGTCGGGGCGGACCTTGATGCGGTCAATCACCACGTCCAGATCGTGTTTTTCGGTTTTCTTCAGCGCCGGCAGTTCGTCAAATTCAAAGGCCTGACCGTTGACCCGAAAGCGCACGTAGCCCTGCGCCTGCAGGCTGGCGATCACGTCCTGAAACTCGCCTTTTTTGCCCCGCGCCAAGGGCGCCAGAATCATCAGGCGCGTGTCCAGCGGCAGCGCCAGCACCGCGTCGACCATCTGGCTCACCGTTTGGGCTTGCAGTGGCAGTTGGTGATCCGGGCAGAACGGCGTGCCGGCGCGGGCGTAAAGCAGGCGCAGGTAGTCATGGATCTCGGTCACCGTGCCCACGGTGGAGCGCGGGTTGTGCGAGGTGGCTTTTTGCTCGATGGAGATCGCCGGGCTCAGGCCCTCAATCACATCCACGTCGGGCTTGTCCATCAGCTGCAAAAACTGCCGGGCGTAGGTGGACAGGCTCTCTACATAGCGCCGCTGCCCTTCGGCGTACAGGGTGTCAAAGGCCAGGCTGGACTTGCCCGAACCGCTCAAGCCGGTGATCACCACCAGCTGGTTGCGCGGGATGTCCAGGTCGATGTTCTTGAGGTTGTGGGTGCGCGCACCCCGGATGCTGATCTGGCGGGCGTTCAGGGGCTGGGGTAGGCGGGGGGAATCGGGGTCAGGTACGGGCATGGGTTTGGGTGGCGCAGACAACCTCACATCATAGGTGCAAGGCGGCACGCCAGTAAACCGGGCTGGCTACGTGCATGTTCGCAAGGGCAGGATAGAAAAGCCTTGAAGAAACGCGCAAAAAAAAATTGACAAAGCGTTTTTGGGACGCCAAAATTTCTAACCCCATTTACGGAACATGGTCATGAAACAAACCTCAAAGCTTTATTTCCCCTCTCTTGGCCTAACGGCGGCCCTTTTGCTCGGGCTGGCGGGTTGCGGTGGTGGCTCTGGCACAAGCGGCGGAAACAATACAGGCATTGCCGCCGCTGACGCTTATCCAGCGGGTCTGGCAGTGGCCTCGCCGACCTCTGTGGTCGGCAGCAGCGCTGCTGTTGTGGCCAGCATCGATTTACCGCTTCGCCAACGTGTGGGTGATTGGTGGGCGCATGTCATGCAATCAGTTCATAGGCGTGACGCTGTTCAGCTGGCTCGCGCCCTGAATCCGATCATTCCGGTGGGGGCGGCTTATGCAGCCCCTGCCAGGGTTTTGGAAGGCTTGAACATGTCAAGCTACATCGAGCGCGTGCTGGGCGGGACATCTGTTCCAACTGCCTCGACCTTGCCAATGAACGGGTTCTTCAAGTCATATACCCCTGCAAATTGCTACGGACCTCAGGTGGCATATTTAAATCACAACAATGGAGCTGATGCCGCCCCCGCTTTGCTGCCGGGGGGAGATGTGGGCATGTGGCTAGACCGCAATGGCGATCAGACTACTGGTACACCATGCGCAGCTGCACAGTTAAGCGCCTTGCTGGATCCGATCAAGTCGCGCGCCAACGCTAGCCTCATTCTGGGTGCACGCATGGTGGCGCTGGCTGTGGCTGGATCAGGACTGCCTGCCGCCAACACCAGCAGCGCAGTGACTGCTAGTTTTCAAACCTTGATAGACAGCATTTTGCCTGTAGGTACCACTGCGAACGTTACTTTGGCTGGGATCACCAACAATGGCTCCAACAGTTTCACTTATCAGTGGAGAGTGAGCTTTACGCAGGGGGCTGACGTCAAGTGGCTGGTGGTGAATTTGACTCACCAAAAAACCAGCACTGGTTTCACGGGCCTGTTGCAATACGGGGCCTCTGATTTGCGCACCAATACCCAAACGACAGCCAGTTGCGCCGCCTCAAAAAAGCTGGCCGTGGCAGGAACCTTGCGCTACACCAAAACGAGCGCCACGGCGCTTGAATTCTCAGCGCGCGAAGCCCCGTATTGCGTTAGCAGCGCCAGCGATTTAGTCACCGATTTTGCGACATGGGTGTCTTTGGACACCAACAAAGAACTGGATCCCACAAAAACCACCAACTTGGATTCAAAAGGTTGGCACCAAGATGGCGGCGGATTCAAGCGGTTTGCAGCCACCTTCAATCCCAGCACTGGTGCGGGTGACTATTTGTTTGCATGGCAGGCGGGTATTGGTGATCCAAATTCACGAATGTTTGCTGTCAATACGACCTACAACAGCACTTCTGAGGCGCGGAACCTGAAAGCGTTCTTCGGTTTTGCACCCAACATGGCCGTTACCACTAACCCAGGTCGCTTGGGGGAGTTAATTTGTAACTGGGCTGGTCCAGGCAATAACAAAAGCCCTGGGCATAACCGCTTCCAAAGTCAGACATTGAGCCTTGCGTCAACAGCGACCGACTGGGCGTTTCCCACGGGCGCTTCTACCGACAGCAAGATTCGCTTTGCACCAACCAACAACTGCAATTCCACTGGAACCATGAATTTTGACGTTGACGCAGGCTCAAGCACAGGGGGGACCCTGAGTGCTGGCGAGGGGGCCTCGGTGACCAACAGCTTGGATACCCTGACAGGAACTAACACGACCGTTTTTGGTGAGATCACCTCAAGAGGCTTTACCTTGCCTAGCCTGTACTGACTCGCCGAGATTGAGCGTAAAGCGCAATGGGCTTCGCATGCATCATCCCCCGCCTTGGCGTGGTCGTCCCTGGCTACTGAGCCCGACTAACTCCCAGTAACCAGGCCTTGAACAGCGCCACCACGGCGCTGTGGGCGGCGTCTTGCACACCGCGTTCGCGCGGCTCCACAAACCAGTAGCCCTGGGGGCCGGTGAGCTCGTGCTCGTCGAGCCGGCGCAGACGGCTGTCGCGCAGGTCGCGCTCCACCATCGGTGCATCGACCACCGCCACCCCAGCGCCCGATACGGCGGCATTGATGGCCTGGTCCATGGTGGAGAACGCGATGCCGGGGCAGGCGTCCACCTGGCGCATCCCCTTGGAGGCTAACCAGTTTTCCCAAACCGGCAAGCGCTTGGCGCCGGCCAAAATGTGCAGCAAGGTGGCTTTGTTCGGGTTGGGGGGGTGGCCCTCTGACCACAACTCCGGGCTGGCCACCGCAATGTGCTGCTCTTGGCGCAGCAGCCAGCAGTCACAGGAGGCCCAGGGCTCTGCCAAGTACATCACCAAACAATCATATTGCCGGGCCTCGCGCAGGCTGGCCACAGCGTTGGTGGTGATCGACAGGTCGATATCGGGGTGCCGGCTGTGAAAGCCGCGCAGGCGGGGCGCGAGCCAGCGCGAGGCAAAGGTCTCTGGCACGTTGACTGAAATGCGCTGGCGCGCGCCCAGGTTCTGGATCTGGTCGACCGCGTTGGCCAGGTTGCCGAAGGCTTGTTCTATGCTTTTGGCCAACACGCTGCCTGCGGGCGTTAGCACCAGCCCATGGGAGTGGCGGATGAACACCGGTTTGCCCAGCCAGTCTTCCAACTGCTTGATCTGGCGGCTGACCGCGCCCTGTGTCACATGCAGCAGCTCGCCGGCTTTGGTGAAGCTGGCGGTGCGGGCGGCAGCCTCAAAGGCGCGCAGGGCATTGAGGGGGGGAAGGCGTCTCATGGAGCAGGACTCTACCGCGAGTTTGCTCCTCCGATCTGGCGCAGGTGGCCCCAAAGGCTGGATAATTACGCAAACTCTGGAGGAACCCACCATGGCATCGGTCAATAAAGTCATTCTCGTCGGCAATTGCGGCCGTGACCCCGAAATTCGTTACCTGCCGTCCGGCCAGGCTGTGGCCAACGTCAGCGTGGCCACCTCGTCGCGGCGCAAAGACAAGAATTCTGGCGAAACCATTGAGGACACCCAGTGGCACCGCGTGACCTTTTATGACCGCCTGGCTGAAATCGCCGGTGAATACGTCAAGAAGGGCCAGCCCATCTACGTCGAAGGCCGGCTCAAATACGGCAAGTACACCGACCAGGCCGGCATCGAGAAAAACACGGTCGACATCATCGCCACCGAGATGCAACTGCTCGGCAAACGCGAAGGCATGGGCGGCCCCGGAGATGACGGCGGCGGTGGTGGTGGCGGCTACTCACGCCCGGCGCCAGCGTCCCGCCCCGCCGCGCCAGCGCAGCGCCAGGCACCCGCCCAGACTGCGGCCAAGCCATCGAGCGGTTTTGACGACATGGATGACGATATTCCGTTCTGAACAGTACGTTTTTCAGAAAAGTAGATAAAAACTGTTGACGCCGACGTGAAATTGACCCAGTCTGCCGACTTCCTATGACCCAGCGCGATGACCGTGAACCCGTTGGTGGGCTAGGGATAGCAGTTGCCGAGGGTGGTTCAGTCAAAAGTCGGTGCCTGGGTCAAATCTGCGTCGGCGCGAACACTGAGATGATTGATCGCTTCTACGCAGCACACTTGCAAGGTGAGATGAATGTGGGTGAACTGCAGAGCAAGCGTAGGCCGCGTCTTTGGGAATAAATGGATCAGAGTTGACGACGGCTAAGCAGCGGGAGCAGACATCGGATCACTGAAGATTTCCCGCTGGCGAGCAGAAGCGGCCTTCAGTCAAAGAGATAAGCGGTCGCTCAACGTTCTATCTAAGCAGTGGTAGATTTCCCATCTGAAATGTAACAACTGGAACCAAAGAGCATGGGCGCACCCGTTATTGAAACCGACCGACTGATTTTGCGTGCTCATCGTCTCGATGACTTTCCTGCACTGGCAGCCATATGGGCTGACCCAGCAATCGCTCGATTTATTGGTGGGAAGCCTTCGACGCGGGAGGAGTGCTGGGCGAGGCTTCTTCGCTATATCGGGCACTGGGAGTTGCTTGACTTTGGCTTCTGGGCTGTGCAATGGAAAGACGGTACTCAGCTCATAGGCGAGGTAGGCTTTGCAAACTGGGAGAAAGACATAAGTCCTTCCCTGGATGGCCAGCCGGAAGGAGGTTGGGTGTTCTCAACCGAGGCGCACGGGCGCGGCATTGCCACTGAGGCTGTGAACGCTGCGCTTGCATGGATGGATGAAAAGTTCGAAGCCAAGGCGACGGCGTGCATCATTGGCCCAGGAAACGCCGCATCCATCCGAGTTGCTCAAAAGGCTGGGTATCAAGAGCACTGCCTATCAGAGTTGAGAGGATCTCAGGTGATCCAGTTTCGTCGCCAAGGGTTTTGTGGAGGGTCTGTTCCTGCCCTTGGTAACAGCTTGTTGTAGTCTGCTTTCAGCCTTTAGCGAATGTTGGCGCGCGAAGTCTGCGTAAGGCAGTGTTCTTTTGCAGCTGACACCCATGCGGCGCTCAAAAAAGCCCTACAGCGCATTTTTTCTTGGGCTCGCTGGGCTGAGTAGCTGGCTTCAATCAAAACAAACGTAGCGTTTTTTTGAATCTGAGCGACGCTGCGCAACTAGGCGGCCTGATGGACGAGAGCGCTTACGCCGCGTTTTCGCCATGACAAAACCAGGCACTAAAAGCCGCACGAGGTGATGGAGAATCAACAATGCAGCGCGGCTGAACTTGTGATTTGGGCGGCACTACGCAGTGCAGCTTCCACGCTGTCTATCACAAATACGCACAGCAAACGACTCGCCAATCTCGCTAATGCAATTGCTGATCACGCCTTTGGCAGCGGTCGATCTCACCGCCCGTCGGTCCCGCGGCGGACGCCGCCTAAGAGGCTCGGCTCATTGCGGCCAGGGAAGGCGCGGTCGACGAGCAAGTAGTCGCGGCTGAGCTGTTCGATCGCCGTGCAGCCGAGATAGCCCAGCGTGCGGTCGATCTCGTCCTTCGTCAGGTCGAGGAGATGTGCCACCCCCGCCTCGCCGCCTGCTGCCACCGCAAAGGCCGCGGGCCGGCCCATGAGCACGCCCTCCGCGCCCAACGCCAGCGCCTTCACCACGTCGGTGCCGCGGCGGAAACCGCTGTCGATCAGGACATGCATGCGCTTGCCCACCGCGTCGACGACCTCCGGAAGCATCTCCAGGGGTGCCGCCGCACCCTCGAGTGCGCGCCCCCCGTGGTTCGACATCACGACGCCGTCGGCGCCGCAATCCAGCACCCGCATCGCCTCGTCGGGGCGCATCACCCCCTTGACTAGGAGCTTGCCCTTCCACATCCGGCGCAGCACTCGCAGGTGCTCAAAGTCGAAGCCGTAGCGGCGATTCTGCGCGAAGTACCTCCAGGCCGAGACGTGGTCGACGATCTCCGGCGCGTGCGCCGCGAGGTTCGGCATGCGGGGCAGACCCGCACGCACCAGCACGTCCCAGATCCAGCGCGGGCGCGACAGAACGCGCGCAATATTGCGCGGCGTGCGGTCGAGCGAGAGCGAGAAGCCGTTGCGCCGGTCGCGCTCGCGCTTGGGCGACACATGGGTGTCCGTCGTGACCAGCAGCGCCTCGTAGCCTGCGTCGTGCGCGCGACGGATGAGCGCCTCGTTGATGCGGTCGTCCCTAAGGACGTAGAGCTGAAACCAGAGCCGCGCCTCCGGAACGGCGGCGCGCAGGTCCTCAATCAAGATGCCGGCGCCGATGCTGAGCCCGTAGGGAATGTTCGCCGTCGCGCAGGCGCGCGCCATGGAAAGCTCGGCATGCGGCGCGAGGGTCGACAACCCGCCCATCGGCGCGATGCCGATCGGCGCGCCCGCCGGCTTGCCCAGCAGCGTGGTCGCGATGCTGCGCACCTGCACGTCAGCCATGGTGCGCGGGCGGAAGCGCACGCGTTCGAAGACCGCGCGGTTGTTGCGCAGCGCCACCTCGTCCTCCGCGCCGCCGTCGATGAAGTCGAAGAGCGGCTTGGGCAGGTAGGCCGCGGCGGCGCGGCGCAGATCTTCGACGTTGTGGATCTTCCTGAAATCGGGCATCGGCAGGTACTCTTTCCTCAGTTACGGGACCAGATCGTGAAGCTTCGCGCGCCGGCGGCTCGATGACGCCTGACGCACACTCTAGGAGCGGCGGTAATAGGCCCGTGCCTCCGGTGGACGGATATTGGTGAGCGTGCCGGCGTAGTGGCGCAGCGCGTAGGGCTTGAACGGGTAGCGTGCGCAGCCGGCCTCGAGGAGCTTCACACCCAACCCGGGGCGGTTCGGGATCAGCATCTGGCCGTCCTGCATCTCGAGGTCCTCCTCGACGATCTCGGAGCGCCAAGGCACGTCGGTGATCATCATCTCGAGCCAGGCGAAGTTCGGGATGCTCGCCGCGAGCTGCAGTGTCATCGCATGCGCCACGGGCCCGATTGGGTTGTGCGGGCAGACCGGCAGGTAGCGCGCATGCGCCATCGAGGCGATCCGCTTGGCCTCGATGAGGCCGCCGACATGGCTGATGTCCGGCTGCAGGAAGTCGGCGGCGTTCTTCTCGATCAGCTCAGCGAAGCGCGCCGGCTCGTAATAGCGCTCGCCGGTCGCGATCGGCACCGGGCTCGCGCGGCGCACGTCCGCCAGCGCGTCGATCGACTCGGGCGGCAGCGGCTCCTCGAGCCAGTAGGGCCGGAAAGGGGCGAGCTCGTGCGCCATGGCGATCGCGGTCGGCACGTTGAGCCGACCATGCACTTCGATCATCAGCTCGATGTCGGGGCCGACCGCCTCGCGCACCGCCTTGACGATCGCAACGGTGCGATTGCGTTGCTGGCGGTCCATCGTGAGGTAAGCGATGCCGAACGGATCCCATTTGAGCGCACGGAAACCTTGCGCTACGGCCAGGGAGGCCTTCTCGCCGAATTCGCCGGGCTCGCGCGCCCCGACGAACCAGCCATTGGCATAGGCCGGCACGCGGTCGCGCTGCTTGCCGCCTAGGAGTTCGTAGACGGGCACGCCGAGCGCCTTGCCTTTGATGTCGAGCAGTGCGGCTTCGATTCCCGCGATCGCGCTGCGGATCGTCACGCCAGTGCGCCAGTAACTGTTGCGGCTGAGCATCTCCGTGTGATGCTCGACCGCAAAGGGATCGGCGCCGACCAGGCCGCGAGCGAATTCGACGATCTGTGCAGCAACGGCGGGCTCGCCATGCTCGACGGTCGCCTCGCCCACGCCCGAAATCCCGACATCTGTCTCGACGACAACGAAGACGTAGTTGGCCCGGAACGCGTCGACGACGACGGGTCGGACGGCGGTGATCTTCATGGATGTCTCCAAGCACATCGAAGTAGGCGATCAAAAATCATATATAATTTACTCAGTAGAAGGATTAATAATTTTGATTATGACTCAAATTTTTTGATTTTTGGTCGATTTTCAAGAATTATAATATATAATATGAGCATGAAACCAGTTTTACGAACCAAGGGCCCTGACATCGCATTTGGCATCGTCGTGATGGCGCTCGGCGCCGTCTCGATCGTTGAGGGACTCAGCATCCGCCCCTCGCGTTTCGATCCGCTGGGACCTGGTGCCGTCCCGGCGATGATCGGGGTCGCCCTATGCATATTGGCGGGCGCGGTTCTACTCTCGACCGCGACTTCGCTGCGCATCGGCGACGGCGCTCGGCTCTTCACCGGCTTGGAAGACGAGGCGGGGTCGGAGCCGCTGCTCTGGCAGCGCGCCCTCGCGGTTTTCGTCACGACCCTCGCCTATGTCGCCGTCCTCGAGTTGCGTCTCGTCGGCTACCTCGGCGCGACCTTCGCCTACACCGCATTCCTCTTGCTGGTTCTCGGCCGACGCGACGCGCGCGGCACGGCGATCGCGCTCGTCACCGCCGCGGTCACCGCTGGCCTGCTCGACACGATCTTCCGCCGCCTCTTGAGCATCGACTTGCCATGACTCAAGGCGTACACGCATGAGCCTCGCCGAGGCCTTCATCGCGGTCCTGCAGCCGCTGCCGTTCTGGGTGCTGTCGCTCGGCGTGCTGCTCGGCATCATCGTCGGCGCATTGCCGGGAATGACGGGCGGCATGCTGATGGCGCTCGCGTTGCCGTTCACCTACTACATGACCGACGCGAACGCGATCACGCTGTTGATCGGTATGTATGTCGGCGGCATCAGCGGCGGATTGATCACCGCGACCTTGATGCGCATTCCGGGCGAGCCGTCCTCCGTCATGACGACCCTCGACGGGTATCCGCTCGCGCGCGCCGGCCAGCCGGGGCGGGCGCTCGGTCTCGGAATCAGCGCCTCGGTCGTCGGCGGAGGTTTGTCCTGGGTCGCGCTTGTGCTGCTATCGCCGCCGCTCGCCAAGCTCGGCCTGCAGTTCGGACCCTTCGAGAACTTCGCCCTCGCGCTCCTCGCTCTTGTGATGATCTCGTCGCTGAGCCGCGGCTCCTTCGTGCGCGGGCTGATTGCCGGTCTGCTCGGCATGCTGGTCGGCGTGCCGGGGGTCGACGAGAGCTCGGGCACGATGCGGTTCACCTTCGGCATTGATGCGCTCGCGGGCGGGTTCAACCTGCTGCCTGTCATCCTCGGCATCTTCGCGCTGAGCCAGGTGTTCGCCGACCTGATGGCCCCGGACAAGCCGGCGATGCGCGTCGCCGCGGACCGCCGCGGCATCCTGATCTCACTGCGCGACTATGTCGATCACGGATGGAACATGCTGCGCTCGGGGCTGATCGGAATCTTCATGGGGATCATGCCGGGCGTAGGCGCCAGCATCGGCTCGATCGCGGCCTACACGACCGCGCGCAATCTTTCGAAAACGCCAGAAAAATTCGGCAAAGGCAGCGAGGAAGGCATCGTCGCGTCGGAGACCTCGAACAACGCGACCTCGGGCGGGACTCTGATCCCGGTGATCACGCTGGGCCTGCCCGGCGGCTTCACCGACGCCGTGCTACTCGCCGCACTGATGATCCATAACCTGCAACCCGGCCCGCACTTCTTCGCGAACAACACCAGGATCGTGCACACCATCATGGCTTCGCACCTGCTCGCCCATGTGGTGATGTTCGCGATCATGGTCGTCGCATCTCTGTGGATCGTGCGGCTGATGGAAATCCCCAAGCAGTACATCGCGACGATGGTCCTGGTTCTATGCGTCATTGGCGCATTCGCCCTTAACGGCCGCCTGTTCGACGTTTGGGTGATGCTAGCCTTCGGCGCAGTCGGTCTCGCCCTCGAGTACGTGCGCGCGCCGCTCGCGCCCTTCGCCATCGGCCTGATTCTCGGGCCCATGGCCGAGGGGCAGTTTCGCTCCGCGATGATGATGTCGGAAGGCAGCCTGGCACCGCTCGTCACACGTCCGATCTCGCTGACGCTCCTGATCGCGACCCTCGCCCTCTTCGCATGGCCCTTCTGGCGCGAACGCCACCTGCGTCGGGCGAAGATAACCGGATGACTCAACTCAAGAAAGAGGGATGAAGACATGAAAAGACGCAATTTCCTGACGACCTCGCTCGCCGCGGCGACGATCGGCGGGCTGGTCGGCGCCAACGTTGCGCGTGCCCAGGCCTTTCCGGCAAAGCCAATCAAGGTGGTGCTGCCAGTCGCCGCCGGTGGCGCCTCCGACGCCATCGCGCGGCTGTTTCAGAAGGTGATCTCGAAGTCGTCGCCGCAACCGCTGGTCATCCAGAACATGCCGGGCGGCGGATTTTCGATCGGCGGTCGCGAGGTGACGGGCTCCCCGCCCGACGGCCACTCCGTGTTCATGATTCACGAGGGGCTCATCTCCGCGGATGCGCAGGGGGTCTTCACGCCCGGGGTCAACTCGTTGGTCGCCATCGCGGGCACTGGCCGGGACGTCTACTCCATCGTGGTGAGCGGCAGTTCGCCATTCAAGACACTCAAGGATCTGTTCGACGCCGCGAAGAGTGGCGCGCCGATCCGCGCTGCCGTGAACATCGGCGGGCTGAACCACCTTTCCTCCCTGATCGCCGCGGAACCGGCCAAGGCGACGATCCGGCCGGTGCAATTCAGCAGCGGTGCAGACTCGCTTCGCGCCCTGCTCGGCAACCAGATCGAGGTGATCTTCACGGTCGCGTCCGACGTCTTTGATTACCACAAGTCCGGCCAGATGCGGGTCATCGCGATCATGGGCGACTCGCGCAGCCCCTTCCTGCCCGACGTGCCGACCACCGCGGAGGCGGGGTTCCCGTCGCGCTCTGAACTCAATCACTATTGGTGGATGCACAAGGACACGCCGCCCGACCGGATCGCCTGGTTCCGCGACGCGCTGGGGGCGGCGATGAAAGACGACGAAATCAAGCGTGCATTCGCCGCGCGGTTGATCGAGCCGGTGTTCACGTCCGGCGCCGCGCTGCAAGCCGACATCACGAAAAAGAAACTGGTACTCGGCGAACTCGTCGAGCGCTTCGGCCTGAAGCAGAAGTGACGATCGCCGTGGCAACCCAAACATGACCTCGGAGTCGGTGGCAGCCACCATCGTCGATCGCGTGAAGCGGTCGATCCGCGACGACATCGTCGCCGGGCGCGTCGCGCCCGGCGAGCGGCTCCGCATCGCCGAGCTGAGCGCGCGTTTCGGCGTTAGCTCGATCCCAATCCGCGAGGCGCTGCTGCGGCTCGAGGGCGACCGCCTAGTCGTCATCGAGTCGCATCGCGGCGCCGTCATCCGCGCCATCGACCGCAAGGTCGTCTCGGACATGTACGACGTGCGCTTCGCGGTCGAGGCGCTGACCGTACGCAACGCCACCGCCCGCGCCAGGCCAGCGGACGTCCAGCACCTCGAGGGGTATGTGCTCGCTTACGAGAAGACCGCCGCGATGGGCGACCACTCGCGCATGCTCACCGCGAACCAGGAATTGCACGGCTTCATCGGCACGCTCTCCGGCAACCCCGAGGCCGCGCGTTACATCGAGCAGGGCTGGGAGCTGATCATCGGGATTCGCAACCGTTTCGGATTCGGCACGACGCGCTTCGCGGCGATTCTCGGCGAGCATCGCCGGCTGTTCGAGGCGATCGCGCGCGGCGACCAGGTGCTCGCGGTGCACATCGCGCAGGAGCATTCCGAAGGCGCCAAGCAGGACCTGCTGCGGCGAATGGAAGAGACCGGGTTTTGAAGAAGGGCGAGCGATGAAGATGGTCGTTCTCTACGGTGACTACGCCGCGCGTCAGGCCGATCGCCTGCGTCGGCTGCTCGGCGACGGCTACGAAATCGTGCCGGTGCCCTACGACACGCCGGCCGAGCGCATGCGTGCCGTACTCGCCAAAACCGAGATCGTCGTCACCAACGCTTATGGACCCAGTGATCCCCCGGTGCCGCGGCTGCGGCTGCTGCAGTCCCCGTCTGCGGGGATGGAGAACGTCGACGCGGCGCTGCTCCCGCCGGGCTGCGCCATCCGCACCGTCGCAGGCCACGGGATCCCGATGTCCGAGTTCGTGCTCTGCGCGATGCTCGATTGGCGGATCGGCTTCCGCTCGCTCACGAGTACCGTCGTCGACGGCCGCTGGTCGCAGCGCGACTGGATCAAGGGCCCGGTGCACGGCGAGATCCACGGCGCGACTCTCGGCATCGTCGGCTTCGGCCACATCGGCCGCGAGATCGCCGTTCGAGCCCGGGCCTTCGGCATGGATGTCCGCGCGATGTCACGCTGGCACCGCGAGCGCCCGCCCGGCGATCTCGTGCAGCACTGCTTCGCGATGGACGAACGCGACGCCTTCCTTGCGCCGTGCGACTTCGTGGCGATCACCCTGTCGCTGACGGCGGAGACCACCGGCATGGTCGATTCGTCCTGGCTGGGCGCAATGAAACCCGACGGCGTCTTGATCAACGTCGCTCGCGGCGATGTCGTCCGGCAGGACCACCTCTACATGGCACTCGCGACCAAGCGGATCGGCGGCGCGATCATCGACGTCTGGTACCACTACCCCGACAGTGTCGACGAGAAGGTAGCCATGGCCGACCATCCGTTCCACACCCTGCCTAACGTCGTCATTTCGCCGCACGGCTCAGGCCGCACACACCAGATGTTCGAGCGCCGCTGGATCGAGATCGCCGCCAACATCCGCGCCGCCTGCAGCTCACGGCACCACCCCGGAGCGCACCCGCCCGCGGTCCCCGGTCCGGGCAGAGGGTGCTGACGGTGCAGGGCGCCATGCCCGGGCAGACGGAGTTCAAGCAGACGCTGTACGCCGACATCAATGGATTCAGTATGCACGCAGCCGTGCGCTGCGCGGCCGATGACCGCGATGCGCTGGAGCAACTGTGCCGCTACATCACCCGCCCGGCGCTGGCCAACGAGCGCGTTCAGATCAACTCCCCTCGGCCCTTAGGTAGGCCAGACCTAAATGCATTTAGCGCATCAAGATGAGCTGTGCAACAGCGTCCGCGCCGGCCCAAACAATGGCGTCTTGATCAAAGCGGGTGCCAATGGCTTTGGCAGTTTCCAGGCTCAGGCCTAAAGCTAAATAGCTCTTTTCAGCCGGCCAGTCGGAGCCTACTTCGCAGCCGGAGCCTTCAATGGCCTTCAGCCCCAGTGCTTGCAGCTTGCCGCCAAGTTCAGCGTGGTCAAACACGAAGTGGGCGAATCAGGCGTGGGGCAAGGAGGGCTGATAGCAACTTTACGTTATGACATTGGTGAAGTCACCACTTTCGCACCGATCCAAAAGGTGCTTAAAAAACGCATTCTTTTGAAGCAGCAAAATTGGCTCATTTGGCCCACAATTGCATCAAAGTCCTCTGGTAGGCAACAGAATCCGGTCGCAATCACCTTTTTCCTTTGGAAAAGCTAGGTTGCAAACATAGGGACAAGAACGCCAAGGCTCGGCGCATCTACTTTTCCCAACAAAATCAAAACAGCGAACTGCTTACGAAAGCGATTTGGTCGTTCACCAATCGATTGTTTTCGCAAGCCAAAGTCGCTTGACTCCTTTTACACCGCTCTGGTATGGAGCATCCACCTAGGAGATTTTTATGTTCGATGAAGATGGCTTTGACGCCAATGGCTACAACGCAGAGGGCGTTGATCGGCAAGGTTTCGACCGCACGGGTCGTGACACGAAGGGTGATTTCGAGGAGGCGCAATCATGAGCAAAATTCTGCTGCTGAATGCGTTCAGCCTCAACATGCTGCCAGTTGGGACAGAGGCGACGAAGGTCGCTTTCGTCGAAGTTGGTCTTGAGATGGCGAAAACAACGATGACCGTTCTTGGGTTCGAGTCTGCCATTGAGCAATAAAGGGAAAGTGCGAGTAGTTGAGAAGGCTCGCGTGATACATAAAGAGGGTGGTTTTCAGACCTGCTGCAGACTTTGGGGTGCAGTTGACCACACCTAGTGCCTGCTCAGCCAGCCTGTACTTCGCCAGCCAGTGGCGGAATAGAAGAACGGTGGATTTATCTGGCAGCTGAGCGAACGCGGACAGTTGCGCAAATTCCCGCTACAGCTTTACATCGAAGAACCCCCTTGACCTTGCCCCAGAAAAACGTACTCTATAGCCGATAGTTCAAGTTCAGTTTGGGCATAGAAGCGATCGGCGAGACGAAGCGGGCGCGTTAGGTCGTGTCCCAAGACTTTGGTTAAGCAGTCAGGCCTTTGCCACGCGCCGCGCCGATCACCCCACCCCCTAAGCACACCTCGCCGGCATACAACACGGCAGACTGGCCCGGCGTCACCGCCCACTGCGCAGCACTGAAATCCAGCGCAAAGCTGTTGACGCTGGGCGCCAGCAGGGTGCAGGGGGCGTCCGCCTGCCGGTAGCGGGTCTTGGCCGCCAGGGCACCAGCGGGCGGCGGCTGGTCGGCGATCCAACTGGCGTCTTGCGCCTGCAACTGGTGAGACTGCAGCCAGGGGTGGTCATGGCCCTGGACCACCCACAGGGTGTTGTTGGCCATGTCCTTTCGAGCCACAAACCAGGGCGTGTGTTCGCCACCGCCGCGCTGGGCGCCTTTGGCCTTGAGCCCGCCGATGCCCAGGCCCTGGCGCTGGCCCAGGGTGTAAAAGCTCAAGCCCACGTGCTGGCCGACGATGCGCCCGCGCTCGTCCTTGATAGCACCGGGCTCTTTGGCGATGTAGCGGTTCAAAAAATCACGAAACGGGCGCTCGCCAATAAAGCAAATGCCGGTCGAGTCTTTTTTTCGGGCGTTGGGTAGCCCAATCTCGGCGGCCAGTCGCCGCACCTCGGTCTTGTGCAGTTCCCCAATGGGAAACAGGGTTTTGGCCAGTTGCGCCTGGTTCAGACGGTGCAAAAAGTAGCTTTGGTCTTTGGCTGGGTCCAGGCCCTTGAGCAGTTCAAAACGGGCGGTGGCGTCATTGTGCCGAACCCGGGCGTAATGGCCAGTGGCAATGTGGTCGGCCCCCAGGCGCAGCGCGTGGTCCAGGAAAGACTTGAACTTGATCTCGGCATTGCACAGGATGTCGGGGTTGGGTGTGCGCCCGGCTTGGTACTCGCGCAGAAACTCGGCAAACACCCGGTCTTTGTATTCAGCGGCGAAATTGACGTGCTCAATCTCGATGCCGACCACATCAGCCACGGCAGCAGCGTCCACAAAGTCGATGTTGGAGGAGCAGTAGGCACTGTCGTCGTCGTCCTCCCAGTTCTTCATGAAGATGCCCAGCACCTCATGGCCCTGCTGTTTGAGCAGCCAGGCGGTGACTGCCGAGTCCACCCCACCACTCAAGCCCACCACCACCCTCCGTCTCGCCAGTTGCTTGTTCATAAGCTCAGCATTATCTCTGGCTGGTGCAGAATGGTGCGCCATGGCGCGAGCCACCCGCTGGCGCAATCAGACCACTTATGACACCCAAAGACATCGTACGCGCCGCGCTGGTACCGGTTTGCTGGGGCCTTGGCTACACCATGGCCAAGCCGGCGATCGACCATTTTCCGCCGCTGTTCATGGTCGGCTTGACTTACCTGGCCAATTTCCTGGTGATCAACGCCCTCTGGCCGTCCCGGCAGCTCACGCCGCACTGGCACGTGATGCTGATCACCAGTTGCGTGGTCACCATCCAGGCGGGGCTGGGGTTTTATGGCTACCGGCATGTTTCGGCCAGCCTGGCTGTTTTGGTGGTCCAGGTGCAGGTGCCCATTGCCGTTTTGTTTGGCTGGTGGCTCCTGAAGGAAGAGCTCAGCCTGGCGCGCGCCATTGGCATAGCGGTCGCGTTTGGCGGTGTGGCACTGGTGGTTGGTTTGCCCACCCACCAGCCCCCCTGGTTGCCGGTAACGCTGCTGATCATTGGGGCCGGGGTCTGGGCCTTTGGCCAAGTGCTGGTGAAAAAACTCAGTCGCGATGCTGGCCTGCCGCTGCTTCGGGCCATTTCCATGCACGCCGTGCCGCAGTGCCTGCTGGCAAGCCTGCTGCTGGAGGGCGGCCAGTGGCAGGCCGTCCAAACCGCCAATCCCCTGCAATGGGTCGGGTTCCTGACGTTCAGCGTGGTGGGCTTTTTTTGTGGCTATGTGCTGTGGTACTCAGTGCTGTCCCGCAACCGCATTGACGAGGTCACGCCCTTCGTCTTGCTGATGCCGGTGGTAGGCGTATTTGCCGCTGTGCTGGTGCTGGGCGAAGCGCTGACCGCGCCCAACCTGATCGGGGGCGCCATCGTCATGCTGGGCGTGGCGATTGTCTCGGGCTTGCGGCTACCGGGCTGGCTGTGGCCCAAGCGGGTGCAACGCTGATGGGCAGCCCGGAGGAATTACTGGCCCTGGTCCGCGCGCAGTTTCTGCCGCAGGCCAGCGCGGTACGGCACTTGAGCGGCGAACGCGACCTTAATTATTTGGTCACCGTGACTGACTCAACGCAGCGCTACGTGCTCAAGGTCAGCGACGCCCGTGAAAACCCGCAGGCGCTGGCCTTACAGAACGCTGCCTTGACGCACCTTGCGCAGCATGCGCCGCAGCTACCGGTGCAGCGCATTCACCGCTGGGGCGATGGGGCGCACCTGCTGGCCCTGCCTGGCCCAGACGGCGTGTGCTTTGCCCGGATGCTGGCCTATCTGCCCGGGTTGCCTCTGCACGAGGCGCCGCCCAGCGCTGGGCAGCGGCGCTCGATCGGCGCCACCTTGGCGGCACTAGACCGCGCGTTGCAGGATTTTGCACACGCACCGGTCAGCAATGAGGCCTTGATGTGGGACCTTCACCGCACGCCAGTGCTGCAAAGCTGGTTGCCGGCGATCCAGGATGCCCAAAGCCGCGCCTGGGGCGAGCAGGTGTTTGCGCAGTATGTGCAGCAGGCCCAGCCGGAGATCCCCACACTGGTGCAGCAGTTTTTGCACAACGACTTCAACCCCTACAACCTGCTGGTCCACCCCGCCAACCCCGACCAGGTGTGCGGCGTGCTGGACTTTGGTGACATGCTGCATGGCCCCCGCGTGTTTGATGTGGCGGTGGCCGCCTCTTACCAGTGCCACGCGCAGGGCCAACCCAGCATCGACAGCCTGCTTGAATTCATGCAGGGGTACCAGCAGGCCAACCCGCTCTCAAGCCAAGAATTGAGGCTGGTGCCGCTGCTGGCGGCCGTGCGCTGCGCCATCACGCTGTGCATCACCGAGCAGCGTGCCCAGTGGTTTCCGGACAACCGCGACTATATTTTGCGCAACCACACGGTGGCCAGTGCTGGCTTGCGCGCCCTGATGACCTTTGGCCTTGCCGCTGCGGCTGACTTGCTGCTCAACATGGATAGGCCACAGGCCGACCGCTAAGCCCCATGAAAACCATCAACGCCTTTGACCCGACCACGCTGGGCAGCCTGCCCCCGCGACAGCAAGCCCTGATCCGCCGGCGCGAGGCGCTGCTGGGCCCGGCCTACCGCCTGTTTTACCAAGACCCGGTGGAACTGGTGCGAGGCCAGGGCGTGTGGGTGTGGGACGCTGAAGGCCGGCGTTACCTGGATGCGTATAACAACGTGGTGTCACTGGGCCACTGCCACCCGCAGGTGGTGCAAGCCCTGCAGCAGCAGGCCGCAACGCTCAACACCCACACCCGCTATTTGAACGATGCTTTGCTGGACTACGCCGAGCGCCTGCTGTCCACGCACCACCCCAGTCTGGACCGCCTCATGTTCACCTGCACCGGCAGCGAGGCCAATGACCTGGCCCTGCGACTGGCGCAGTTCCACACTGGCGGCACCGGGGTCATCGTGACGGATTGGGCCTACCACGGGGTCACCCAGACCACCGCCGCCTGCTCGCCTTCGCTGGTGACGGCCTCTGGTGGCCCGCCCAGGGTCTACACCGTGCCCGCGCCCAGACGCTACGGAAAGACTCAAGCCGATGTGGCAACGACTTTTGCAGCAGGCATTGATCAAGCCATCACCCGCATGCAGGCCGACGGCGTACGGCCGGCGGCGCTGCTGTTTGACTCACTCTTTACCAGCGACGGCGTGTATGGCGAGCCCGCCGGCTTTTTGCAAGCCGCGGTGGCCCGCGCCAGGGCGGCGGGCATGCTGGTGATTGCCGACGAGGTACAGCCCGGCTTTGGCCGTACCGGCCAACACATGTGGGGCTACCAGCGGCACGGTATTGCGCCCGACCTGGTCACCATGGGCAAGCCCATGGGTAACGGCCACCCGCTGGCCGGCCTGTGTGCCCGGCAGGAACTGCTGGATGCCTTCGGCCGCGAGACCCGCTACTTCAACACCTTTGGTGGCAACACGGTGAGTGCTGCCGTTGGTATGGCGGTGCTCGATGTACTGGAGCGTGAGCAACTGCTGGCCAACACGGTGGCCCAGGGCAATTACTTTCGCCAGGGCCTGCAGGCCCTGGCGGCTCGGCATAGCTGGATTGGCGATGTGCGCCAGTTCGGGCTGTTTTTGGGGGTAGAACTGGTTCATGAGGCTGACCCCCATCGCCCGGCCCCCGAGGCGACCACCCAGGTGGTCAACGGCATGAAAACCCGCGGCGTGCTGATCAGCGCCTGCAGCCGCAGTGCCAATGTTCTGAAGATTCGCCCGCCGCTGGTGCTCGAGCGCGGCCACGTTGACTTATTTATAGAGGCGCTGGACGACTGCCTGGGGAGCCTGAGCGGATTTTGAGGCAAAACAGGCTCTAGGCCCCGTCTTTGCTGGTGATGTAGCTATTGAATCAGTAGCAAACCGGCTGCCGCCGCAAGCCCTTGAGGGCAGCGACTTATAGCTATCGTTTTTGCGCCGAGCAAACCATCACCGTCAACACCACGGCGGCGGGGGGCAACGTGCAGCTGCTGGCCAGCAGCCTTCAAGGCTGAGCATCCACTGCGTCCAAGCGGTCCAGCACGGCCAGTGCCGTTGGCACATCGCCCGTAGCCGCCATTGCGCGGGTGTCAGCACCCGCAGATTTCCCAAGGGTAACGCACCGCCGCTTGGGCGAAGGGGGAATTGCGTAATTGCCCTTTGGGGCAATTGGCAACCACCGACCAGCCGACAACAATAGCGGAGACAAAGGCAGTGGTCAGAGTTCTGACTACATCGCCTGTTTTCGTAATGGAAATCTCTGCATCTATCCGGTCAAAACAATGAGCGAGGCTGATCCACCTATCGACAAACTCGCGGCCATGCCCCCGGGCGTGCCTGTGGTCATGACCCTACCCGCAGGTGCCCGGGTCGGCGACGTCATCAATAACTTGATCTACCTGCCCGGTGGGCGCACCCGAACGCTGAGCACCACAGTGACTCAAGACGATATCTAC
>JBIKZZ010000229.1:0-5506 GCA_044354435.1 Rhodoferax sp. | reverse complement strand
CAACATGCCATCACCGTGCTGCAAGCCAGCCAAGACTCGCCCACGCTAGCCCGGCTGGCAGAGCTGAGCCGGGACTCGGTGGCCCGGCTCAACGCCCTGGATGGCCTGATCCCAACAGCCCTGCGTCCGGCCATACAGGCCGGCCCTATCGACGGCGACGTGTGGTGCCTTCTTTTGGACAACAACGCAGTCGCCGCCAAGGTTCGGCAGCTTTTGCCCTCACTGCTGGCGCACTTGCGCGTCAAGGGGTGGGAGATTAACTCAATTCGGCTGAAGGTCCAAATCAGGCAGGCGGGGTGACTGTCTGGCAGTGGGAACTCATGGAGTAAGTGTTCGTGCTGGGCGCCAAAAAGAAGAAAGGACTTACACCCTTTCGAGCGTAAGTCCTTGATTCATTTGGTGCGGCTGGCAGGAATTGAACCCACGACCCCTTGGTTCGTAGCCAAGTACTCTATCCAACTGAGCTACAGCCGCGAAGGCTCAAATTGTAGCATGGCGGTTTATGGCCAAAGATCGATTCAAGGCCCATGCAAATCGTCCAGATCAAGTTCCAACACGACCGCCGCCAGCACCACCTGCTCACCCAATGCGGTGTGCAGCGCCCGCACTCGGCCAGGCGCCTGTGCGGTGAGCCACATGTCCATCTTCATGGCCTCCACGCACACCATCGGCTGTCCAGCCAAAACCGCGTCGCCCACCGCCACCTGCACCCGGCTCACGCGCCCGGCCATCGGTGCACGGGCGAAACTGGCGTCCAGTGCCGCATCGGTCTGCGGGAAAGGTGACATTTCGCTAAAAACAAAGCTGCCTGCGGCCATAGTGATATACAGCTCAAAACAGCTCCAGGCCACGTCCAGTCTATGCTTTATGCTATTTAATTCATAGCTAACCGCATCGTCGGTGACGCTGACATGCCGCAGCACATGCAGAGTGCCGCCCAGCGTCAGGTGCAGTTCGCCCGTGGCCAGGCTGTGCACGCGCAGGGCTTGCGTCTGCTCGCCGCAGCGCAGGGTCAGGTCAAAGGCGGCCACGCTGTTCGGTCGCCAGCCACTGCCCTGGCGCCGCACCAGCGCGGCTGCCGCCACGCACCAGGCCACGTCGTCAGGCATTGGGCGCTGCAACAGAGGCTCGCCATCATTCAGCCACTGGTCGAGCAAGGCGGTGTGCATTCGGGCTTCGCGAAACGCTGGGTCGTCGAGCAGGTCGCGCAGAAAACCGCCGTTGTGCCGCAAGCCCAGCAGGGGCATGCGGGCCAGTGCGGCGCGCAGGCGGCGGATGGCCTCGTCGCGGTCGCGGCCATGCGCGATCACCTTGGCCAGCAGCGGGTCGTACCAGGGGCTCACCGTGCTGCCCTCTGCGATGCCGCTGTCCAGGCGCACGCCAGCCGGCAGGGGCTGCGGCGGGCGCCAATGCAGCACGGTGCCAGCCTGCGGCGTAAAGCCGGCATAAGGGTCTTCGGCGTACAGCCGCACCTCGATGGCGTGCCCGCTGTGGCGGATGTCGGCCTGCGCCAGCGGGAGCGATTCGCCGGCAGCCACCCGCAGCTGCCAGGCCACCAGGTCCAGCCCGGTCACCAACTCAGTCACCGGGTGCTCTACCTGCAGGCGGGTGTTCATCTCCAGAAAATAGTGGCGGCCCTCGGCATCCAGCATGAACTCCACCGTGCCAGCGCCGCAGTAGCCCACCGCCCGGGTGGCCGCCACCGCGTCGCGACCCAGGGCATCGCGCAGATCGGCTGCCACCACGGGCGAAGGGGCCTCTTCAATCACCTTTTGGCGGCGGCGCTGGGCGGTGCAGTCGCGCTCGCCCAGATGAACCACGTGACCGTGGGCATCGGCAAACACCTGCACTTCTATATGGCGGCCACGCTCTATCAGCCGCTCCAGCATGAGGGTGCCGTCGCCAAAGGCGTTGTGCGCCTCACGCCGGGCTGACTCCAGCGCAGCGGCCAGCTCGGGCAAGGCATCGACCCGGCGCATACCACGGCCACCGCCACCGGCCACGGCCTTGACCAGCAGCGGGAACCCCAGCCGGCCGGCCTCGGCGGTGAGCGTGGCCTCGTCTTGCGCGTCGCCTAGGTAACCCGGCGCACAGGGCACGCCGGCCGCCAGCATGCGGCGCTTGGCCTGCGCCTTGTCGCCCATGGCCCGCATGGCGGCGGGTGGCGGGCCGATGAACACCAGGCGGGCGTCGAGACAGGCCTGGGCAAAATCAGCGTTCTCGCTCAAAAAACCATAGCCCGGGTGCACCGCGTCGGCACCGGTCTTGCGTGCCGCGTCCAACAGGGCGTCAATGCTCAGGTAGGACTCAGCCGCCAGCGCTGGGCCGATGCGCACCGCCTGATCGGCCAGGCGCACATGAGGCGCGTCGGCATCGGCATCGCTGAAGACCGCCACCGTGGCGTAGCCCAGGTCTTGGGCGCTGCGGATGATGCGGCATGCAATTTCGCCCCGGTTGGCGATCAGGATTCGCGAAAAGCTCATAGCCGGGCCACGCCAAAGGTGTTCGGGCGCAGTTGCCGCGCCTGGGCTTCGTCGGCCAACGCCAGGCACAGGCCCAGGTAACGTCGGGTGTCGCGCGGGTCGATGATGCCGTCGTCCCAAAGCCGGGCGGTGCCAAACAGCGCGGTAGATTCGGCGTCCAGCCGCTGGCGCAGGCCGTCCGACATGGCCTGCAGGGCGGCCTCATTGGCGGGTGTGCCGGCACGGCCCAATTTAGCCCGGTTGACGATGTCCATCACACCTGCCGCCTGTGCCCCACCCATCACGGCGGTGCGCGCCGTGGGCCAAGCAAAAATGAAGTTGGGGTCAAAGCCCCGGCCGCACATGCCGTAGTTGCCCGCACCATAAGAGCCGCCCAGCACCACGGTGAACTTGGGCACGCGGGCGTTGGCTACGGCCTGGATCATCTTGGCGCCGTGCTTGATGGCGCCGGCGCGTTCGGCCGCCGCCCCCACCATGTAGCCCGTGGTGTTTTGCAAAAACACCAGCGGTGTGCCGCTTTGGTCGCACAGCTGGATGAACTGGCCGGCCTTGGTACTGCCCTGCGGCTGGATCGGCCCGTTGTTGCCGAGCAGGCCCACGAGCCGGCCCTGCAGCCGGGCATGGCCGCAAATCAGCTCGGGTGCATAGTCAGCCTTGAACTCCAGCAGGTCAGAGCCATCCACCAGCCGCGCCATCACCTCGCGCACGTCGTAGGGCTCGCGCTCGTCGGTTGGCACCAGGCCCAGCAGCTCTTGTTCGTCGTAAAGCGGTTCTGCGCAGGCAGGCTCGGCCGTGGCGGCGTCCCAGCGCAGTTTGTCCAATACCTCGCGCGCCATGGCAATGGCGTGGGCGTCGTCATCGCACAGGTACTCGCCCAGGCCGGTCACACTGGCATGGGTCTGGGCGCCGCCCAGTTCCTCTTCGGTGCTGTCCTCGCCCATGGCAGCTTTCACCAGCGGCGGGCCGGCCAGAAAAATGTTGGAGCGCCCGCGCACCAGAATCACATAGTCGGACAGGCCCGGCAGATAGGCGCCACCCGCCGTGGACGAGCCATGCACCACGGCAATCTGCGGCAGGCCGGCTGCCGACATGCGCGCCTGGTTGGCAAAACTGCGCCCGCCTTCGACAAAAATCTCGCTCTGGTACACCAGGTTGGCACCGCCGCTTTCCACCAGGTGCACCATGGGCAATTTGTGTTGCAGCGCGACCTGCTGGGCGCGGAGCGCCTTGCGCAGGCCCATTGGCGCCACCGTGCCGCCCTTGACGGCGCTGTCATTGGCCGAAATCATGCAACGCTTGCCCGCCACGGTGCCAATGCCCACGATGGAGCCGCCACCCATCACGCTCTTGCTGCCGTCATCGTCATGCATCCCCAGGCCAGCCAGCCGGCTGAGTTCCAGAAACGGCGAGCCCCGGTCCAGCAGGCGCGCCACCCGCTCGCGCGGCAGCAACTGGCCTCGCGCCTCAAATTTGCTGCGCTTGGATTCGGACTCGGCAATCACCAGGCCCTCAAGCCGGCGCACCTCGGCCAGCAGCTCGGCCATGCGTTGGGTGTTTGCGGCAAAGGCCGCGCTTTTGGTGATGATGCGAGAGCGGATGACGGGCATACCGCATGCTACTGCAAGCGGCCTGGCGCTCTGGCATAGTGCAGCCATGCTGAAACTGATTTTTTTGCTGGCCTGTGCTGCCCTGAGCCTGGTGCTGCCAGCCTCGGCGTCCGAGCTGGCCGACAAATTGCGCGGGGGCGAGCATGTGCTGCTGATGCGCCACGCCGAGGCGCCCGGCGTGGGTGACCCGCCCAACCTGCGCCTGGGCGACTGCAGCACGCAGCGAAACCTGGACGCGTCCGGACGGCAGCAGGCGCGCGCGTTGGGCAACTGGCTCAAACAGCAAGGCGTAACCGAAGCCACCATGTTCACCAGCCCCTGGTGCCGCTGTCAGGACACGGCCCGCCTGCTGGATCTGGGGCTGGCCAAGGTCGAACCGGCGTTGGCTTCGTTCTTTAACGATCCGCAACTGGCGGCAGCCACCACTTTAGCTTGGCGCGAAGTCGTAGCGAGGATATTGGATGGCCAGAAGGGCAAGCCCGTGGTCATGGTGACCCATCACGTGAACATCCTCGACATCGTGGGCGAAAACGTGGCATCGGGTGAAATGGTTCTAGCTCGCGTGGACCGCCAGGGCCGCGTGCTCAGTTACCAGCGCTTGCGGGCGCCGGGCTGACCCCTGTGGCCGCTATCGGCCAACGAGCCACTTGTCGGCTGTAAACATGACTGCGCACAGCACCACGCCCATCAGCCAGAGCTGCCAAGTGCCCGAAACAACATAGGGGTAGAGCATCAATGCCAAGCCACCCCAGATCAACGCAGTGCGACCCTGTTTGCGTCCAAAACGAAAAGCGGCGTAGCCAAGCAGTCCGAACAAGATGGCGCCAACCAGGTAAGTCGCTGAAGGCAGCTCCAGCCCTAGAGATACCAGATTTTGAGTTAAGTCCATGCCTCATCCTAACTGCTGCCCTCGCTTCAGTCTGGCGGGGGCTTACGCGGGCTGGCTACCCTGTTTTGGGGGTCTATGCCCCAGTTTCCAATCGAATAGACCCCAGCAGATGCTATGGAACAAGAAGACCGCAACTTGATCAATAGGATTGAGGAGTTTGTTGAGAAGTTGATTTTTGCAAGCCGCTGAATTCTGGCGCCCTTCCACGTTGGCTTGACACTGGCACTCGTGCTGCTGGCCTTCAAGTTCATACAGGGGTTTGTTCAATTCAGCGCCGAGATTGTTGGCATGTCTGAGACCGACACCCTGCTGATTTTGGTGATCTTCAGCGGCTACGAAAACTTTGTATCCCTCATTGGTGTGGCCCAGGGCAGCCCTGACCGCCCCCGCTGGATGGGCGACGTGGACTTTGCAGGGCTCAAGCTCAAGCTGATCGGCTCCATCGTGGCCTTGTCGGGTATCAACCTGCTTGGCGCCTTTTTGAACTTGAAGCACTGGAGCCAACAGGAACTGGGCTGGATGGTGGG
>JBIKZZ010000228.1:0-5511 GCA_044354435.1 Rhodoferax sp. | reverse complement strand
CCCCTCCCGCACTCACCGCCACCGCGCAGTACTTGAACTCAGGGATCTTGCCCACCGGGTCAAGGGCTGCATTGGTCATCAGGTTGGCGGCGGCCTCGTAGTAGGCAAACGGTATAAAGATAGCACCGCGCGGTGTGCCGTCGTCGCGGCGCAGGTGGATCGCCACCTGGCCACGGCGCGAGCGCACCGTGATCACATCGCCGGGCTGCAAGCCCATCTGTTGCAGGTCGTCCCCACACATGGACGCGGTGGCCATCGGCTCGATCGCGTCCAGCACCACGGCGCGGCGCGTCATGCTGCCGGTGTGCCAGTGCTCCAATTGTCGCCCGGTGATTAGCACGAAGGGGTAGTCGGCATCCGGCCGCTCATTGGCCGGAATGATGTCAGCCGGCACCAGGTGCACACGGCCATCCGCCGTGGCGAAGCGCTCAATGAACACGGTGGGTGAGCCCGGGTCATCTGCCGACAAGCAGGGGTAGGTCACGCTCGACTCGCGTTGCAGCCGTTCCCAGCTGATGCCTGAGATGGCGGCGTGCATTGCCTGGCGCATCTCCTCGTACACGGCGGCGACGCCGCTGTGCTCGCCAGGGTAGTGCCAAGCCAGGCCCATGCGTCGGGCGATGTCCTGAATGATCCACAGGTCAGCCCGGGCCTGACCGGGCGGGTCAATAGCCTGCTGGCCGAGTTGCACCATGCGGTCGGTGTTGCTCACGGTACCGGTTTTTTCGGGCCAGGCGGTGGCGGGCAGCACCACGTCGGCCAGCCAGGCGGTCTCGGTCATGAAGATGTCTTGCACCACCAAGTGCTCCAGGCTGGCCAAGGCATGACGGGCATGGTTCAGGTCGGGGTCGCTCATGGCCGGGTTTTCACCCATGATGTACATGCCGCGTACCTTGTGCGGGTCGCTGTCCGGTGCCAGCGCCTTGTTCATGATCTCGACCACGGTGTAGCCGGGCTGGTCGTCGAGCTTCGTACCCCAGAAGTTTTCGAACCAGCGGTGCGCCTCGGGGTTGGTGACGCGTTGGTAGTTGGGGAACATCATGGGGATCAGACCGGCATCGCTGGCGCCCTGCACATTGTTTTGGCCACGCAGCGGGTGCAGGCCGGAGCCGGGCTTGCCAATCTGCCCGGTGACGCTGACCAGCGCGATCAGGCAGCGCGCATTGTCAGTGCCGTGCACATGCTGGCTAATGCCCATGCCCCACAGGATCATGGCGCTTTTGGCCTTGGCAAAAGCCCGTGCCACCTCGCGCAGGGTCTGCGCCGGGATGCCGCAAATCGGCGCCATCGCCTCGGGGCTATAGCCCTTCACGTTCTCGCGCAGCGCTTCAAAATTGCTGGTGCGCCGGGCAATGAAATCCAGGTCGGCCAGGCCTTCGTCGATCACGGTGTGGATCAGGGCATTGAGCATGGCCACGTCGGTGTCGGGCTTGAACTGCAACGTGCGCCATGCGTGCTTGCCGATGTCGGTTACGCGCGGGTCGGCCAGCACGATTTTGGCGCCGGCTTTGGCGGCGTTCTTCATCCAGGTGGCAGCCACCGGGTGGTTGGAGGTGGGGTTGGAGCCGATCACCAGGATCAGCTCGGCATGGGCCACATCGTTCACCTGGTTGCTGACGGCACCTGATCCGACGCCCTCCAGCAGGGCGGCCACGCTGGAGGCGTGGCACAGCCGGGTGCAGTGGTCCACATTGTTGGAGCCAAAACCGGTTCGCACCAGCTTCTGAAACAAGTAGGCCTCCTCGTTGCTGCCCTTGGCCGAGCCAAAGCCGGCCAGGGCCTTGGGGCCATGGTCGTCACGCAGGCCTTTGAGGCGGCCAGCGGCCAACGCCAACGCCTCGTCCCAGCTGGCTTCGCGGAACACGGCCGACCAGTCGGCGCTGTCCCGGTTCAGGGCCTGCAAGGCCTCCGGGTCCTTGGCCACGCCGGCACGCCGGATCAGCGGCACCGTGAGGCGCTGTGGGCTGTGGGCGTAATCAAAACCGAAACGGCCTTTGACGCACAGGCGGCTGTGGTTGGCCGGGCCATCGCGCCCGTCCACACTCACAATTTTGTTGTCTTTCACGTTGTAGGTCAGCAGGCAGCCGACGCCGCAAAACGGGCAGACCGAGTCCACCTTTTTGTCCACCACCTGGGAGCCCACCTGCGTTTTGGGCATCAGCGCCCCGGTGGGACAGGCTTGCACGCACTCGCCACAGGCCACGCAGCTGCTGTCGCCCATGGGGTCAGCCAGGTCGAACACGATGGCGCTGTGACTGCCGCGCAGGGCGTAGCCGATCACGTCGTTGACCTGCTCCTCACGGCAGGCGCGCACGCAGCGGTTGCACTGGATGCAGGCGTCCAGGTTGACCGCCATGGCCGGGTGCGACAGGTCGGGGGCGGGCTGTTCGCGGCGCAGCGCTTTAAGCTCGGGCCGCACTGTCACCTTCAGCCGCGCAGCCCAGTCGCTCAGTTCGCCGTGCTGCATGGATGCGGGATCAAGTCCGGCATGACGGTCCTGGGGCTCCGCACCAGCCGCGCCAACCTGGCCATCGTTCCATTTGTAGCCGGTGTCGGGCATGTCAGACAGCAGCATCTCCAGCACCATCTTTTGGCTCTTGATGGCACGCTCGCTGTTGGACTGCACCTCCATGCCGGCGGTGACGCTGCGGCAGCAGCTGGGCGCCAGGGTACGTTCGCCCTTGACCTCGACCACGCAGGCGCGGCAGTTGCCGTCGGCGCGCAGGCCGTCTTTGTAGCAAAGGTGCGGGATGTCGATGCCATGCCGCTGGGCGGCTTTGAGGATGGTTTCGCCCTCGAAGGCGTGAATCGGAGTCTGGTTCAGCGTGAAACTGACGGTTTGCGGCGTCACTTCGGCCAGGTGGGCGGGCGCGTTCATTTAAACAATCTCCTGCGGAAAATATTTTTGGATGCTGCGCACCGGGTTGGGCGCAGCCTGACCCAGGCCACAGATCGAAGCGTCGGTCATCACCACGTTAAGGTCTTCCAGCGTGCTGTTATCCCACACCGGCGCCTGCATCAGCCGCACCGCCTTGGCGGTACCGACCCGGCAGGGCGTGCACTGGCCGCAACTCTCATGCTCAAAAAACTTCATCATGTTGAGTGCGGCGTCGCGCGCCCGGTCTTTTTGGCTGAGCACAATCACTGCCGCCGAGCCGATGAAGCAGCCGTAGGGCTGCAGCGTGTCAAAGTCCAGCGGCACCTGGTTCAGGCTGGCCGGCAAAATACCGCCGGAGGCACCACCGGGCAAGTAGGCGTACAGGCTGTGGCCGGGCAGCATGCCGCCGCAGTACTCGTCAATCAGCTCCTGCACCGTGATGCCGGCCGGCGCCAGCTTGACGCCCGGGTGCTGCACCCGCCCGCTGACGCTGAAACTGCGCAGGCCTTTGCGGCCATGGCGGCCAAAGCCGCTGAACCAGGCTGGACCCCGTTGCACGATGTCGCGCACCCAGTACAGGGTCTCAAAATTGTGCTCCAGCGTCGGCCGGCCAAACAGGCCCACCTGGGCAATGTAGGGCGGGCGCATCCGGGGCTCACCGCGCTTGCCCTCGATGCTTTCGATCATGGCCGACTCTTCGCCGCAGATGTAGGCGCCCGCCCCCCTACGCAGCTCGATCAGCGGCAGGGCGCAGGGCGGGTCGGCGCGCAGCAGCGCCAGCTCGACCTCCAGGATGGCGCGGCAGCCGTGGTATTCGTCACGCAGGTAGATGTAGCAGGCCTCAATGCCCACCACCTGGGCCGCCACCAGCAGCCCCTCCAGAAAGCGGTGCGGGTCGCGCTCCAGGTAGGTGCGGTCCTTGAAGGTGCCGGGCTCGCCCTCGTCGATGTTGACCGCCATCAGCTTCGGGCTGGGCTGATCGCGCACGATGCGCCACTTGCGCCCGGCCGGGAAACCAGCCCCGCCCAGGCCGCGCAGACCAGAGTCTTCCATGGCCTGGAGCACTGCCTCAGCCGGCTGGGTGCCTGTGGCCAGCGCAGCAGCCAGCGCATAGCCGCCCTGGGCGCGATAAGCCTGGTAGCCGGTGTAGCCGGGCGCCACCTGCGTGGCTTGTGGCAGCGGCGAGACGGACGCCTCGGCATGTGCTGCTGCTTCAAAAAGCGTAGCACTAGAGGCAAGCGGGTGAAGGGCTGCAGCCGATTTTATTATAAATTCTACCGACTCTGGAGTGGCCTGCAGCACAGGGTTTTGGTGCACCACCGCCACCGGCGCCTGCTCGCAGCGGCCCAGGCAGGGCGCGGCAATCACCCGCACCTCGGCACCCAATATCTCTGGCAGCCGAGCCATCAGTTCACGCGCACCGGCCAGCTCGCAGCTCAGGCCGTCGCAGACCCGCACCGTCAGCGTCGGGCCGGGCACATCGTCGCGCAGCACCTCAAAGTGGTGGTAGAAGGTGGCCACCTCGTACACCTCAGCCAGCGGCAGGTTCATGAGCTTGGCCAGCGCAGTCAGGTGGCGCTCATGCAGGCCACGGTACTGGTCGTTGAGCTGGTGCAGGTGCTCGATCAGGAGGTCGCGCCGGTGCGGCGCAGCGCCAATCAGGGCTTGCACCTCCAGCAACGATGCCTCATCAGCCTGGCGGCCCTTGAGCTGGCTTTTCTTGCGGATGCGCTCGCGCATGTCGTCGACGCTGCCCAGCGTCACAACGCTGATGGCAGGGGATGGCTTGGTCAAATTCATAGGGCTTTCAGCATCAGGACAAGATCAATAACAATTCACCTAGGGGAATCAGGCGAAAAATGAGGTCAGGCTGAGCACAGTGCTACAAGCCCCGGACCCGCGGACGATGGACACCTTGACGACCCGTACCTGAGACAGACCGTGCTGGAAACAGAGGTTGGCAAGGGTGTTTTCTTTGTCAGGAATGCGGGGAAGAGGAAGGGTCATGGTGCCTGAAGGCTACGAGCGAGAGCAGCGGTGCTACTTAAACAAGGCAACCAGTATCCTGCTGGCCCTGCCCCGGCGTCCAATTGAATCGGCGCATCGCCTCATTCAACGATTGAATGCGGCACCGCAACATCACGACTAAAGTCCATGCAGCCGGCTCACTTGGCTTGCTGGACGCTACGGTCCAGGCGGTGACGCACAAACCCCGTCGCCCACGGCTTGACCGGGGACCCAGCAAGCTCCGTCGTCCCCGGCTTGAACGGGGACCCATGGCTTTCTGGATTCCCAGTCGTCGCCGGGAATGACGAGAAAAAACAGCAAAACCGACCCAAACCCTCGTCATTATTAGCCCAGCAGCTACTATTTAAATAGCAACCATCACAACACAAGCAAACCACTGTGGGTTCCCGCTTGTTGCAGCCAAGCCGGCTCTTGCGCCAGGGTCAGCGCGGCCTGCAGCGCGCGTGAGGGTCGGGCTGCCGCGTGCGACATGAAGCCGATGGGCGTCTGCACCTCGGGGCTGGCCAGTGGCAGGGCCTCAAGCTCGCCGTAAGCGCGCACCGTACCCACCAGTGCGCCCGGCATCACAGTGCAGACACTGCCCGCCAGCACACTCAGCGCCAGCG
>JBIKZZ010000025.1:0-20828 GCA_044354435.1 Rhodoferax sp. | reverse complement strand
CATTGGCAGCCTGGGCGGCACCGAGGGCCTGGCCTACACCGTACAAACCCAGCCCAGCATGGATGGCAACAGTGTTGACCTGGACCGGGAACGCGCCAACTTTGCCGACAACACGGTCCGTTATGAGGCCACCCTCAAGTTCATTAACGGCTATTCCAAAACGATCTTGAGCGCGATCCAAGGCCAGTAAGCCGCAACCACCCAAGGAGACCCGCCATGTCCATGTTTTCCATCTTCAATGTGTCAGGCAGCGCCATCAGCGCTCAGTCGCAGCGCCTCAATGTGGTGGCCAGCAACCTGGCCAACGCAGACGCCGTGGCTGGGCCCGATGGCCAGGGCTACAAAGGACGCCAGGTCGTGTTCGAAACCGTGCCGATGGGCTCGGACGCATCGTCTGGTGTGCGGGTCAATGCTGTCAAGGAAAGCAACGAGCCCCTGCGCAAGGTGCATAACCCGAATCACCCGTCGGCCGACGCCGATGGCTATGTCACCCATTCCAACGTGAACCCGGTGGAGGAAATGGTGAACATGATCTCGGCCTCGCGCTCGTACCAGAACAACGTCGAGGTGATGAACACCGCCAAGACCCTGCTGCTCAAAACCCTGCAAATGGGTCAATAAACCTCAAAGGTCACCCCATGGTATCCGCCGTCACTTCTGCCAATCCACTCGCCGCCGCCAACACGACCGCGTCCAACGGGGCCGCTTCGACCACCGACCTGAACGCCTCGCAAGACCGCTTTCTGAAACTGCTGGTGGCCCAATTAAACAACCAGGATCCGATGAATCCGATGGACAACGCGGAGATGACCAGCCAAATGGCGCAGATCAACACTGTGACCGGAATCCAGCAGGTGAACGAAACACTCAAGAGCATGGCCACCCAGTTCTCCGGGATGCAGGTGCTGCAGGGTTCGTCCATGGTCGGGCGCGAGGTGCTGGTGGCCAGTAACCAGCTCAGCCGCAACGCCGACGTGGCGGCCGGCGCGGTTGATCTGGCTGGACGGGCCGACTCAGTCAAGGTCGAGATCCTGTCGCCCGGCGGTCAAGTGCTCGACACCCTCAACCTCGGCCCGCAGGCTGCAGGCCGACAGACCTTCAGCTGGAATGCGAGCGCCTACACCGGCACGGGCGAACCGACGTTCCGCGTGACAGCCACTCAAGCGGGCAAACCGGTGGAGGCCGTGTGCCTGGCGCGTGACAAGGTGCTCTCTGTGGGCAGCGAGAACGGCGCCATGACCGTGCAGTTGCAGGGACGCGGTGCCCTGGCCTATGACAAGGTCAAGGCCATCCTCTAAGTCCAGCCCCGACTTTGCCCTCCAAATTCATTCACCATCCCCCTTTCAGGAACCACCATGTCATTTCAAACAGGTCTTTCTGGCTTGAACAGCTCCAGCCGCAGTCTGGACGTGATCGGCAACAACATCGCCAACGCCAATACAGTGGGCATGAAGTCCTCCCGCGCCGAGTTTGCTGATCTGGTCGCCAGCACCAATGGCCTGAGCGGCGCCAATAACACCGGCATTGGCACCGCCATCGGCGCCATTTCACAGCAGTTTGCGCAAGGCAACATCAACGTCACCGGCAATGACCTGGACGTGGCCATCAATGGCGGTGGTTTTTTCCAGGTGTCGCTGCGCGACGGCTCCACGGCGTACACGCGCGACGGACAATTCAAGCTGGACAATGCGGGCAATATCGTGAACAACAGTGGCGCCAAATTGCTGGGCTACGCCACCGATGTAGCAGGCACACCCACCAGTTCCATCGCCCAGACGCTCAATCTGCCCACCGCTGCGCCTATTGCGGCCAAACAGACCAGCGCCATCACGGCGGCACTCAATCTGGATGCCCGCGCCGCGGTGGCCGCCAGCGCCACGCCACCCACACCGCGCACCACCTACGGCACGTCTCTGACAGCTTACGATTCGCAGGGGGTGGCAATGCCTGTCAACCTGTATTTCGAGCGGGCGGCGTCAACGCCGGCCAACCTGACGGCGGCGCCCCCGGTGGCGGCCTCGGACAACTGGAATGTGTACGACGTGGCCACCGGCGGCGCCGCCTTGCTGCAGATGCAATTCGACGCCAGCGGTGCCCCGGTGTCTTACACCTCGGGCACTCCGACCGTCACCACCCCCGCAAGCACGCCGTTTGCCCTGAGCATCAACCCACCCAGCGGCATCACGCCCACCTTCACAGCCAATCTGGACCTCAGCAAAGCCACCCAATACGGCGCAAGCTTCGCAGTCTCCAACCTGACGCAGGACGGCTACGCCCCGGGCGACTTGCTCAGCGTCAAGATCAGCGAGAAGGGGGTGATCACAGCCCGCTATTCCAACGGCCAGACCCAGGCGGCGGGGCAAATCGCACTCGCCAATTTTCGCAATGCACAGGGACTGGCTGCTGTCGGCGCAGGCAATTGGGTAGAGACCGTGAATTCGGGTCCCGCTGTGCCAGGGGCGCCGGGCCAGGGCAACCTGGGGGTGCTGGCATCGGGCGCCGTTGAGGAGTCCAACGTGGACCTGACCGCCGAACTGGTGAGCATGATGACCGCCCAGCGCGCCTACCAGGCCAATGCGCAGACCATCAAAACGCAGGACCAGGTGATGTCAACACTTGTGAACCTGCGCTGAGCAAGGATAGCCCGCCATGGACCGCATGATCTACACCGCCATGACCGGCGCCAATGCCGCGGCTGCACGGCAGGCGGTGCTGTCCAACAACCTGGCCAACGCCTCGACCAACGGGTTTCGCGCCGAGCTGTCGACCTTTCGCGCCGTGCCAGTGCGCGGCGACGGGGCCAGCACGCGGGTGATGGCCCTGGAGGCCACATCGGGCGAGCTCGACACGCCTGGCGCGGCTCAACGAACCGACCGTAACCTGGACGCCATGACCGTCGGTAAGGCTTGGTTTGGTGTGCAAGCGCTGGACGGCACCGAGTCCTACACCCGCAGCGGCTCGTTTGAAGTTTCTCCCGACGGCACCCTGCTGACCAGCACTGGCCTGACAGTGCTGTCCGACGGTGGCGCGCCCATCACCGCGCCGGCCAATGCCGAGGTGACCATTGGCTTTGATGGCACGCTGAGCGCCAGGGTGGGCAATCAGACCCCCAGCGCCATTGGCCGCCTGAAGCTGGTGACGCCCACCGCCGAAGACCCGCTGCGGCGTGGCACTGACGGCCTGTTCCGCGCCGCCTCCGGCGATGCGCTGCCCAATGACCCCAACGCACGGGTGCAGAGCGGTGTTCTGGAAGGCTCTAACGTGAATCCGATTGAAACCATGGTGGGCATGATTCAGGCCGCCCGGCAGTTTGAGTCGCAGATGCGGCTGCTGCAAACCGCCGAAACCAACGACCGCTCCGCCGGCAAGCTGCTGGGCCAGCAGGGTTGAACCTGCCACCTATTGACGACACAAGGACACCGACATGATCAACTCGCTCTGGATATCCAAGACCGGCATGGAAGCCCAGCAAATGCAGCTGGACGTCATCTCCAACAATCTGGCCAACGTCTCCACCAACGGCTTCAAGCGCGCCAGCGCCGTTTTCGAAGACCTGATGTACCAAAACCTGCGCCAGGTTGGCGCCAACAGCTCGGAGCAGTCCCAGCTTCCTACAGGCCTGCAGCTTGGCCTGGGTGTGCGCACCGTGGCCACCAGTCGCTCGTTTGCCCAAGGCAATCTGCAGCAGTCGGGCAACAAGCTCGATGTTGCCATCCAGGGCAATGGCTTTTTCCAGGTGACCATGCCGGACGGCACCACCAACTACACCCGCGACGGCGCACTGCAGGTGGATTCACAGGGCCGACTGGTAACAGCCACCGGCCTGCCGCTGGCCAATGGTGTCACTGTTCCGGCCAACGCCACCAGCGTGGCCATCGGCGCCGACGGCACGGTCACCGTGCAAATTCCGGGCAGCACGGCACCGCAAACAGCCGGCACCATCGCACTGGCCAACTTTCTCAACCCGGCAGGCCTGGAGCCCAAGGGCCAAAACCTGTACGCCGAAAGCCCGGCCTCAGGCCAACCCAGCAGCGGCACGCCAGGGGCCAATGGCCTGGGCTCACTGATGCAGGGTTTTGTCGAGACCTCGAACGTGAATGTGGTGCAGGAGCTGGTGACCATGATCCAGACGCAGCGCGCCTATGAAATGAACTCCAAGGCGATCCAGACCTCAGACCAAATGCTTCAGAAACTGGGGCAGCTGTGATGCGTCGATTGACTCTGACCCTTGGTATGACCGCCGGCCTGGGCCTTTTTCTGCCAGGCTGCGAGACCATGCCCAAACCAGTGAAAGTGGATTTTGCCGAGGTACGGCCGGCGCCGCTGCCGATGGTGGCAGCGCCCCGCCCTGCCAGTGGCAGCCTGTTCCAAGCCGTCAGTTACCGGCCCGCCTTCGAGGATCCGCGCGCGCGCACCATTGGCGACACCATCACTATTCAGATCGTGGAAAACGTCACAGCCAGCCAGGTGTCCAAATCAACCTCAAACCGCACCACCAGCATGGACGCTGGTATATCGGCCGCGCCGCTGGTCTCGGCCATGGACATTGCCAACCTGAAAGTGGGTGCGGCCTCCAACAATGATTTCTCTGGCAAGGGCGGCACAGAGAGTGCTAACACCTTTGCCGGCACCATCACCGCCACGGTGGTCGAGGTACTGGCTAACGGCCACATGATCGTCACAGGTGAAAAACAGATCGGCGTGAACCAGAATGTCGACGTGCTGCGGTTTTCGGGCACGGTGGACCCCAAAACAGTGCAGCCAGGCAATGTGGTGAGTTCCAACAAGGTGGCCAATGCACGCATGGAGTCGCGCGGTCGCGGCGCCCAAGCTGAAGCGCAGACAGTTGGCCTGCTAACACGGTTCTTTTTCAGCTTTTTACCGTTCTAAAGCTGAAGAGAATAGTGCCGAGGGGTCACTATTCATGCATGCTTTTTTTCACACACTTGTTCGTCAGCGCGTGCACCGCATCAGCTCGGCTATCCGCTGGCTGATGTTGGCCAGTGTGCTGGGCGCAGGCCCAGTCCAGGCCAGCCGAATCAAGGAGGTGGCCGCCGTAGAAGGCGTGCGCAGCAATCAGCTGACCGGCTTTGGCCTGGTGGTGGGCTTGGACGGCACCGGCGATCAGACCACCCAAATGCCCTATACCGCGCAGGGCCTCACCAATTATTTGCAGCAGCTCGGCATTACCCTGCCCGCCGCCTCGGTGGGCCAGCTTCAGCTGAAAAACGTGGCAGCGGTGTTGGTGACTGCGCAATTGCCCGCTTTTGCCCGGCCAGGCCAGGCGCTCGACGTGAACGTCTCCTCACTGGGCAACTCCAAATCGCTCAAGGGCGGTATGCTGATCACCACGCCGCTCAAGGGCGCCGATGGCGAGATCTATGCGCTGGCGCAGGGCAATCTGGTGGTGGCCGGTGCCGGCGCCTCTGCCGGGGGCAGCAAAGTTCAGGTCAACCACTTGAGTGCGGGACGAATCCCCGGCGGCGCTCAAGTCGAGCGGACGGTGCCGACACCGCTGTTGGAGGGCATCAGCATCAACCTGGGCCTGGAAGCCTCTGATTTTCAGACCGCACGCAAGGTGGCACAAGCCATCAACCGTCGCTTTGGCGAGGGTGCTGCGCGAGCGCTTGATGGTCGCACGGTGCGGGTCAATGCCCCGATGGACTCCGATGCCCGAGTGTCTTTTATTGCCGAGTTGGAAGAGCTGCCATTGGAGGACTCGATCCGTGCCGCCAAGGTGGTGATCAATTCGCGCACCGGCTCAATTGTTTTGAACCAGGCCGTGACCTTGGGCGCTTGCGCGATAGCCCATGGCAACCTCTCCATCAGCATCAGCACCACGCCCGTTATCAGCCAGCCCAACGCCCTGTCCACCGGCGGTCAAACCGTGGTCGCTGAGAAGAGCAATATTCAGATCAGGCAGGAGCCCGGCATACTGATCCAGGTGCCAGCCGCACCCCTGCTTTCCGATGTGGTGCGGGCCCTCAATGCCCTTGGCGCTACGCCACAGGACCTGCTGGCCATTTTGCAGGCGATCAAGGCGGCTGGCGCCTTGAACGCCGAGCTCGAGGTCATCTGACATGAGCCTAACCCGTCTTCCAAGCGCTTCCGACGATCTGGCGGCAGACGCCCGAAGCCTGGGTGCGCTCAAGGCCCAGGCAGGACAAAACACGCCGGAATCAATACAGCAGGCAGCCAAGCAGTTTGAATCGCTGTTCATGCGGGAACTGATCAAAAGCATGCGTGAAGCCACCATGAAGTCTGGCTTGATGGACAGTCCCGGCGGCGACCTGGGCGCCGATTTGCTGGACCAACAGTTTGCTGTGCAGATGTCCGGCCAGCCTGGCGGCCTGTCAGAACTGATCGCCAAGCAACTGTCACGGCAGATGGGCAACCCGGAAGAGCCTGTCAAGCCAAAGGTTTCGACGCCAACCCCGGTGCCGTCAACGCCGCCTGCCGCCAAGGCCAAGATCGCGGCTGTTGCAACTGCTGCTTACGGCGCACACGGTGTGGCGCCTGCCAGCGCGTCCAGCAATTTTGTCAAGCGCCACGGCGATGCAGCCGACCGGGTGGCCAAAGCCACTGGCCTGCCCGCCGGTTTCATGCTGGGGCAGGCCGGTCATGAGACCGGTTGGGGCAAGCACGAGATCAAGCAGAAAGATGGCACGAACTCGTTCAACCTGTTTGGCATCAAGGCCGGACCCAAATGGACCGGCAAGGTGGCCGAGGTCACCACCACCGAGTATGTCAATGGCGTCGCAAAAAAGACCGTCGCCAAGTTTCGGGCGTACGACTCCTATGACGCATCCTTCCGCGACTATGCGCGGCTGATCACCGAAACACCCCGCTACGCCCAGGCCAAGCAGCAAACCAGCTCGCCGCTGGCCTTCGCCTCGGGCTTGCAACGCGCCGGTTACGCGACCGACCCGGAGTACGCGAACAAGCTGAGCCGCGCCATCAACACCACCCTGCGGCTGCAGCGGGCCCACGCCTAAGACGCTGAATCATGAGCGGCATTTTCAACATCGGCACGCGGGCGCTGCAAGCGAACCAAGCGGCACTGCAGACCGCCGGCAACAACATTGCCAACGTCAACACGCCCGGCTATTCACGCCAGTCGGTGGTGCTGCAAAGCACGCCGGGCCAGTTTTCGGGCAGCGGCTATTACGGCAAGGGTGTTGATGTCCTGACCGTACAACGCGAGCACAGCGAGTTTCTCACCCGTCAGGCCGCCCTGTCAGGCTCGGTGGCAGCGGGGGACACGCGCCGGTTGGAGCTGCTCAAGCAAATGGAAGACATCTTTCAGGGCGGTCAGACCGGCCTGGGTGCTTCGGTCAGCAACATGCTGAATGCGTTTAACGATGTAGCGAACGCCCCGACCGACATCACGGCGCGCGCGGTGGTGCTGACCCGGGCCGATGAGACCGCTGCGCGTTTCCGCTCAGGCTACAGCCTGCTCAACGACCTTAAAGCCGGTGTCGCCAGCGAACTCACAAGTGCGGTTTCCGCCGTCAACAGACTGGCCGAGCAGATTGCCAAGGTCAATGAAGAGGTGGCCCGGGCACAGGGCAGCGGGCAGACACCCAATGACCTTCTGGACAAACGTGATAAGTTGATTTCCGACCTGAACCAGTATGTGCAGACCAGCAGCATTACCGCCGACGATGGCTCGGTTGGAATTTTCCTGGCCGGCAGCCAGCCGCTGGTGCTGGGCACATTGGTCAAACCGGTGAGCCTGGGGCAGGATACGTTCAATGACCCGGCCAAGACCAAGCTGACCATGGTGCAGGGCGGCGTCACCGCCGTGCTGGACGAGGCCACACTGGGTGGGGGCGAGATCGCCGGCTTGCTGCGCTTTCAGAACACAGATGTGGTGGAAGCCGGTAACCTGCTCGGGCGCATGGCGCTGGCCATCGGCACCATCGTCAACAACCAGCACCGCCTAGGTGTCGATCTGAACAGCACCGCCGGTGGCGATTTGTTTTCACTCAGCGCCATTTCGCCCGGATTGGCTGCAGCCAGCAACACCGGTTCGGCGACCCTGGGGGTGGCGGTGCAAACCAGCCCGACGTCAGGCGCCACGTCGATGGTGGCATCGGATTACCAGATCAACTTCACCGGTGCCGCCGCCGGCAGCGTGACGCGCCTGTCAGACAACACAGTGAGCACCTTCACCACCGTGCCGGTTCAGGTCGACGGCCTGAGCCTTAGCATCAGCGCCGGCACGGCCGCTGCGGGTGACAGCTTCCTGGTCAAGCCCTTCAGTGCTGCGGCGGCCGCGATCAGTACGGTGGTCACGTCGCCCAAGGACCTGGCGATCAGCAGCCCGGTGGCCGCAAAGGCCGGCAGCAGCAACACCGGCACAATGGCCGTGGACAAACTGCTGACCCGAGCGGTCCCGGCGCCAGCGGCGATCACCCTGAACTTCACCACCGCGAGCACCTACACACGGTCGGACGATCCGGCCCTGGCACTGGTTCCGCCGGGCGCGCCTGTGAGCTATACCTACACAGCGGGTCAAGCCATTGAATATGCCACCACCCTGCCCGCGACCACCGGCTGGTCTCTGACACTCAAGGGTGCAGCCAAGGCGGGTGACACCTTTGTGGTCGGCAGCTTTGGCACAGTGCAGCCCAATGCCGACCCCAAGCTCGACGCCGGCAATGCACGCGCGTTGGCCGCCTTGCGTGACGTCGTCACCTTTGATGGTGCGGCGCTGACCGATGGCTATGCCGGCCTGATGGCCGAGGTGGGTGTCACGGTGCAGGGCGCCACCTACGCCGCCGACGTGTCCATGTCGATCGCTGCCAACATCGAAAAAGACCGCGCCAGTGTGGCCGGGGTCAACCTGGACGAAGAGGCCGCCAAGCTGCTGCAGTACCAGCAGGCCTACCAGGCTTCGGGCAAGATGCTGCAGATTGCCCAAAGCATTTTCGATTCACTGCTGCAGAACCTGGGCCGCTAGCCCGAAGCCACCTGAAGGAACTGACCATGCGCCTGGGCTCCGCCAACACCTATGACAGGGCACTGCAAAACCTGTACTCGCGCCAGAGCGAGCTCTCGAACCAGCAGGAAAAGCTGACCTCGGGCAAGAACATCAACCGCCCCAGCGACGACCCGACCGGCGCCGCCCAGGCCGAGCGCGCCCTCACGCGGCTCACCCGCATCAGCAGCGACAACCGTTCGCTGGACGTGCAACGCAGTGCCATCACACTGGCCGAATCAACCTTGGGCGATGCCACCGGCCTGGTGCAAAAGCTGCGCGAACTGGTGATCACCGCCGGCAATGCCGGCTACAGCGCCTCTGACCGCAAGAGCGTGGCACAGGAGATGACCGGCGTGCGAGAACAGCTGTTCGCACTGGCCAATGCCCGCGATGCCAATGGCACGCCGCTGTTCGGCGGGCTCGGCAGCGCCTCGGCGCCGTTCACCGACAGCAACAGCGGTGTCAGCTTTAACGGCGTGGCGGGCCAGCGCGCCAGCACCGAGACCAGCATTCCCGGCACCATGGACGGGCAGGCCGTCTGGATGAATGTGGCCAGTGGCAATGGCCGCTTTGCCCTGTCCACCGGCACCAGCAACACCGGTAACCTGTGGACCAACACCGGGCAGGTGCTCACGCCCGCCAGCCTGACCGGGCACAACTACACCATCACCTTCAGCGTGGTGGGTGCAGCCACCACCTACAGCGTGCAGGACACGACCAACGTCCCCGCCACCACCGTGGTGCCGGCACCCGCCGTCCCCCCGTCACCCAACCCCACCTATACCCCCGGTCAGGCCATCACCTTTGACGGACTGTCTCTGGTGGCCAACGGCGCGCCTGCCAATGGCGACACGGTACAGGTGTTGCCCAGCACCACCACCAACCTCTTCAAGGTGATGGACGATGCGATCACGGCCATCGGCGACACCAACCTGACCAGCAGCCAGCGGGCCCAGGCGGTCGGCCTGGCCCTGACCCAGGTTGACACCGGCCTGAACCAGTTGCTGGCTGCGCGCAGCCAGGCGGGCGAGTGGCTGAACCGGGCCGACAACATCCAGAATACCCAGGAGGGTCGCAGCCTGCAGCTGTCGGCCGACAAGTCGCGTGCCGAGGAACTGGACATGGTCAAGGGCATTTCTGACTTCACGCGATTCCAGACCGGCTACCAGACCGCCCTTCAGTCCTACGCCCAGGTGCAGAAGCTCTCTCTCTTCAACTTCATCAGTTGACAGCCATGACCACAGCCGTGTTGGACCAGGTGTCGCTGGGCTACCAGCTCTACTGGAACGCCTTGCGCGAGCCGGCTGCCGTGGCACTGTCCGTTGGGGTGCACGGCCGCTCGGAGGTGAACGGGCGGGCCTTCTTACAGGTGCTGCGACAGCGCTGGCCCAAGGAGGCGATCCCCCTGTTGGTGTCGGTGTCAGCGGGTGCCCTGCTGAGCCAGATGCTGGAGCACGGGGCGACCGACGGTCCTGGCCTGATCGTGGATGAGGTCCAACTGCGGGACGCCGCGTTGGCGCGCCGGGTGCACCAGGCCCACCAACGGGGTCTGACCCTGCTATGGCGCGGTGAGCCAGGCGCGCAACCGGCGGCCGCCTTAGCCCCTTGCTTCAAGCGCCTGATCGTGACCATGACTGCGCAGCAGGCCCTGGGTGGTCTGCGTGCGGCCCGGCTCAAGGTGAGGGCAGGGACCGCCGCTGCTGAGCCGCCACCACGAGGGGCGGTGGCGACAGGCCACATCTATGCCGAGGTGGCAAGCCGGGTGCTGGTCGACCACTGCCTGGATGAACTGGACGCCTGGGCAGTGGCGGGCTGGCCCGCCGAGGAGGTGCTCGATGGCTTTCGCCGCCGCTTGGTACAGCCCAGCCGGCAGGTGGTGACACGACTGCTGGAGGCGATTGACACCGACGACCCGCCAGACACGCTGGTGGACCTGCTGCACAGCGAGGCCATCCTGGCCTACCGGCTGCTGCGCTATGCCAATTCAGCCGGCCTGGGGCTGCGGGCGCCCGTTGAATCCCTGCCCCATGCCGTCAAAGCGCTGGGCTACGCCCAATTGCGAGGGTGGCTGCGCGAGCAGTTGTCGCGCGCCAGCAGCGACCTCGATCTGCTGCCTATCAGCAAGACACTGGCGCTGCGGGCTCGCTTGCTGACGCAACTGCAAATGCTCTGCAGCGGTGCAACAAACCCCGACGTTCAGCTCTGCGGCCTGTTGTCCCAGATGGACCTGCTGCTGGGCGAACCTCTGGCACAGGCGCTGGGCCGCCTGCCTCTGCCGGCGCCTTTGAAGGCGGCTCTGCTGACGCAAAGCGGGCCCTATCAAGCTGCGCTTGAGATGGCCCTGGCCCTGGAATCGCCGCACACCGACCGCACCCGGTTGCTCTGCGAACTGCACGAGGCCGACCATGGCCTTGTCAATCAGACGCTGCTGGACACCCTCGCGCAGACCCGCTACCAGCCTGCCAAGAACCTGTTGCTGGTTTAGGCAGCAGCCAGCCGACCGTGGATCCGCTCGGGGTTACAGTGCAGGCCATGAACAGTGTCGAACTCACCGCCCTGCTGGTGTTGGCCACGGTGGCCAGCTTTAGCCCGGGCCCGAACACCACCCTTTCCACCGCACTGGCTGCCAACCTGGGCCTGCGCCGTGCCATGCGCTTTGTGCTGGCCGTGCCCGTGGGCTGGGGCCTGCTGCTGAGCCTGTGCGCCGGCGGCCTGGGCACGCTGGTGGTGGCGGTGCCGGCACTTCGCTGGGCCATCCAGGCCTTTGGCGTGGCCTACCTGCTGTGGCTGGCCTGGAAGCTGGCAAATAGCAAGGCCTTGCAGCAGGCCAATGCCGCGCAATTGCAGTTAAGCTTTTGGCAGGGGGTGATGCTGCAGTTTCTCAACATCAAGGCCTGGATGCTGGCGCTGACCGTGGTGGCGGGCTGGTTGGCCGGCCGGCCCGATGCGGCCCCGCGCTTTGCGCTGATCCTGCCGCTCATGATGGCCTTTGGTTTCTTCAGTAATCTGCTGTACGCGGTCATGGGTTCGCTGCTGCGAGACTGGCTGAGCGGGCCCGCCGGGAGCGGGCAGCGGCTGCGCTGGTTCAATCGGCTGATGGCCGGGGTGCTGGTGCTGACGGCGGGATGGATGGCTGCCTTATGAGCATGTCGCAAGAAACCCGCGGCATCTGGCTGGGCCTGCTGGGTGTGGCCATTTTTGCCGTGACGCTGCCCATGACGCGCCTGGCCACAGGCACGGCGGAAGCGCCTCAGCTGTCGCCCTGGTTTGTCACCTTTGGGCGGGCCACACTGGCCGGTGCCCTGTCCATTCTGTTCCTGTTATTGACCCGTGCCCCTTGGCCAACCCGGGCCCAGCGCCGGCCGCTGGCCCTGGCAGTGCTGGGCAATGCTTTGGGGTTTCCGCTGCTGCTGGGCTTTGCGCTGCGCCACGTGAGCTCCGGCCATGCTGCGGTGGTGCTGGCGCTGCTGCCGCTGGTCACTGCAGCCGCAGCGGCCTGGGTGATGCACCAGCGCGCCCGGCTGGGCTTCTGGCTCAGTGCGGCCGCCGGTGCTGGCCTGGTGGTGGCGTACTCGCTGTTTCGCGCGCAACAGCACAGCGGTGGCTTTGCGGTGCAGTGGGCCGACCTGCTGCTGCTGGGCGCTATCTTGCTGGCGGCCATGGGCTATGTGTTTGGCGCCCAGGTCACGCCCAGCCTGGGCGCCGAGCGGGTGATCTGCTGGATCTGCGTGATGGCGCTGCCCGTCACGCTGCCTGGTGCTTTGCTGACCTGGCCGCAGCACCCGATCGCGCTGCCAGCCTGGCTGGGCCTGCTGTATGTGGGCATTTTTTCCATGTGGGCCGGCTTTTTTGCCTGGTTTCGCGGCCTGGCCCTGGGCGGCGCCCTGCGGGTGAGCCAGACCCAGCTGCTGCAACCCTTTTTAAGCATACTGGCGGCGGTGCCGCTGTTGGGCGAACCATTGGAATTGGTGACGCTCGGTTTTGCGCTGGCCGTGGTGGCCAGTGTGTTTGTTGGCAAGCGCCTGAGCTGAGGCACGCTGCTACACCTGACGGAGACATACATGAGTTGGACCCTGGCGGCACGTGCCGCAAAAATGAACCCCTCGGTCATCCGCGAGATCCTCAAGGTCACGGAGCAACCCGGCATCATCAGCTTTGCGGGCGGCCTACCCTCGGCCCAAACCTTTCCGGTGGCCGAGTTTGCCGCCGCCTGTGCCAAGGTGCTTCAGAGCGACGCGCCGGCGGCTCTGCAATACGCCGCCAGCGAGGGCTTTGGCCCCTTGCGAGAGATCGTGGCCGCCGATCTGGCCCGCCACAGCGCAGCGGCTGGCGTGCCCTGGGCGGTGGACCCGGCGCAGGTGCTGATCACCACCGGCTCGCAGCAGGGGCTGGACCTGGTGGCCAAGGTGCTGATTGACGCCGGCAGCCGGGTACTGGTCGAATCCCCCACCTACCTGGGCGCCGTGTCGGCCTTTATGCCGATGGAGCCCGAAGTGCAGGACATTGGCAACGATGCCGACGGCATCGACCTGGCCGACCTGCGTAGCAAGGCTCTGGCGGGGAATGGGTCAGGATCAGCGGCGCGCTTTTTGTACGTGCTGCCCAACTTTCAGAACCCAACAGGGCGCAGCATGAGCGAAGCCGGGCGCGCGGGGCTGAGCCAAACCACCGCTGAGCTGGGTATACCGCTGATAGAAGACAACCCTTATGGCGACCTGTGGTTTGACACGCCCCCGCCGGCACCGCTAACCGCACGCCACCCGGCTGGTGGCATTTACCTGGGCTCGTTTTCCAAGGTGCTGGCGCCCGGGCTGCGGCTGGGCTACCTGGTAGCACCTCCTGCGGTGTACCCCAAGCTGCTGCAGGCCAAGCAGGCGGCCGATCTGCACAGCCCCGGCTTCAACCAGCGCGTGATTTTTGAGGTGATGCAAAACGGTTTCCTGGACCGGCATGTGCCCACCATCCGCGCCCTGTACAAGTCGCAACGCGACGCCATGCTGCAGGCGCTGGCCGAGGCCTTTCCGGCCGGCCACGAACCTGACCAAACTCTGACCTGGAACACCCCGGCTGGCGGTATGTTTCTGTGGGCCAGGCTACCGAAAGGCATGGACGCGGTGCAACTGCTGCCGCACGCGGTGGCCCGCGGCGTGGCCTTTGTGCCCGGCGCGCCGTTTTTCGCCGGTGCCGCCGACCCCCGCACCCTGCGCCTGTCCTTCGTCACGCCCAGCGTGGCCGAGATCCACCGCGGCGTGGCCGCCCTGGCCGGCGCCATTCGGGCGCAGCAGTCATGAGCACCGCCGGGCCGCCCCAAGGTGCGAAGGCCCCCTCGGGGGGCAGCGCAGCACACACAGTGGCAAGCGTGGGGGCCATCCTCCGAGCCTACCAACAGGTGGATGTGTTCACCGCCCTGCCCTACAGGGGCAACCCGCTGGCGGTGGTGCTGAATGGCAGTGGGCTGGACGACGACGCCATGGCGGTCTTTGCGCGCTGGACCAACCTGTCGGAGACCACCTTTGTGCTGCCGGCCAGTGCCGAAGCGGCCGCACAAGGCGCCGACTACCGGCTGCGCATCTTCACGCCCGGCGGTGAGCTGCCCTTTGCCGGCCACCCCACGCTGGGCAGCTGCCACGCCTGGCTGGCCCATGGCGGCCAGCCGCAACAGCCGGGGCAGGTGGTGCAGGAATGCGGCGTGGGCCTGGTCACGCTGCGGCGCGACGGCGCCCGGTTGGCCTTTGCCGCTCCGCCGCTGCGCCGCAGCGAGCCGGAGCCTGCGCTACTGCATACGGTGCTGGCGGCACTGGGCCTGCACCCCAACCAAGTGCTGGCGGCGCAGCTGCTGGACAACGGACCGCAATGGCTGAGCCTGCTGCTGGACTCACCTGCCACCGTGATGGCGGTCCAACCCGACCACGCCGCCCTCAAAAGTTTGAGGCAAAAAGTGGGCCTAGCCAGCGTGGAATATAGCGATATAGCTCCTTTATTGATAGCGAGATCCAACCGGGAGGCGCAGGCCTTTGGCAGCCGGGCCGACACCGCAGCGGAGCCCGAAACCGGGGTCGCGACCGGCCTGCAGGTGCGCGCTTTTGCCGCGGCCATCGGCGTGCCCGAAGACCCGGTCACCGGCAGCCTGAACGCCAGCCTGGCGCAATGGCTGATCGCCGAAGGCGTGCTGCCCGACCGCTACACCGCGCGCCAAGGCGCTGCACTGGGGCGCGAAGGCTGGGTTTACATCACGCAGGATGCGGCCGGTCAGGTGTGGGTCGGCGGTGATTCAGTGACCTGCATCGCCGGCACGGTGCTGCTGTGAGCGCCGCGCCACCTTTGGCCATCCTGGACCACCTGGTGGTGCTGGCGCCCAGCCTGGCCAGCGGCGTGGCCTGGGCCGAGGCCACTTTGGGCGTCACCCCCGGCCCCGGCGGCGAGCACCCGCTGATGGGCACTCACAACCGGCTGCTGCGCCTGAGCAACGGTAAGGGGCAACCGGGTGCAGCCTACCTGGAGATCATCGCCATTAACCCGGCCGCCACGCCAGAGCTGCAGCCGCCAGAACACCGCTGGTTCGATATGGACGACCCGGCCCTGCGCGAGCGCGTGGCGCAAATGGGGCCGCAACTGGTGCACTGGGTGGCGCGGGTGCCGGATCTGACCGCTGCGCTGCTGGCCTGGCGGGAGCTTGGCATTGACCGCGGTGAAGCGCGCGCCGCCTCGCGCCCGACGCCGGGCGGCCTGCTGCAGTGGCAGATCAGCCTGCGCCCGGACGGCCAGCGCCTGTTTGACGGCTGCCTGCCCACGCTGATCGAATGGGGGCCGCACCACCCCACCGCCGCCATGCCCGGCAGCGCGCTGGCGCTGCAATCGCTCACACTGCAACACCCGCAGGCAACGCTTTTACAGGCCGCCTGTCAGGCCATCGGGCTGGACGAGGTGTTGATTAGCGCGGGCGCGGCTCGCCTGAGCGCGCAACTGGCCACGCCAGGCGGGACGCTGACCCTTCATTCTTGACCCTGCATTCCTGACAAACCACCTCCATGAGCACACCATGACCCACCCCGCACTGCCCACCCTGCCAGAGATTGAAGCCGCAGCGGCCGTGGTGTACCGCGAATTCCAGGCCACGCCGCAGTACCGCTGGGCGCTGCTGAGCGAACGGCTGGGCACCGACTGCTGGGTCAAGCACGAAAACCACACTCCGGTGGGCGCCTTCAAAATCCGCGGCGGCCTGTGCTACTTTGACCAACTGGCCCAGAGCGGCACCTTGCCGAGGGCCATCGTCAGCGCCACCCGGGGCAATCACGGCCAGAGCATGGGCTGGGCAGCGCGCGCACACGGCATCCCCTGCAGCATCGTGGTGCCGCAGGGCAACTCGGTTGAGAAAAACGCTGCCATGCGCGCGCTGGGCGTGACGCTGATCGAGCACGGCGCCGATTTTCAGGACGCCCGCGAGCACGCCATGCAACTGGCCGAACAGACCGGCGCGCACATGGTGCCCAGCTTTCACCCAGCGCTGTTGCTGGGGGTGAGCACCTACTGGTGGGAGCTGATGCGCGAGGTGCCGCAACTGGATGTGGTCTATGTGCCCATTGGCCTGGGCTCGGGCGCCTGCGCCGCCATTGCCGCCAAACTGGCACTCGGCCACCGGGCCCACATCGTGGGCGTGGTCAGCACCCTGGCCACCACCTACGCCGACTCCCTGGCGGCCGGCCATGTGGTGGCAGCGCCGGTCACCACGCTGCTGGCCGACGGCATGGCAGTGCGCCTGGCCGACGCCGGCGCGCTGGCCATCCTAAGTCAGCACCTGGACCACGTGGTGCAGGTGAGCGACGCCGAAGTAGCCCAGGCCATGCGCGACCTCTACACCGACACCCACAACGTGGCCGAGGGCGCCGGCGCCGCCAGCTTCGCCGCCGCCATGCAGGAGCGCGCCCAGCTGCGCGGCCAGTTGGTGGGCACCACGCTGTGTGGCGGCAATGTGGACGCCGATGTGTTTGCCCGGGTGCTGGCTGGCGGCAGCTGAGCGCCTGGATTCCCGTTGTCACGGGAATGACGCAGATATGGTCATCCTCGCCCCCGATCAGGTCGAGGGCAGGCGGAATGCGGGGATCCATGCCTTCAATTTGCTACAACAAACATAGCTTCCGTCGCAGGCGTGACAAGGGCTAGAGCCCGATTTAGCTTAAATTCCATTCATGGGAACTCTTTACCTTGTGCGCCACGGCCAGGCCTCGTTTGGTGCGCAGGACTACGACCAACTCAGTGAGCTCGGGCAGCGCCAAAGCCATCGCTTGGGCGAGTATTTCAAGCTCAAGGGCCTGCGCTTTGAGCAGGTGCTGACCGGCACCCTGAAGCGCCACCAGCAAACCCTGGCCGGCATCTGCAGCGGAGGCGGCTTCAGCACCAACGCGCTGGCTTTGCCCGGCCTCAATGAGTACGACAGCGAAGCGGTGATTGCCGCTATCCACCCGCACCCGTTGGCCAAGCCAGATACACCCGAGCTGTACCGCCACCATTTCCGCCTGCTGCGCGATGGCCTGACGCAGTGGATGAACGGCGTGGTCAGTCCGCGCGGCATGCCCAGCTACCGCGAGTTTCAGCAGGGCGTGGCCGATGCACTGGCGCGGGTGCAACAACAGACTGCAGGCGACGTGCTGCTGGTCTCCAGCGGCGGGCCAATCTCAACTGCGGTGGGACAAATTCTGGGCACCACGCCCGAAACCACCATCGAGCTCAATATGCGCATCCGCAACAGCGCGGTGACCGAATTCAACTTCAACCCCAAACGCCACGCGCTGCAAACCTTCAACACCCTGCCCCATCTGGACCAACCCGAGTACGCTAGCTGGGTCACGTACGCCTGAGCGGCGGTCATCCGGCTTTCGGTTTTAGGCCTTCAGAGGGTTGTTCGCACCGGTCAAGGCGGCGCCGGGCTGAGCGGCTCCGCGGCTGTCCCCCGCCCTGTGGGCTCCTCCTTGATGCCGCTGCGCCGCTCAACCCGTCACCACCTTGACGACCCTAGCGTGCAAACCCGGTCATCCCCGCTAATGACTGTCATCCTCAGCTTGACTGGGGATCCATGACTTCCTGGATTCCCGGTCGCGGCCGGGAATGACGGAAACCAGCGGGAATGACGCGGCAGAGGGGCATTCGGGTGTTCAGCCTCGCCAGCCAGGAAGGGGATGGCATGCCTGCTGCAGCGGCATCAAGGAGGAGCCCGAAGGGCGGGGGACAGCCGCGGAAGCAGGCACGCCAGCCCCTCCCGCACCAGAAGCAAACCCCAGCCCCGCCCAACACCAACACCATCGCAAAGAGCCGACGCCAAAAGCAAGTAGCCCAAAAGAAAATCAGCGCAGCAAAATCAAGCCCGTCCCCACCACCGTCAAACCCGCACCCAGCCAGGCTGCCGGCGCGGGTGGCCGACCCAGCCGCAACCACAGCAGCGGCAGCAGCAACACCGGTGACACCGAAGACAGAATGGCCACCGTGCCGACGTCACCGTTTTTCAGGGCGACCAGCACCAGAGTCGTGCCCAGGCCCATGGCCACAAAACCATTCACGCCGGTCTGGACCAGCACCGACAAGGTGGGGCGCTGGGTCGGCCGGGCTGCGGCAAAGCCGCTGGCCAGCAGCACAAACTGCGCCACCGTGGCCACACTGACGCGCACCGCCGAGGCAGCAATCGGGTCCACACCAGGGGTGATCATCACGGGCTTGACGATGAGCGAGGCCAGGGCCGTGCACAGGGCTGCCAGCAGGGCCAGCAGCACACCGGCGCCCACATGGCCGCTGTCGGCCTCCCAGGCGTGGTCGTCGTCCTGGCGCCGACCGAGCAGGATGGCGGTCATCACCCCAGCCAGCGTCAGCACGCCGCCCAGGGCCGCCTGCAGGCCGATGCGCTCGCCCAGCACCACAAAGCCCAGCACCGCGCTGAACGCTGCGTGGGTGGCAAACAGCACGCCGGCACGGCGCGGCCCGAGGCGGTTCATGGCGGCAAACAGGGCCACATCGCCGACAAAAATCCCCACCAGCCCGCTCAAGGCCAGCGGCCACCAGCTCTGCGGCGGCAGGCTGCGCCAGCCGCCCCAAGGGGCCAGCGTCAGCGTGACACCCCAAAGCATCAGGGCCACCAGCAGCATGCGCCAGCGGCTGAAGGCAAAAGCGCCCAGATGGCGCGAGGGCCCAACCGAGATCAGGCTGCCCAGCGCCCAGCAGGCGGCGGCGCCCAGCGCCAGCAGGTCATAGGCGGCCGGCATCAGCCGAGGTCGGGGCGATCAACCAGCGTGCTGAGCGGCAAGCGGTCCATCTCGGCCAGCAGCTGAGCCAGCGCCCGGCCCGCTGCCTGCACCAGGGCCTCGCCCTTCGCGGCGGTGGCGGCTGCGGCATGGCCGACGGCACCTGCCGGGTGGTAGTCCTGCGTCTGCCAGCCCAGTTTGGCGCTGCGTCCGTTGCCAAGGATGGGGAACTGCTGCGCCCGCGCCTGTGCGGTCGAGGCAAAGTGGCGGGCCTGGTCCATCTGCACCCGCTGTGGCGCCAGGGCCAGCATCATCGAGGTCTCGATCTCACCACCATGGATGCCAAAGCGGTGCTCTTCGGCGCTGAACAGCGTGTTCAGGTCCTGTCCCTGCGAATCATGCAGTGGCAGGTTGAACCAGCTGCAGCTGTAGACCAGCAGGTTAAGGCGGGCGCGCAGGTCACGCGCCACCAGGTCCATGACACTGACCTGGCCGCCGTGGCTGTTGAACAGCAGCAGCTTGCGCACGCCGGCCGCCGCCACCGATTCACCGATCTCGGTCCACAGCCGAAGCACGGTCTCGGCTTTGAGCGTGAGCGTGCCGGGAAAACGGGCGTGCTCGGGGCTCAGGCCCACCGCCTGGGTGGGCAGGAACAGCACGCTCAGTTCTGGCGCCAGATGCGTCAGACTGGCGGCCACGATGCCGTCGGCCAGCACCGTGTCCACACTCAGCGGCAGGTGCGGTCCATGCTGCTCGGTGGCGGCCACCGGCAGCACGGCGATGGTGCGGGCCGGGTCCAGTTGCGCAAAGTCGCGCGTGCACAGGTCAGCCCAAAAGCGGGAAGGCAGGGTCATGGCGTGATCATAGGGGCGTTTGCGCCCAGCCCGTGCTGCTGCTGGCGCGGTGCCAGGCCAATGCCGCTGCGCGTGGCCGGCGGACCCTGGGCCGGCAGCACCGCCTGCAGGCTGCGCGGCCGGGCGCGGGCACCGCTGGCCAGGTAATCGGCCAGCAGGGCGTCGAGAACAGCAGACTGCACCACCTTCGGGTCCTGCCCGGGCTGCGCTCCCAGCCCCGCCAGGTAGTCAAACAAATGGTCCACCAATGCCTCCGGGCTCAGACCGCTGGTCTGGCCGCTGCGCTGCCAGAGCCAGTCGCTCCAAGCCAAAAACGCCGCAAAGGGCAATGGGCCCTGAAGCAGAAGCGCCAGCGTGCGGCTGAAGCGGCCCGAATTGGCCACCAGGTCCCAGTAGCGGGCCAGCCGCACAAAACGCTGCACCTCGTCCCGGCTGAGCACCGAAGTTTCCTGCACCGCATAGGGCGGCTCGGCGTCGTAGACCATGCCCCAGGCCTCGGTGTGGCGGGCAATCGGCGTGCCGCGCAGGCGCTTGAGCAGGCCGAGCTGGATCTCATGCGGGCGCAGCGCGTGCAGGGTGTCAAAACCCTGGGCAAAACTGGCCAGGCTCTCGCCGGGCAGGCCAAAGATCAGGTCGGTGTGCAGGTGGGCTTGGGACTGCGTCACCAGCCAATCCAGGTTGGCCAGGGTTTTGGCGTGGTCCTGGCGGCGCGAGATGCGTTGCTGCACCTCGGGGTTGAAACTCTGGATGCCAATTTCGAAC
>JBIKZZ010000227.1:0-5531 GCA_044354435.1 Rhodoferax sp. | reverse complement strand
ATGGCGGCGGCGGCGGTGTAGGCCTGCGCCTGCGCGGGGGAATCGGTGCCAACACAGTCGCGCAGCCAGGCAGCGCGGTAGGTCAGCATGGCGGCGGCGTCCACCAGCGCGGCCATCTCGCCCAGCTTGGCCTGGGTCAGCTGAAAATCCGCCAGCCGCTGGCCGAACATTGGGCGGGCACGCGCATAGACCACCGCCTCGGCCAGGGCCCGGCGTGCCATGCCCAGGGCGGCAGCCGCCACCGAGGCGCGAAAGATGTCGAGCGTGCGCATGGCCAGCTTGAAGCCGCCATGCAGTTCACCCAGCAACGCGCTGGCTGGCAAGGGGCACTGCGCAAAACGCAGGGTGGCCAGCGGGTGCGGCGCCATCACGGCGATGTGCTCGGACGCATCCAGCCCCGGCGTATTGGCATCGACGATGAAGGCGCTGATGCCACGCGTGCCCGCCTCGGGGGCGGTTTTGGCAAACACGCAGTAGTAGTCGGCGATGCCACCATTGCTGATCCAGGTCTTGCTGCCGTCCAGCACAAAGCCCGTGGCTTGGGCATCATTTTGGCTTCTAGCACCCGTGGCATGGACCTGAGTAGCTATTGTTTTCATAGCGCCTGCGTCGGAGCCGGCGTCTGGCTCGCTCAGGGCAAAGGCGGCGATTTTGTCGCCCCGGGCCACCGCTGGCAGGTAGGCAGCCTGCTGCGCCGGGCTGCCGGCCAGGGTGATGGCGCCACTGCCCAGGCCCTGCATGGCAAAGGCGAAGTCGGCCAGTGGCGAGTGGTAGGCCAGGGTTTCGCGCAGCACCACCAGCGCGCGCGAATCAAGCGCCGGCAGGGCACCGCCAAACTCTGCCGGGACGCAGTAGCGCAGCCAGCCGGCGTCGCCCAGCGCCCGCACCCAGGCGCGGCAGGCGGCGCGGTCGTCCTGCTCGTCAATCTGCTGCTGCGGCACCCAGGCCGCCAAAGCGCTCCCCAGGCTGCGGTGCGCCGCGTCAAAAAACGGCAGCGCCAGGTGCTCGGTGGGCGCCATCTCAGTCGCCCCCGAAAACAGGTTTTTGCTTGGCGGCAAAGGCTTCATAGGCGCGCCGAAAGTCTTGTGTCTGCATGCAGATCGCCTGGGCCTGCGCCTCGGCCTCCACCGCCTGCTCGATGCTCATGGACCATTCCTGCTGCAGCATGGTCTTGGTCATCCCATGCGCAAAAGTGGGGCCGGCGGCCAGCTCGGCGGCCAGCGCCTGCGCCCGGGGCAACACGTCGGACGGCTCATGCAGGGCGTTGAAGAAGCCCCAGGCCAGTCCCTCAGGCGCGCTCATGGCGCGGCCGGTGAACAGCAGCTCAGAGGCGCGGCCCTGCCCGATCAGCCGTGGCAGCAGGGCGCAGGCGCCCATGTCGGCACCGGCCAGGCCAACCCGGGCGAACAAAAACGCGGTTTTGGTGCTGGGTGTGCCCAGCCGCAGGTCGCAGGCCAGCGCCATCATGGCCCCGGCGCCGGCGCAAATGCCGTCAATGGCGCCGATGACCGGCTGCGGGCAATCGCGCATGGCCTTGATCAGATCGCCGGTCATGCGGGTGAAGGCCAGCAGCTCGGGCATGGTCATGCGGGTGAGCGGGCCGATGATCTCGTGCACATCGCCACCCGAGCAGAAGTTGCCGCCGGCACCGGTCACCACCACCGCCTTGACGTCGGTGCTGCTGCGCAGGCCATGGAACAGTGTGCGCAGTTCGTGGTACGAGTCAAAGGTGAGCGGGTTTTTACGCTCGGGCCGGTTCAGGGTGATGGTGCCCACGCCGTTCCCGTACTGCCAGGCAAAGTGGCTGGCCTGGTAACCGGCGGTGGCCTTGAACTGGCCGTGCATGGGGTTGGCGGGGCCGATGTAATGGGTCATGAAGTCTCCAGGGATAAGGGGGTGGTTTGGCTGTTGGCCTTGACCCGGCCCAGCAACCGGTGCAGGGTGGCCACCTCTTTCTCGCTCAGGGCGGCAAAGGCGTCGACGATCCAGGCCTCGTGCTGCTGCGCCATGGCGGCAAATTGCGCCCGCCCGGCCGGGGTGAGCTGCACCCGGTAGGCCCGGCGGTCGCCGGCCACGTCCAAGCGCTGCACCAGCCCTTCGCTGACCAGCTGGTCGGTGATGCCGGTGACGTTGCCGCCGGTGACCATCATGCGGCGCGACAGCTCGTTCATCTTCAGGCCCTCGGGCGCACGTTCTAGCTGCGCCATCAGGTCAAAGCGCGGCAGCGTGGTGTCAAACTGCTCGCGCAAGGCTGCACGCACCCGGGTCTCGATCAGCTGGGTGCAGGTGAGCATGCGCAGCCACAGCCGCAGCGCCTCGGGGTGCTCGGCTGGCGTGGTGCCCTGCAGGCGGGCCTCTTTATCCATTCTGTTTGGCGATCTCGCGGTAGAGCTGGTCGCGCCCGCTCAGGTAGGGGCGCGGCCAGTCGATGGCGCGGCTTTGCAGTTTGGCGGCTTCGTGCAGGGTCCAGGCCGGGTCAGCCAAATGCGGCCGGGCAATGGCGCACAGGTCGGCCCGGCCGGCAGCAATGATGCTGTTGGCCTGGTCGGCGTCGGTGATGGCGCCCACCGCGATGGTCTGGATACCGACCTCATTGCGGATGCGGTCAGAAAACGGCGTCTGGTACATGCGGCCGTAGACCGGTCGGGCGGCGCGGGTGGTCTGGCCCGAGGACACGTCGATCACGTCGCAGCCAGCCGCCTGGAACAAGCGGGCCATGGCCACCGCGTCGTCGGCGGTGTTGCCGCCGGGCGCCCAGTCGTGTGCGGAAATACGCACGCTCATCGGCGTGGCCGCCGGCCAGACAGCGCGCATGGCAGCAAACACCTCCAGCGGGTAGCGGCACCGGTTGGCCAGGCTGCCGCCATAGTCGTCGGTACGCAGGTTGGTCAATGGCGTCAGGAAAGACGACAGCAGGTAGCCATGAGCGCAGTGCAGCTCCAGCCAGTCAAAACCGGCTTGCGCCGCGCGCCGGGTGGCGGCGACAAACTCGTCGCGCACGCGGTCCATGTCGGCCCGGCTCATGGCCCGCGGCATCTGGTTCTGCGGGCCGTAGGGCACGGCGCTGGCGGCCAGCAAGGGCCAGTTGGCGTCGGCCAGCTCTAGCGGCTCGTCCGCCTGCGCCCAACCCACCTGGGTCGAGCCCTTGGCGCCGCTGTGACCCAGCTGCAGGCCGATGGCCGCGCTGCTTTGGCCGTGCACAAAGGCCACGATGCGCTGCAAGGCGGCCGCTTGGTGCTCATTCCATAGGCCGGTGCAGCCGGGCGTGATGCGGCCCTCGGGGCTGGGGCTGGTCATCTCCACCATCACCAGCGCGGCGCCACCCAGGGCGCGGGCGCCCAGGTGAACCAGATGAAAGTCTTGGACCAGGCCGTCGACCGCGCTGTAGGTGGCCATCGGCGACACCACGATGCGGTTCTTCAGGGTCAGCTCGCGCACGGTCAGCGGTAACAGCATGGGCGCTACCGGCTTGCCGCCGGCCAGCCAGGCCTCAAAGCCGCCCAGCCAGGCGGCATCGCGCAGGCGCAGGTTTTCGTGGCTGATGCGCTGGGAGCGGGTGAGCAGCGAGTAGGCAAACTGCTCGATCGCCATGCCGGTGTAGCGCGTGACGTTCTCAAACCACTCGGTTGAATTGCGCGCAGCGTTCTGGATCTTGAGCACCTCCACACTGCGTCGGGCTTCGTAGCGCTGCAGCACCGGCAGCAGGTCGCCACCCGCCACCAGCTCGTCGGTGCTGGCGGCAAATTCATTGACCAGGTCAATCGCGTCTTCCACCGCCAGCTTGGTGCCGCTGCCAATCGAAAAGTGCGCGGTGTGGGCCGAGTCGCCCATCAGCACCACCGGCACCTGTCGCCCGGGCAGCGGCAGCTGGTGCACCCAGGTGTTACAGACCACACGCGGAAACTGGATCCACTGGGCCGAGCCGCGCAGGTGCTTGGCATTGCTGACCAGCGGTTGCCCGTCCAAGTATTTGGCAAAAAGGCGCTCGCAAAAGGCGATGCCCTCCTCCTGGCTCATGGCCGCCAGGCCGTGTGCCTGCCAGACCGCCTCGGGTGTCTCCACGATGAAGGTCGAGGTGTGCTCGTCAAACTTATAAGCATGGGCCTGGAACCAGCCGTGCTCGGTCTGCTCGAAGGCGAAGGTGAAGGCGTCGAAGGTTTTGTGCGTGCCCAGCCAGACAAAGCGGCAGTCGCGGGTGTCAATGTCGGGCTGGAACACTTCAGCGTAGCGGCTGCGGATACGGCTGTTGAGGCCGTCGCTGGCAATCACCAGGTCGGCCTGGTACTGCTGCGCCAGCGCCTGGTCGTCCGACACATCGACCTCGAACACCAGCTCCACCCCCAGCGCCAGGCAGCGGTCCTGCAGGATGTTGAGCAGGTGCTTGCGGCCGATGCCGCAAAAACCGTGGCCGGTGGAGCGCACGCTGCGGCCCTTGAAAAACACCTCGATGTCGTCCCAGTGGTTGAGCGCATCACCAATCAGCTGGCCGGTGACGGGATCCGCCTCGCGCATGTTGTCCAGGGTCTGGTCCGACAGCACCACGCCCCAGCCAAAGGTGTCAAACGGCTTGTTGCGCTCCGCCACGGTGATGCGATGCGCGGGGTTTTGCAGCTTCATCAGCAGCGCGAAATACAGACCGGCGGGGCCACCGCCTATGCAGAGAATATTCATAAGCCAATAGTTTAGACCTGAACTATTGGCTGTCAAGGGCTGTCTGCCCAAACAGGTCAGCAAGCTGATTTCATGATAGTATTACTCGGTAATACTCAAGGAATCTGCCATGCAAACCACCATCACCAGCAAGGGGCAGGTCACCATCCCGCGCGACGTGCGCCAGCAGTTTGGCCTGAAGCAGGGCATGGCCGTGACGTTTGCCGTGGAGGGCGACCACATTGCCCTGCGCCCTGCCGCAGCCCTGCGCCAGCCCGACACCAGTGGTTTCGGCCTGATTCCGAGCCGCCGCCCAGCGATTGCGCCTGATTTTGACGTTGCCACCCTGTTGGCGACTGAGCCATGATCGGCTTGGACACCAACGTTCTGGCCCATTACTTTGTCGCAAGCAGTGACGAACCATCCAGGCAGCAAAGCGAGTCAGCCCGGCAACTGCTCGAAAGCGGCAAACGCCTTTTCGTGAGCAAAACCGTGCTGCTGGAGTTGGAATGGGTGCTGCGCGGTTACTACAAGAGCGCGCCGGACGAGGTGCAGGCCGTGATGAACCACCTGCTCGGCATGCCCAACCTGGAGATTGAAGACCGGGTGGCGCTAGACCTGGCCACTGCCGCGTTGGCACAGGGTTTTGACTTTGCCGACGCGCTGCACCATTCTTCATGCCGCCATTGCACCAGCATGGTCACCTTTGATGACAAGCGGTTTGCCCGGCGCGTTCACGCGGCGGGCTGGAAACCGCCGATCAAGGTGCTAGGAAGCGATCGATGAAAGCCCCTGCCCGACTGCAAACCCTGGTTGAAGAAGGCCTGATCGACAGCGTGGTGCGCCAGCTGATGAGCGGTAAGGAGGCCGAGGTGTTTGTG
>JBIKZZ010000226.1:0-5539 GCA_044354435.1 Rhodoferax sp. | reverse complement strand
ACGCGGGTTTGCACGCCGGCCCGGTTCGCGCCGCCGCTGAAGCTGTCCGGCCACTGCGGGTGCTTTTCAAGCAGCAGCGTGGCGCCCTGCGCAAGCCCCGAAAATTCAGCACGCCATAAACCGTACAGGTGCTGGGGGCTGAGCTCTTCGATCGACGGGCAAGCAGACCGAGTTTCAATTTTTATATCATTTTGGGCTTTAGCCCCCGTAGATACTAGGGTTGTAGCTATTAAAAATATAGCGATTGGCACTTTCATGCGAGTCTAAACCTTAACTGATGCGCGCCAGTGCGGCAGCGTTATCTTGCGCCCTTTGCGCAAATTCGGCGCGCAAGGCGCGTAATTTTTCACGCGGGTCTTCCCGAACGGTTTTGGCGTCCAATGCCATTTCAGCAATGAACCGGCTGGGCAGAACCGCCACCAATTCGCGCCCCTTCTTGCGCCGCCGGCTCCAGCTCACAGCCAGGCTGCGCTGAGCACGGGTGATACCGACGTACATCAGGCGGCGCTCTTCCTCCAGCCGGGTGGCGACCTCATCGGCCGGCGCATCTTCGCCGGGTCGGAACGGCAACATACCCTCGGTCACCCCGACCAGCATCACATGGGGCCACTCCAAGCCCTTGGCGGCATGGAGTGTGGACAGAGTGACCACGTTTTGATCTTTCTCCCGCTCATTGAGCGTGGAGATCAGTGACACCGTTTGCGCCACTTCCAACAGGCTCTTGCGTTCCCCGGAGGTACTGACACCCGCCACATCTGAGATCTGACCGCCGCAGCGGGCCGACATCCAATCGCAAAAATCCAGCACATTGGTCCAGCGGGCGGCGGCCAGGGCAGCGCTGTCTTCGCCATCGTAGAGGTGTTTTTCGTAGTCGATCTCTTTGAGCCAGTCGCGCAGGAAGACAGCAGCCGCCTCAGCGCCGCTGGTGTGGCGAGCCCGGTAGCTCAGGTCGTTGATGTAGCGGCCAAATTCATGCAGGCTGCCAATCGCTTTGCTGCTTAGCACACTGCCCAGCGATGCGGCAAAAAGCGCCTCAAACAGGCTAATGCGGTAGCGGCTGGCAAACGTACCCAACTGCTGCAGGGTCTGATGACCAATGCCGCGTTTAGGCACGGTGACCGCCCGCAAAAACGCCGGGTCATCGTCCGGGTTGAGCCACAAACGAAACCAGCCACATAAATCCTTGATTTCGGCACGGTCAAAGAAGCTGGTGCCGCCAGATACTTTGTAGGGGATTTGGGCTTTGCGAAGGGCCTTCTCAAAAGTCTTGGCCTGGTGATTGGCACGGTAAAGAATGGCGAAGTCCTTGAACTCCTGGTACTGCGGGCCACTGCTGACCTGTGTGCCCGCGCGCAGGCTCTGAATTCGCGCCACTGTGCGTTCCGCCTCATGCTCCTCACTGTCGGCATCGACCACCCGCACCGGCTCACCTTCGCCCAGATCGCTCCACAGGTTTTTCGGAAATAGCTTGGGGTTGGGGCCGATCACGTGGTTAGCCGCCCGCAAAATGGCCCCAGTGGATCGGTAATTTTGCTCAAGTTTGACCACCTTGAGGCTCGGGAAATCGAGGGGCAATTTGCGCAGGTTGTCCAACGTGGCGCCGCGCCAACCGTAAATGGACTGGTCGTCATCGCCAACCGCTGTGAACCGCGCCTGAGTGGCCGGGTTGCCACCGACCAGCAATTTAAGCAATTCATATTGGGTGGCGTTGGTGTCCTGGTACTCATCAACCAGGACATGCCCCATGAAGCCTTGCCAACGCTGCCGGGCCGCCTCATGGTGTTGCAACAACTTCAAGGGCAAGCTGATGAGGTCGTCAAAATCCACACTCTGGTAGGCCGTCAGACGCTCTTCGTAATGTGCCATCACCCGCGCAATCTGCCGTTCGCCGTCGTCTTTGGCCGACAGCGCCGCACGCTCGGCGTTGAGACCCATGTTTTTCCACAGGCTGATGGTCCACTGCCATTGCCGGGCCGTGGCGACGTCGACGGTGCCACCTGCGTCTTTCAGGATGCTGGTGACGTCATCGCTGTCGAGAATCGAGAACTGCGGCTTGAGGCCAAGTGCGCCGCCGTCTTGACGCAACATGCGCACGCCCAAGGCGTGGAAAGTGCAGATCAGCACCTCCCGCGACGCGCCACCGATCAACCCTTTGGCTCGTTCACGCATTTCGGCTGCGGCCTTGTTGGTGAAAGTAATGGCGGCAATGCGGCCCGGCGCCATCCCGGACTGAATCAGGCGGGCAATCTTATGGGTGATCACCCGGGTCTTGCCCGAGCCCGCCCCGGCCAACACCAGGCAGGGGCCGTGCATGTAGTTGACTGCCTCCTGCTGAGCCAGGTTCAGGCCAGGGGGTGGGGAAGTCACAGGGTCTATCAGCGCCCTGCCAGTGGGTAAGCCGGGTCGTTGTAGCCCGGCGTGGAAGAATGTCCGGGTGAGACCAGGCTGTTGACCAGCGCTTCGTCCTCCGCAGTAATCTGGACCTCGATGGCACCGAAATAATCCTGCCACTGCGCCAGCGTGCGCGGCCCGGCGATGACAGAGCTGATATGCGGATTGGCCAGCACCCAGGCGGTCGCGAAATGTGCCAGCGACACGCCTTTAGCTTCGCAGTGGGCACGCAGAGTTTGCGCAATGGCCAGCGACTCCTGGCGAAACTCGGTTTCCATCATCCGCTTGTCGGCCCGTGACGCACGCGACCCCGCCTGCGGTGTTTGGCCTGGTGCGTACTTGCCGGTCAAGACGCCGCGGGCAATCGGGCTATACGGCACCACGCCCAAGCCGTGATGGCCGCAGGCCTCGAGAATCTCTGATTCAGGCAGGCGGTTGAGCAGGTTGTAATAGGGCTGGCAAACCACCGGGCCGGGCATGTTGAACTGGCGCGCCATGTGCACCATCTCGCTGATACGCCATCCACGAAAATTGGATACACCCCAGCAGCGAATCTTGCCGTCTCGCAGCAGGGCCTCAATAGCGCGCAGCGGCTCATCCAAACCCATGCCGTTGTAATCGCGGTGCAAATAATAGATGTCCAAATGATCGGTCCGCAGCCGCTGCAGGCTGTCCTCGCAAGCGCGCAGCATCCAGGTTCGCGAATAGCGGCCCTCATTGGGTCGCTCGGACAGGGCATTGCCCACCTTGCTGGCCAACACCCAGTGCTGCCGTTGGCCTTGAAGCAGTTCGCCCACCATCTGCTCTGACTTGCCGTGCGAATAGACGTCGGCAGTGTCAATGAAATTGCAGCCATGGGCATGGGCATGGTCGACGATCAGCCGCGCTTCGGCCAGATCCGTCTGGTCTGCAAACATCATGCTGCCCAGGCACAAGCGGGACACTTTAAGAGGGCTTTTTCCGAGGTTTTTATATTGCATCATCATGAGAGGACAGGTTAGGTTCGATCAGCGCCCATTATCGGGCTGGCATGCGGGCCGGATTCAGGATGTTGCCTGGGCGTACCGAGCGAAAGCCTGGGCGGTGGGCGTGGTGCTGGCACCGGGTTGTTGCGGCGGCTGGTAATGCCCGTCAACGACGCGCGCAGGCTCTTCAAAACAGTCACGAATCCAGGGGATGTACTCCAACACGCTGCAAGCTGCACGGCTGAAGTTCAGATGCTGATGGACCTGACTCATATCGCCCGCGTGGGGAGCCACCGGCAGCCGATGGGCCGCAGCCAACTCGATCACCCGCAACACCTCAGTCAGGCCGGCCATACGCGTCACGTCCGGTTGTAGCCAATGCACCGCGCCCTGACCAATGAACTCAGCAAAGGCATCGACGCTGTAGAGTTGCTCACCAAGAGCCACCGGGATGCTGGTGGCGCAGGCCAATTGGGCGTGACGCTGGACAGCGTCATACCACAGGGGCTCCTCAAACCAGAATACGTTTTGGTCCTCTGCCGCATGGCAAAAACGAAGGCAATCCGCCAAGTCCCATTTGCCGTTGCCGTCAATCGCCAAAGTCACCTGATCGCCGACCGCCCGACGCACGGCGCGGAGTCTTGACAAGTCGCGCTCCACCGTGGAGCCAACCTTGATCTTGATGCCAGTAAAACCGTCTGCCACGGCCTGCTGCGCCCCCTGTACCAACTGCGCATCTGGAATCGACAGCCAACCGATGTCAGTGTTGTAGGCCCGAACCTGCTGGCGTACGGCGCCACCGAGGCACTTCCACAAGGGAACTTGCTGGGATTTGGCGCGGAGGTCCCACAATGCGACGTCGACTGCGGCATGCCCTAACGAGGTGATACCGGCACGCCCCACCCACTGCAATGCTGGTTGGCGCGCAACTTTTTGCCACAGGCGCTCAATGTCATTGGCATCCTCTCCCAGCAACAAGGGCGCGATGCAGGTGTCAATGCAACGGGTGATCAGCTGGTCACTGGCCAGGTGCGCATGGGTACCGGTAAACCCGTAGCCTTTCAATCCATCGTCAGTACTGATACAGGCGCCAACAACTCCCCAATGAGAGATCGTGTGGGTACTGTCGGCAATCTGGCTCCCCGTCACAGGGATGTGCAAAATGAACGACTCAATGTGTTTGATGCGCATAAGGGCTTCCAGTGGGGTTGTCTTGGTCGCGAGCCTGATGTTAGCGCCGTCCTTGATCGGCGACCCTTTCATTTTTTCCTCAGTGGGGGCCCATCACTTGCTGCTCACGCATCTGGGAGCCTGCCACCACCCTGAAAATCAGTCGCGAACACCGTGGATCATCTCGGACAGATCCGCCGCCAAAACTCGGCTGACAATCATGTCCAAGGCAGGTCTGGCGTTACCCTGCTTGTCCAGCCAGACCTTTGGCGTCAAGGCCCCGGCAACCGCAACGGCGTCCCCATCCTCTAAGTCCAGCAGCAAGGCACTGACCTGCGGTGAAAAAGCGATGGCATTGACGATCAGGCTTTCGCCGTCACCGGCCACGGCACGGAGCTTAGCCAAGGTAAACGAACTTCCGTTCTTCCCTTCGCGAACCTCGGGCTTTGCCAACAAGGTACCTGCAATCAAAGCCTGAATCATGACCACGATTATCGCCGTAACGCCCAAAGCAAAACGCCCACTTGAGGTGGGCGTTTTGTTGACAGAAAAGCTGTCGTTTTTTGGTTGCGCGAGAAGGATTTGAACCTCCGACCTTTGGGTTATGAGACTGAAATACAGACGTTTTACACGTCTGGTTTAATAATAACTTAAGAAGACTTTTGATCACAAATTTGGTCAATTTACCAATGAAAAAATTTAAATTAGCCGATTTAAATGATGTGACAAATGACATTAATGCCGATTTACATCAAAACATACCATCACAATTCAAGAAACTCCAGATCGACAGAATGACCTTTGGGTCGATCCCAGCCTCCGTCGAATCTAAGCCTCGGACTGAGCCAATTCACGGTGCTCTTTTGAGTCCTGTATGTTGACACGGTGCCCAGTGCTTGCGCTTAATCGAAGCGTGTAGTAACATAACTACATTACTCAGACGTACGGGGTGTCTCCATGACTATCACCACCATTTCAAGCCGCGAATTCAATCAAGGGGCGAGCGAGGCGAA
>JBIKZZ010000225.1:0-5562 GCA_044354435.1 Rhodoferax sp. | reverse complement strand
CCAAGGGGTGAGGCAAGCTGGTATTGCCTCTAAAATGCATCGCGCGCCCCTGAAGAGAGGCGATTCTTTTTGACGTAACCCGAGACAACTCAGCCTATGCTGCTACCTGACTGGACAGTACTCAACGCCATATTAGATTGGCTGGCCCATGGCCTCTGGCGGCTGAACTGGTGGCAATTGGTGCTGTTCACCCTGGCCATGACCCACGTCACCATGGTCAGTGTCACCGTATTTTTGCATCGGCACCAAGCGCACCGCGCGCTTGATCTGCACCCCTTGCCGGCACATTTTTTCCGCCTTTGGTTGTGGTTGACCACCGGCCAGGTCACCAAAGAATGGGCCGCGGTTCACCGCAAGCACCACGCCAAGTGCGAGCAGGCCGAAGACCCGCACAGCCCCCATGTGCATGGCATCAAAACCGTCCTGTTGCAGGGCGCTGAGTTGTACCGCGCCGAGTCTAAAAACCCCGAGACGCTGACGCGCTTTGGCCATGGCACGCCCGATGACTGGCTGGAGCGCAATCTCTACACCCGCTTCTCCTGGGAGGGGGTGGGGGTGATGATGGTGATTGATGTGGCCCTGTTCGGCGCCGCTGGCCTGACGGTGTGGGCGGTTCAAATGGCCTGGACCCCGATCATGGCCGCCGGCATCGTCAATGGTGCCGCCCATTTCTGGGGCTATCGCAATTTTGAGGTGCCCGACGCCAGCACCAACATCTCGCCCTGGGGCATCCTGATCGCCGGGGAAGAGCTGCACAACAACCACCACACCTACCCCACCTCTGCCAAACTGTCGGTCAAGCCCTATGAGTTTGATATTGGCTGGATGTACATCCGCTTGCTGCAAATGGCAGGCCTCGCCACACCCAAGAAGACACCACCGAAACTGGCGCTGGGTGATGTCCGGCCGGTGGCCGATGAAAACGCGCTGGAGGCGCTGATTTCCAACCGCTACGAAATCATGGCCGGCTATGCCAAGCAAATGCGCCGTGCCTTCAATGACGAGCTCAAAGCCATGAAGCTGCGCAGCGCCGATGCCGCAGTGATTCAGGCTGCACGCCACTGGCTGCACCGTGACGCCGACAAAGTGCCCGCATCGGCTGTGGCCCAGCTGGCATTGGCGCGCTCGGTCTCCCCGGTGCTCGACAAGATGGTGGTGATGCGCGAAGAGCTGCGTCAGCTTTGGCTGAGTCGCTGCCATACCCGTGAGCAACTCGCCGCCGACCTGCAGGCCTGGTGCCACCGGGCAGAAGCCAGCGGCATTGCCGTGTTGCAAGAGTTCTCGCTCAAACTGAGGGCTGCCCGGGCTTGAAACCAAGCCAGCACCCTGTCACCCGTCCTATCAAAAGAAAAACTGCCATGTTCCCCATTCGTAAAACAATCCTTGCAGGCACCTTTGGCCTGCTCATAGCCTTGTCGACCGGCTCGGTGCTGGCCTCAAAAGACCGTTTTGTTGTTGATCTGGTGAATGAGCCCTCGTCGCTGGACCCGCACGTGCAGTGGAATCCGGACAGTTATGCCGTCTACCGCAACGTGTTTGACAACCTGATCACCCGCAACAACAAGGGCGAGATCGTGCCGCAGATCGCCACTGCCTGGAAGCAGGTGTCCGAGACGGTGGTTGAGTTCCAGATCCGTACCGACGTGCTGTTCCACGACGGCCAGAAGCTCACGGCCGAGGACGTGGCCTACAGCGCGCGCCGAATCACCGACCCCAAATTTGGCAGCCCCCAACTTGGCCAGTTTGACAAGATCATCAAGGCTGAGGTTTCTGCACCCAACACGGTGCGCCTGACCACCAGCGGCCCTTATCCGGCCTTGCTGGCGCAACTGGTCAAGCTGTCGATCGTGCCAAAGGCAGTGGTTGAAGCGGTCGGCAAGGATGCTTTTAATCACTGGGGGTAAATTCCCCGCCCCTTGGGGCGTAACGTTATTCTTGGGAGATGAGCGAATACATACACAAGAGCCACAACGTGACGGTGCTGATGTACCACTTGGTGTTTCCTGCGAAGTATCGAAGAGTGGTATTTGACAAAGATGTTGACGATGTGCTCAAAGAAGTCTGCCTCAGCATAGAGCAGAGATATGAGGTCAAATTTCTGGAAATTGGCACCGACAAAGATCATGTTCACTTTTTGGTGCAATCAGTTCCGAGCTACAGCGTGACCAAAGTAGTGAGGATTATCAAAAGTGTGACGGCAAGAGAGATTTTCAAGCGTTGCCCACAAGTGAAGAAAAAGTTGTGGGGTGGGGAGTTTTGGACTGACGGGTATTTTGCGAGCACAGTGGGAAAGCACGGAGATGAAGGCAAGATTGGCAAGTACGTGAAGAATCAAGGCAACGAATATCAACAATTACATTCAGAGCCGCAGCTCGGCTTGTTCTGAATACCCCGCCCCTTGGGGCGGGGATTTTTATTCTGTAGCCTGTTGGCAGCGGCCCCTACATGTTCCAGGGCTGGCAGCGCGGGGTTCAAGTCACGCTGGTGCGTAACGATAAATATTGGGGCACCAAAGGCCCGTTCCCAACAGCGGTGTTCCGTGCCGTGCCCGATGCAGCCACGCGGGTCGCCAACCTTCAGGCGGGTGCCAGTGACCTGGCCGTTACCCTCAATTCAGACCTGGTGGCGCCGTTGAAAAATGCGCCCAAGGCCAAGGTGCTGGCCGAGGCGACCGAGCGGGTGGCCTATGTGCGCCTGAACACCACCAAGCCCCCGTTCGACAATGAAAAAATCCGGCAAGCGGTGGCCATGGCCATCGACAAGGCCGCGCTGGTGGATGGTATTTTGGGCGGTTTTGACAAGCCCGTCGGGCAGATGCTGACGCAGGCCCACGCCGGTTGGACGCCCGACCTTCCCGCCATCCCTTTTGACCTCAAAAAAGCGCAGGCGCTGGTGAAAGAAGCCGGACCGGCCGCCAAGGTTAAAATCGAAATGGCCACATCGCCGGTGTTTGACCAGCGCATCGTGCAGGCCATTCAACAGATGCTGGCGGATGCGGGCCTGAACGTCAAGATTAATATGTCTGACATGGCTAGTTACCTCAAACGCGCCCAAGGCGGGCCTGATGTGGTGCCGGCCCTGAGCTTTGGCCGCTGGTCCTGCGCATGCTTGGATGCCGATGGCGTGCTGTTTCCGCTGTTGCACAAAAGCAGCCCCTGGTCAGCCTACCGCAACCCCAAGGCCGACGTGCAGTTGGAGGCCGCCCGCCAGACCCTGGACAGCAAGAAACGGATTGACGCCTACCGCAGCGTCAACCAGATGGTGAACCAGGATGTGCCGCTCGTGCCCCTGTACCAGAGCGCAGCCATCTATGGTGCCGCTCGCGGGCTCGACTGGCAGCCTACGCCCGACGAGAGTCTGTTCCTGAACCGCATGACCTACAAGGACTGATCGCAACAGCCTGTCTTTGCGATGCAAGGCTTTTTGCTGCGCCGGCTCGGCCAGGTGCTGGTGACGCTGTTTGGCGTTATCACCCTGATCTTCTTCGTTCAGCGGCTGACCGGCGACCCTACCTTCTTGCTGGTCCCGGAAACCGCCACGCAGGCCGATATCGACGCGCTGCGCCGCACGCTGGGCCTGGATCGGCCCCTGTTTGTGCAATACCTGTCGTTTCTGCAGCAAATCGCGGGATTTGATTTGGGCCAGTCTGTGGTGCAGAACGTGCCGGTGTCGACCATCATCGCCTCTAGACTGCCTTACACCTTGCAATTGGCTGCCGGTGCCTTGACTGTGGCCTGCGGGATCGGCATTCCGGTGGGCATCGTGCTGGCCCTGTACCGCCAAACTGCCGCCGCACGCATGCTTGCCGGGCTGGTCTTTGCGGCTCAGAGCATGCCCACTTTCTGGAGCGGCATCATGCTGATCATGCTGTTTGCGGTCACCTTGGGGTGGCTACCCCCGTCGTCCGTTGGCGGTTTTGAGAACCTGATCATGCCCTCGGTGGCACTGGGCTTGCTGAGCATGGCCACCTTCGCCCGCATCACCCGCACCGCGATATTGGACGAGCTCACCCGCGACTACGTGCGCAGCGCCCGAGCCCGCGGCGCGACCATGGGCCGCCTGCTGACGCGGCATCTCGCACGCAACGCCTCCATCCCGGTGATCACTGTGGCCGCGATCGAGATTTCCAACTTGCTCGCCGGCGCGGTGATTGTTGAGACCGTCTTTGCCTGGCCCGGCTTGGGGCAGGTGACGGTGCAGTCGATCCTGGCGCGGGACTTCATGGTGGTGCAGGGCGTGGTGCTGATGGGCGCCTTTGTGACCATTGCGCTCAACCTGTTGGCCGACATCCTGTACAGCGCGGTGGACCCGCGTATCCGGCTCGACGGGGTGCGGCGATGAGCGCAGCAGCGCTCGCTTCATCACTCGTCGCGCGCCCGCGCCGACCGGTGAACCTGGCGCTCTGGGTGCCAGTGGCCGTGATGCTCTTGTTCGTGCTGGCCGCCCTGGCCGCCCCGCTTATCGCGCCTTATGACCCCAACGCTCAAAATCTGCTGGGCCGCCTAAAGCCGCCTGGCACTACCTCGCGTGCCTTTCACTACTGGCTGGGCAGTGATGAGCTGGGCCGCGATCTGCTTACTCGCTTGATTCATGGCGCGCGGGTGTCGCTGGCTGTGGCGTTCACAGCCGCCTTGCTGTCCGGCACCGTGGGTGTGGTGCTGGGCATGTTGGCTGGGTACCTGCGCGGTTGGGTCGAAGTCCTGGTGATGCGGGTGGTGGATATCTTTCTGTCGGTGCCCGCTATTCTGCTGGCCATCATCACCGTGGCGGTGCTCGGGCCGGGGCTGGTCAACGTGATTGTGGTCCTGGCACTCACCCGCTGGCCGCGCTACGCACGTGTCGCTTACGGCCAGACGCTAAGCATCGCCAACACGCCCTACGTGAGGCTGGCGACACTTATGGGTGCTGGGCCGCTGCGCATCCTATTTCGCCATGTGCTGCCGAATATTCTGGGCGCGGTCACGGTGGTGGCCACGCTGGAGTTCGGTCTGATGGTGCTGTTTGAGGCAGGACTGTCGTTTTTGGGCCTGGGTGTACAACCGCCCACGGCCAGTTGGGGCTCGATGCTGAGCACTGGCCGCAACTACCTGGCCAACGCCTGGTGGATCGCCACCTTTCCTGGCATGTGCCTGTTCACGCTGGTTTTGTCCATCAACATGATCGGCGATGCTTTGCGCGACCGGTTCGACCCACGACTGCATTAGGCGTAAACCATGGACTATTTTTCTGACCTGGCCGGCAAGCGGGTGCTCGTTACCGGCGCCTGCGGTGTAATCGGGCGCTGGATTGTTGCCGCTTTCCAGGAGGCCGGTTGCGAGCTGTGCCTGACCGATACCTCGCAGGCCGCACTGGAAGAGTTGGCGGGCCAGACCGGCCTGCGTGGCAAGGGGTTCGCCTGGGCCGCCGACCTGACCGATGAGGCATCCATCAATGCCTTGGTGGCCGAGGTCGGCAGCCAATGGGGTGCCGCTGACGTGCTGGTCAATAACGCCGGTATTTACCCAAGCGGCTTTTTGCTGGACATCTCGACTCAAGAGTTTGACGAAATTTTCGCCATTAACC
>JBIKZZ010000223.1:0-5624 GCA_044354435.1 Rhodoferax sp. | reverse complement strand
CTTCAGTCGCTGTTGATTGGCGGTAATCCGTTTTCTGTGACCTGCGTGTACTCCCTCATCAATGCGCTTGAGAGACGCTTTGGCGTGCACTGGGCGATGGGAGGCACAGGGGCTTTGGTCCACGGCCTGGTGGATTTAATCGAAGGCATGGGCGGCAATTTGCGTACTGGCGCTGAAGTTCGGCGCATCGACGTCAACCAGGGGCGCGCTTGTGGCGTCACGCTGGCCACCGGCGAAACGATTCCTGCTGATATTGTGGTTTGCAATGCCGACACGGGTTGGACCTACAAGAACCTGATTGACCCCAAATACCGAAAGGTATGGACCAACGCCAAGGTCGAGAAAGGCAAGTATTCCATGAGTCTTTTTGTTTGGTACTTTGGCACAAACAAACGTTATGACGACGTGCCGCACCACATGATGCTGCTGGGCCCACGTTATGAAGCGCTTTTGAACGATATCTTCAAACACCACCACCTGGCCGACGATTTCAGCCTTTACCTGCATCGCCCGACGGCCACCGATCCAGCCATGGCGCCGGTGGGTTGCGATACATTTTATGTTCTGGCACCTGTACCCAACCTTCAAAGCGGAACCGACTGGGCTAGCCATGCGGAACCTTACCGCGCTGCCATTGCCAAAGCCCTTGAGGACACGGTTCTTCCCAATTTAAGTGAACATCTGACTGTATCGTTCATGACGACCCCGCAAGACTTTCAAGACAACCTGCTGTCTTACCAAGGCGCTGCCTTTGGGCTTGAGCCGCTTCTTTTGCAAAGCGCCTGGTTCCGACCGCATAACCTCAGCGAAGACATTCAGAACCTGTTCATGGTGGGCGCCAGCACCCACCCAGGTGCTGGCATACCGGGCGTGCTGATGTCTGCAAAAGCTTTGGAGACCGTGCTGCCGAATACGGCCACCTTTCAGCGCTTGGTTGATGCCTAGCAGCCGTCTTTTGCTAATGCAAACACTTGCAGTAGCGCAGCGTCTGCTGCTTGAACAATGGCGGCAGAAGCGCGGCCTGATTTTTTGGGCAGTATTTCCATCGACGATGATGCTGCTGTTCGGTTTGGTGTACGCGCACAACGTCAGCATGCGCGCCGGCTTGGATGCTGCAGCGGCCGGAATATTGGTCGGTGCCGCACTTTTTTTTAGCTGCCTTGGGGGCACAGTCGCTGTGATTGCTGCCGAACGTGAACGAGGCACTTTGCCACGTCTGCTCACGACACCACTGCACCCCGCAGCCTACTTTCTGGGCGTTGTCATTGCACAGCTGTTGCTGGCCTTGATGCAAGTCGTCATGCTTTACAGCATTGCCCTGCTCATTGGCGCCAAATACCACGGCAGCCTTTTCTTGGGCGGATTGATTTTGCTGCTCTCAGTGTTCTCCTACGTGGGCATGGGATTTTTTCTGGGCGCACGGTTTGCTCGGCGCAGCGAGGAAGTGGTGGTCGCCTTATCGGCGATTGGTGTGCCTCTGTTGGTGTTGGGGGGCACATTTTTCCCCCTGGAAATCATGCCCCAAGGTATGCAAGCCTTGGCGCAATTTAACCCCATGCTCCATATGAACCAGGCCTTCAAAGGTGTAGCGGCTTATGGCATGGGCTTGCATGAACTCCGTTTCGAGTTGACCTTTTTGCTTGTGTTTTGTGGCCTGTCTCTGGCTTTGGGCATCCAGTCATATCGGCATCTGCTGGGCGGGAATAAGTCCCAATGACCACAGCATTGCAAATCGATAACGTTCACAAGTGGTTTGGGAGCCACCATGTCCTGGACGGCTTTAGTCTGCGGGTAGAAAAGGGAGATGTTGTGGGTCTTTTGGGCCCTAATGGTTGTGGTAAATCTACCGTGCTGAAGATCGTTTGCAAGCTGCTGGCCCTGGATGCCGGACAGGTCCGCCTGATGGGAGAACCTTTAAGCGAACTTAGTTATCGCGCACGTTCACTGGTGGGTCTGTGCACGCAGCACTGCGCCTTGTACCCCGATTTGCTTCCCGCTGAAAACCTGCACTTTTTTGCGCGCTTGTACGGTCTGTCTGGTAAGGAACGACAACACCGGGTTGACGAGCTGATGAGCAGTTTTGCGCTGGAACAATTCGCAACGACCCGGGTGGGGCAACTCTCCGGTGGTTGGCAACAACGGCTTCACCTGGCAGTGTCCTTGATCCACCGTCCAAAGTTGCTCGTGCTTGACGAGCCCACCGCTGCTGTGGATTTAGAAGCGCGAATGGATCTTTGGCGTTTTATTGAGGGTTTGCGTGACAGCGGCACAACCATCCTGTTAACCAGCCATCATCTTGCCGAGGCAGAGCGGCTGTGCAGCCGAGTCGCGCTGATGCGCAACGGTAAAGTCGTTGCCGAGGGCACCGTGCCTGAGCTGTTGGCCCGTATACCCGGGCAAGCTGTTGCCAAGGTGGAATCTGAAGACAAGCAAGCCATCGCGCAACGGTCAATTGATCTGGGTTGGACAGTGCGCCAAAGCGCCGGTCACATGCGTCTGTTGCTCCCGCGTGACTTGAGCTTGCTGGAGATCGTTGATGCACTGAAAGGCATCAAGGTCAGCGCAGTGAGTGTTCAAGCGGTGACCCTGGAAGATGCCTATCTTGAGCTGGTTGGTGACAGCCCATTGACGGTTGAACCTTCTAAATTGGTTTGAAGGCGGCCAGGTCGCCGTGGCGCACCCAGTCGGCCTGGGCCTCGGTCTCTATCGTGCCCGGCCGGGCACGGCGAACCTGCGCAATGGCCTCGTCAGCGCTGACCCCATTCAGCACCAACAGCTTGGCCACCAGCATGCCGGTGCGGCCCAGACCGGCGGCGCAGTGCACCAGCACCCGTTGGCCGTTGTTCAAGGCTTGCAGCAGCACCGGGCCCTGGGTGCGCCAGGCCGCCAGGGTTGTGTGGCCGGGCGTGGCCATGTCGGTGATGGGCACCTGCAACCACCGCAGCTTGGTGCTGGCGATGGCCCGCGCGAAGTCCGGTACGCCCAGGCGGGCAAATTCATGCGGCTCAACCAGGCTCAGCACAGCGCTGGCGCCCCAGACCTGGATGGCCTGCAAGTCGTCTTCGAGCACCCGCGCCCATTGCCGACCACCACCATCCACGCCACTCCGCCCGGGGCAATGGCTCATGCCCAGCAGGGCGCCACTGGGCAGGGTGACCGCATCGATCAGCAGCGGGCCAGTGGGTACGGCGTTGCTCACTTCTTGGGTTCAGACTTGTTGTCGTAGCGCTTGCGCCACTCGGCCACCACGCGCGACTGTTCCTTGGCAACCCAATCGAAGTCCACCTTGATCATTTTTTCGGCGATATTGGTGGGTACGTTTTCCATCTTGGGCACTTTCACCGGGACCGCGGTCACCTCGGAATTACGGCCGTACAGTTCCATTGCTTCATTGGAGATCGCCCAGTCCAGCAGCACCTTGGCGTCGTCCAGGTTTTTGCTGCCCTTGAGGATGGCGGAGACCTGCATGTCCCAGCCGGTGCCCTCGTCGGCCACGATCACTTCGATGGGCGCGCCAGCAGTTTTGACCTTGCCCCCGCGCACGGGCAGCGACAGGCCGGCCACGTACTCGCCAGCCCCAGCCTGCTCACAGGGCTTGTCGCCCGAGTGGCTGTAGCTGGCGATGTTCTCGTGCAGCTTGTCCATGAAGGCCCAGGCCTTCTCCTCGCCCCACATCTGGATCCAGGCGGTGACCATCAGCATGCCGGTGCCGGAGGAGGCCGGATTGGGCATGGTGACTTTGCCCTTGAAGGCGGGCAGGGTCAGGTCGGTCCACTTGACCGGCTTGGGCACATTGGATTTTTTAGCCTCAATGGTGTTGAAGCAGATCGCGCTGGCCCAGCCGTACATGCCCACCCAGGACGGCGGGTTGCTCTTGGGCAGGTACATGGGGTTGAGGCGCTCCATGCCTTTGGGTGCGTAGGGCGTCAACATGCCCGCTTGACCCAGCGTCACCAAATTGGCGACGGTGTGGCCAAACACCACGTCGGCGCGGGGATTGTCTTTTTCGGCCATCAGCTTGGCCTGCATGATGCCGGTGGAATCACGCACCCAGTTGACCTTGATGGCCGGGTGGCTCTTGGCAAACTGGTCGGCGTAAATTTTGAGCACGTCGGCGCCGGCGCTGGAGTAAACGGTCAGTTGACCGGCTTGCGCACCAAGTGCGGCCAGGCATAGGGACAGGGCGCTTATCAGTTGGAAACGTTTGGTTGTCATGGAAAACTCCTTGGTTAAGCAAAAACAGGACGGTTGGAAAATGGGGTGCGAACAACGGGGACTAAATTAGGTGCCACCGCGCCAGGCCTGGACCCGGCGCAGCACATGGCGTGACACGAGCAGGTGCAGCAGGCGCACGCTTAGGCTGGCGTACACCATCAGCGTGGCCATGGCGGCTGCCGAGGCAGTGCTGCCAGCCTCGTCCAGATGAATGGCTGCTACCGAAGCCAGCTTGGTGTCGGCGCTGTACAAAAAGATCACGGCCGACAGGGTGGTCATGGCATTCAGAAACAGGTAAATCCAGATATCCAGAATGGCTGGCAGGCAGACTGGCAGCGTCACCCGTCGGAACACCGCCAGCATCGGCACCTTGAGCGACGCGCCAACCGCCTCAAACTCCCGGTCCACCTGCTTGAGCGCGGTGACGGCGGTCAGGTGGGGCACGGTGTAAAGGTGGGCCAGGGTGTTGATCACCAGGATGGCCATGCCGCCGTACAGCACGCCCAGAGGGTTGCCGGGCTGGTTGATGAACAGCAGGGTGCCCAGGCCCAGCACCAGGCCCGGCACGGCCATGGGCAACAGGGCGGCTGCGTGCAGGAGGGTGCGGCCCAGCATGTCGGCGCGCGGTTTTTCCACCACATAGGCGCCCATAAAGATCAGGGGCGTCCCCACGCTGGCAACCCAAAACGCGAGGGTGAGTGAATTCCAGAAGTTTTCCCAGCCGACGCCCTGCACGTCAAACACATAGTGCTTGAGCGTCAGGCTCAGGTTGTAGGGCCAAAATTTCACCAGTGCCGCAAACTGGGCCATACCCAGAATGGCGAAGATGAACAGCGTGACCAGCAGGCAATAGCCGAACATAGCGCGGTCAATCAGCGGCCTGGGTTGCGGCACCAGGGCGACCGCACGCGCCCCTAGGGCTGCGGCCTGCTTGCCCGCCACCAGACGCTCCAGCACAAAGGCGAACACAGCCGGCACAAGCAGCACTACAGACACCACCGCGCCCATGGAGAAATTCTGCTGGCCCACCACCTCCTTGTAGATGTCGGTGGCCAGCACGTTGTAGCTGCCGCCAATCACCTTGGCCGCGCCAAAGTCAGTGAACACATTCACAAACACCACGATCGCAGCGCCTATCAGGCCATAGCGCACCGCCGGCAGCGTGATGCGGAAGAAGGTGCGTGGGCCACTGGTGCGCAGCACGGCGGCGGCCTCGTAAATACGGGCGTCGGCCAGTGTCAGCGCCGTGATCATGATCAGCACTGCATGGGGAAAGGTCCACAGGGTGCAGGACATGATGATGCCGATGGGCCCGTAGACCGATTCGCCCATCAGCACGCCCTTGAGCAGGCCCTTGTTGCCAAACCAGTACACCAGGCCGATCGCCTTGAGCAATGAGGGGCTGAGCA
>JBIKZZ010000024.1:0-21351 GCA_044354435.1 Rhodoferax sp. | reverse complement strand
GCGGTAAGAGACGATTTGGATGCTGACACACAATAACCCCAGCGCACTAGTCAGCCGGGGGTCCGTTCCATGGGGGACCGCCATTGTGCTCCCCTTGCCCGCAACTGCAAGCATCTCGGGCGACTGGTCACCGGTTTATCGGACTATTTGTTGCAATGCAGCAACTGATCTGCCGCTATGACTGTGAAACCAAGCTCAGGCGTAGGTTTCTGCCTCTGGGTCGGTGGCTTCAAGCTCATAGCTGGCGGCCAGCATCGCTGCCCGCGCCACCACGCCATACATGTAAAACCGGTTGGGTGCACTGGCGCCCGGTTTAACGCCGGGTTGCGGCAAATGGGTGCTTTGCTCAAAGGCCAGCGGCACAAAGCTTGACCCTGGTGCGCACAGGTCTTCGTCTTCGCCTCGGTCGGCGTGGATGCGGTAAAACCCACCCACCACGTAGCGGTCCATCATGTACACCACGGGTTCCGCCACGGCATCATTGATGCGTTCCCGGGTCAGCACCCCCTCTTGCACCAACATGTCCTGCGGACCGGCGCTGGGCGCAGCGTGCTCCAGCGTCTGCGCCATCTCTGCCACGCTGCGAGCATCCCGCACCGTCACGATGCCCATGCCGCGGCTGCCGTCGTCGGCTTTGACCACCACAAATGGCTTTTCCTTGATGCCGTATTCCTTGTACTTGCGCTTGACCTTGGTCAGCAGCGCGTCGACCTGGCCGGCCAGACTGTCACGCCCGGCGGGCGTGCCCAAATCCACTGCGTCGCCCCGCTCAAACAGCGGGTTGATCAGCCAAGGGTCTGCACCGAGCAGTTTGCCCAGCCGCTTGGCGACTTCTTCATAGCACTTGAAATGGGTGCTTTTGCGCCGGGTTGCCCAAGCCGCGTGCAGTGGCGGCAGAAGGTACTGCTCGTGAATCTCCTCCAGAATGCCCGGCACACCGGCGCTCAGGTCTGTGTTGAGCAGGATGGTGCAAGGGTCAAAGTCTTTGACCCCAAGCCGCCGTTTACCGCGAATCACCGGCTCGAGCGTGACAGTGTCACCGTTGGGCAGCTCTATCGTGGTGGTTTTGGTGATGGTCGGGTCAATGGAGCCGATGCGAACATTGAGCCCGGCCATGTGAAAAATCTGCCGCAAGCGCGCCACATTGGCCAGGTAAAAGGTGCTCCGCAACTGGTTCTCAGGGATGACCAGCAGGTTGCGGGCTTCTGGACATATTTTTTCAATGGCGGCCATTGCCGCCTGTACCGCCAGCGGCAGCATCTCAGGCGTCAGGTTGTTCCAGCCGCCGGGAAACAGGTTGGTGTCGACCGGCGCCAGCTTGAACCCGGCGTTGCGCAAATCAACCGCGCTGTAGAAGGGAGGCGTGTGCTCCATCCACTCTAAGCGAAACCAGCGCTCTAGGGCAGGCATCGAATCCAGTACGCGTTGCTCAAGCTCATTGATGGGGCCGGTCAGGGCCGTAACCAGGTGCGGAACCATGGTGGTCTTTCTTGAGGGGTTGTCTTGGCCGTTATAGGCCAACACTAGCTGGGGCCAGATTGAGTGTAATCAAGCCTTGGCGCCGCACCCATTAGGCCCCGACGGCCCGGTCAGGCACCAAGACGCAGGCACTGATCAACCAGCGGGCATCCGTCTGACGCTGCAGTGTGTACATTGCCAACCAAGCGTTACCGTTACTGTCGCGCATCTGCACCGGCTGCACAACCGCCGCGTCCAGCGCCCTGGGCGTCAGGAACAACAAAGCTGCAGGCCGATACACCACCGGATAGCCCTGCCGAACCATGGCCAGGAATCGTTCTGGCGTCTGGAACAGACGTCGAATATTGGGCGCCGCGTAGGAAAAGGCCAACTCCGCATCTTCCGCAACAAAAGCAGCCAGTTGGGCGCGCACCGTCACCTGCACCGCCTCCGCGTCCTCAACGCTAACCGCTGCCCGGGCAGAAGACCCCAGCAGGGCAGCCGAAGCCAAAATCACCAACAAGAAGAATCGAAATGGAAATGGCAAGTGGCGCATAGGACTCAGCATGGGAGTGGCGAAGACGCCATCATGCCGCATCCGGGCACAGCTTAGAGGGTCAAGGTCACTTTTTAGACTTGGCGCCGCATGAGCGTCATCAAAAGGCGCCCAGCCGGTCACTGGCCCAGTGGCCCACGCCCATAAGCCCGGCGTCGGCGCCTAGGCGAGCTAGAGATACCGGGACGCGAAAACGCGCCGGCAAGGTTTGTTGGGCCTGCCTGATGGCCTCGATCATGCCGGGGGCCAAGCCAACGCTGCCACCCAGCCGCACTTCGTCAAGATCGAGCAGGGCGTGTGCATCGGCCAGCGCTTGCGCTACTGCCTGGGCGGCCCGTTCCAGCAGCCGACTGCACACCGGGTCGCCCGCGTGCCAGCCGGCAAAGACCGATTCCGCGTCAAGCCGCCTCCCGAGCAGATGGGATGCCTGTCTGGCCAGCGCAGTACCCGACGCCAAGGCCTCAAGGCAGTTTAGCCGCCCGCAACCGCATTGGGTGTCACCGTCCAGCGGCGCCAGTCCGCTGCCCACATGGCCAATGTGGCCCGCCAGACCGCGACTGCCGCTGCGCAACTGGCCGTCCAGCACCAAGCCTCCACCGACCCCTGTAGAGAGGGTTATGAACAGCAGGTTGGCGGGCTGCCGGCCGCTGGCCACAAACTCACCCCAGGCCGCTGCCTGAGCGTCATTCAGCAGAACCGACGGGCATTGCCAGGCCTGAGTGAGCGCATCGGCCAATGCGTAGCCGTCCCAAAATGAAATCAGCTGCCGGTTGACGGCTGACCAGACCCGCCCGTCAGTCAAGCCGGTAACGGCCGCTGCCACCCGGCTCACGCCGGGGTAGGTTCCGGCCATCCAGGCCAAGGTCTGGCTCCAGGCCTCTGGGGTGGGCGGCATTGGCCATTGGCGCCGGTCTTTTAAGCGGTCACTCACCCAGCGGGCCGCGGCGACCTTGGTACCACCAATGTCAAGCACCAGCATAGGGCACCGGTGGGCTGAGCGCTTGGACAAACCAGCTGGTGATGTGCTCGACGCGGGTGATGGCAGAACCAACCGTCACCGCACGGGCACCTTCACGCAGTGCCTGTGCGGCATGAGCCGGCGTGCGTAGCCGCCCTTCGGCCACCACCCAGCAGCCCCTCTGGCTGAGCTGGTGAATCAGGGGCCAGTCCGGCGGGCTGTCGTCTGCGCACAGCGTGTCAGCGGTGTAGCCAGACAAGGTAGTGCCCACCCAGTCGAAGCCCAGGTCCCGGGCCGCCAAGCCATCAGCAAGGCTTGAGCAATCGGCCATCGCCAGGCAATGGCCGTGCTTGATTCGTTGTAACAAGGCAGCGACCGGCACCGGGCGCTGGCGCTGGGTTGCGTCTACCGCCACCACTGTGGCCCCGGCGGCACACAGGGCATCCACATCGTCCAGCAGCGGGGTGATTCGCACCGGGCTGTCGGCAAGGTCACGCTTGACAATGCCAACCACCGGGATGCTGACCTGGGCCACCACCTGCCGCACCCGAGCGGCACCCTCAATACGCAGCGCCTTGGCCCCCCCAGCCTGGGCTGCCAGCGCCATGGCGACCACAATGTCATCGCTATCCATCGCGCTGCCAGCCAGTGGCTGGCAAGAAACGATCAAGCCGCCTGCCCAGCGCTGAACCCACCCGGCATCGGCCATGGTCTGCTTTCAGCCGCCCAGCAGATTCAGCTCGATCAGGTGCTGGCGCACCCGCTCCACCGCCGCTGGTGGCAGCGGCCGGTTGGGCTTGCCCATGTGGTGGCTCTGGATCAAGCCCATGAGCTTGAGCGCGGTCTTGAAGCTGCCCACACCCGAAGCCCCAGCACTGAGCTCGTTGGCCGCGAAAAACACCATCTGGAACAGGCGGATCAAGCGGTCCTGCTCGGCCCGGGCCTCTTGCCAGCGGCCGGCACGGGCATGGTCATACAGGCGGACATAGCCATGGGGGTCGACATTGGCCAGGCCGGGCACGATGCCGTGGGCGCCACCCAGCAAAGCCGCATCGGCCACCACCTCAGAGCCAGTGAACAAGGCGAAGTCGGGCCTGTCATGCAGGTCACGCAGCAGCATGCGAAAGCCGCCCTCGTCACCGCTGCTGTCTTTCAGCGCCACCACCACCCGCTCGCGGGCCAGGGTGTTCACCGTGTCGCGCGCCAGCTTGATGTTCACGCAGACCGGGATGTCGTAAGCCACCACCGGCAGGTCAACCGCGTCGCGCACATAGCGGAAGTGGTCCAGGGTCTCGGCCTGGTTGGTGCGGGTGTAGTAGGGCGCAGTCAGCACCAGCGCCTGCGCTCCCAGGGCCTGTGCCTGACGGCCATGGGCGATGCAGTGGTCGGTGGTGGCATCCATGACCCCCACCAGCACTGGCACGCGCCCGGCCGCCTCCTGCACTGCGGTCTCGATCACCAGCCCACGTTGGGCCTGATTGAGGAACACGCATTCGCTGGTGGAGCCCAGCACGAAGAGACCGTGCACACCGCCGTCGATGAGGTGGCGCAATACCGCACGCAGACCCTGGGGGTCAATCTGGCCGTCATGGTCGTAGGGCGTGGCAACGGGGGGAACAATACCGTGGAGTTTGAGCGTTGAGGTCATGGGCAAAACAATCGGTCAGGACATGAACAGTCTGGGCAGGGCCAGGATGAAGGGTGGGTACAGGATCATCAGGATCTGCACGATGATCAAGGGAATGAGCCAGGGCATGGTTGCCCGAATCAGCCGGTGCATCTCCACGCCATGGCTTTTGGACACCACGAACAGAATCATGCCCATGGGCGGCGTCAGCGTGCCGATCATCAGCGTGAAGATGATGTTGACGCCCAGGTAGACCGGGTCGATGCCCAGCGCGGCTGCCAGCGGCATGAAAGAGGGCACCAGCACCAGCAGCAGTGCCAGTACCTCGATGAAGCAGCCCAGGATCAGCAAGAGCAGGGTCACGGCGAACATGAACTCGGTGGGCGTGCTGGCCACAGACATCAGCAACGAGGCGATCTGTTCAGGTGCCTTCTCCCGCGCCATCACCACCCCCATCATGGACACGCCGCCAATGATGAGTGCGATGGTGGAGGACATCACGGCCGTCTCATAAATCGCATCCCACAGCTTGCGCCAGGTCAGCTCACGGTAGACCAGCAGGTCGATGGCAATCGCATACAACACCGTGACCGCCGCAGCCTCGGTGGGCGAGAACACGCCACTGAAAATACCACCGATGATGACCACCGGGGTGAGCAGCGCCGGAAAAGAAACGATGAAGGAACTGCGAATTTGCCGCCAGGTGGCGCGGGGGTGCACCGGCAGACTGATGCGTCCGGCCACGATGTACAGCATGATCATCATGGCCAGCGTGCACAGCAAGCCCGGCACGATACCGCCCAGGAACAGGCCGCCGATCGACGCGCCGGACACCACGCCGTACACCACCATCGGGATGCTCGGGGGCACCAGCGGCCCCAGGATGGACGACACGGCCGTGAGCGCAGCAGCCAGGTCATGGGGGTAGCCTGCCTTCTGCATGGCCTCGGCTTCGATCTTGCCCAAGCCCCCGGCATCGGCCACCGCCGAGCCCGACATGCCCGAGAAAAACAGGCTGGCCAAAATGTTCACATGCCCCAGCCCGCCGCGCACATGCCCGACCAGATGCGTGGCAAACCCAAACAGGTTGCGGGTGATGCTGGAGGAGTTGAAGATGCTGGCCGCCAGGATGAACAGCGGCACCGCGATGATGGGAAAGCTGTTGAGACCATCCACGATGCGCTGAACCGCAAAGTTGATGCCGATACCGGTGTACAAAAAGTAGCCGACCGACACCACGATCATCGAGACGGCGATCGGGATGCCGACAAAAATCAGCACCATCCAGGTGGCGATGAAAATCAGGAAGGTCATGTGGAACTCCAGGGCTGTGGCTGGCGCTTGCCCGCCAGCCGCAGGAACAGCCGCATCGCCCACAGCAGGGCGCCTACCGGCAGCGCCGCGTACAGCACCGCGTCGGAGACCATCAGGGTCACCGATTCATCATTCCAGGTGCGCAGCACCCCCTTGAAACCCAGCCACGCCATGTAGAGGGCCAATACACCCGTCATGGCGTCGATCACGCGGTAGACAAGGCGGCGAAACGCCGCGCTCCAAAGCGACGGCACCATGTCCATGCGCAGGTGCTGCTGGTACCGCTCAGCCTCGCTCAAGCCCAGGCAGGCCATCCAGACCCAGAGCCAGCGAATCAGCTCCTCAGTCCACACCTGCCCCGGGAACAGGCCCATACGACCGGCGATCTGCAATAAGATGACCAGGCTCAGGGCGATCAGCAGCAGGGTGCTGAGCACCCCCTCAGGCGAGTAGCGGTTGGGCGTCATCGCGGCAGTGGATTTAGTTGGTGGCCATGATGCGGGTGATTTCGCCCTTGCCGAACTCAGTCTCCAGCGTGTCGTAATACGGCTTCATGGCGGCACGGAAGGGCGCCGTGTCGACCGTGGTCACGCCCAAGCCCTTGGACTTGAAGAATGCAACCAGGTCAGCCTCGCTTTTCATCACGCCGGCCGTGGCCACCTTGCCGCCCGCCATGATGGCCTCCTCCAGCCACTGCTTTTGGCTAGGGTTGAGCTTCTTCAAGGCTTTGTCACCCACCAGAATGGCCGAACTGGCGATGAAGTGGCCGGTCAGGGCGATGTGCTTCTGCACCTCGTAAACCTTGGTGGCCTCAATGGTCGGCAGCGGGTTCTCCTGGGCATCGACCTGCTTGGTCTGCAAGGCCATGTAGAGCTCGGCAAAGGCCACTGGCGCCGGCGTAGCGCCGACCGCCTGGGCGTAGGCGATCAGAAAGGGCACATTGGGCGTGCGCATCTTCAGCCCCTTGAGATCGGCCATGGAATTGATCGGTTTGTTGGCGGTGGTATGGCGGGTGCCCTCGTACCAGACGTCCATCAGGTGCACGCCTTTTTCGCGGAACTTGGTGTCCATGCGCTGGCCATACGGGCCCTTGACGACCTTCTGCAGGTGCTCGTAGCTGGAGACCACATAGGGGGCGCCGATCAGCTTGAGTTCGGGAATGATGTAGCTCATGTCGGGGTAGCCCGTCATGGTGATGTCCAGGTCACCGGCCTGGGTCTGCCCGACCATGGCCTTGAAGTCGCCGAGCTGCGCACCTGGAAAAATCTTCAGCGTCATGGTGCCCTTGGACGACTCTTCGAGCTTGCGCTTCACCTCCAGAATACCCTTGTAGACCACATGGGTCTCGGGCAGCTGAGTGCCAAAGCTCAGTGTCAGGTTCTGCGCCATGGCGGATGCCGAGACACACATTGACAACAGGGCAGCGAGTGGTTTCCAGATTTTCATCATCAGTCTCCTTGTAAAAATGGTTCGGGAACGGTGGGTAAAAAATTCGTCAGTGCGGACGCGTTGGCGGCGCGTCCATCAAATCCAGCCGGCGGGAAATTTCCTGGAAGTGGTGGCGGTGCGCGCGCTCCAGCGCCTGCACATCGCCAGCCTGCACCATCAGCGCTACGGCCTGGTGGTCCTGGGCGGTGGCCCGCTGTGCTAGCGCATCGGGCTGGGGCAGGTGATCTGACAGCCGGTTGAAGACCTGCCAGAACAGGTCGACCAGGCTCAGCAGGAAGGCGTTGCCGAGGCATCGAAACAGGGTGGCATGAAAGGCACGATCCAGCTCGGCAAAGCTCTGGCGCTGCTCGCTGCGTTCCAGCATCTGGCCGGCCAGATCATGCAGCTCCTCGATGTCCGCGGGGCTGATGCAGGCCACCACTTGGGCAATCATGCCGACCTCCAGCGCACAGCGCACCTCCAGCAACTCGCGCAAACTCGAGCCCTGCGCCGCAATCGAGTAGGGCAGGTTATGCAGGATCGGATCAAACGAGAAGTGCGCGACAAACACGCCCTCGCCATGCCGGGTGCGGATGATGCCCAGGGACTCCAGCGCCTTCAGGCCTTCACGCAGTGAAGCCCGCGACATGCCCAGTTCCTGGCACAGCACGGCCTCCGACGGCAATGCATCGCCACCCTTGAGCTCATGCTCCTCGATATAGCGTTTGACCTCGGTCGTGGCCAATTGGTACGCGGGCAATCGAGTGAAGGTTTTCACAATGAGGATAAAAGCAATGGGTTTTGCCAGAGTTCAGATGTCAGACATGTTCTAAGCATTATTATTGGCAGGCACCCCCGCCCTGCACAGGGTGTTTACCCTAGTGCAGTTCTCCAAAGGCGACCCACCAGTCTGGAGTCCGGATTCATGACCATGTCCTCAAACCCACTGCCGATGGGCATCTGGGGCACCATTCTTTTACCCATCACCGAGCACGACCAGATTGACTGGGGTGCACTGGCCGAAGAGCTCGATGTGCTGACAGCCAGTGGTCTGGCTGGTATTTACGCCAACGGCACGGCGGGCGAGTTTCACAACCAGACCGAGGCCGAGTACGAGCAACTGGTCAGCCTGGTGGCGCAAAAAGTCCGTGCCGCCGGCATGCCCTTCCAAATCGGGGTCTCCAACACCAACCCTCGCGTCGCCCTTGAGCGTCTCCGGCGCCTGCAAGACATCCAACCCAGCGCCGCTCAGTTCACGCTGCCCGATTGGTGGGCACCGTCTGCGCCTGAGCTTGACAACTTCGTCATCGGCCTCCAAGCAGCAGCGGGTGAAATTCCACTGATCCTCTACAACCCGCCCCAAGCCAAATTGCGACTGAGCCTAGCGCAAATCGCCCAACTCAGGCTTCTCGCACCCAATTTGGTCGGTGCCAAGCTGCCGGGTGGCGACGCCGCCTGGTACGCCGAGCGCCGCCGCTTGCTGCCTGATTTTTCAGTGTTTGTACCTGGTCATACCGTCGCTTTCGGACGCCCTATCGGCGCCGATGGTGCTTATTCGAATGTAGCCTGCCTCGGGCCTCGCGGTGCGCTGCACCACTGGCAACTCAGTGCCACGGCGCCCGAGTCTGCGGTGGAACTGGAGCGCCGCATCCAACAATTCATGGCGCAGCAGGTCTTGCCGCTGGTTGGCAGCCACGGGCTGTCACACCCGGCGCTGGATAAAATGATGGCAGAGGTTGGCGCCTGGGGCCCGGTGCGTGCGCGCATGTTGTGGCCCTATGCCTCAGCCCCGCAAGCCGCCATCGACCGCGCTCGTGCTGCACTGCGCGACCTGCTTCCTGAATTCGTCTGACCGGAGCGACTCAACCCCGCACTTCGCCCTCGCCCAGCACCACGTACTTAAGGGAGGTCAGGCCTTCCAGGCCGACCGGGCCACGGGCGTGGAACTTGTCGGTAGAAATGCCGATTTCGGCACCGAGCCCATACTCAAAACCGTCGGCGAAGCGGGTGCTGGCGTTCACCATCACGCTGGCCGAATCAACCTCGCGCAAAAACGCCTGGGCGTGCATATGGTCGCGGGTGATGATGGCGTCGGTGTGGTGGCTGGAATAGCGGTTGATATGGGCAATGGCATGGTCCAGCCCGGCCACCACCTTGATGCTGATGATGGGCGCCAGGTACTCTTCGCTCCAGTCGCTGTCTTGGGCTGGCACTAAATTTGCTACTATATTTATAGCTACAACCTTAAGCGCAGCAGGGGCTGAGGCCCGATTTGACTCAAAAATCGCCAGGGTCTCGGGGCAGCACCGCATCTCGACCCCCTTGGCGGCAAAGATGGCTGCCATGCGCGGCAAAAATTCTTGAGCCACACCGCGCGCCACCAGCAGGCTCTCTGCGGCGTTGCAGGGGCTGTACTTTTGGGTCTTGGCGTTGTCGGTCACGGTCAGCGCCATCGCCAGGTCACAGGGGTCGTCCACATAAACATGGCAGTTGCCGTCCAGGTGTTTGATGACAGGCACTTTGGCATCCCGGCTGATGCGCTCAATCAAGCCCTTGCCGCCGCGCGGAATGATGACATCGACAAACTGCGGCATGGTGATCAGCTCGCCGACCACGGCGCGGTCGGTGGTTTGCACCAGTTGCACAGCCTCGGCCGGCAAACCGCTGTCGGTCAAAGCCTGCTGCACCAACAAAGCTAGCGCCTTGTTGGACTCGATGGCCTCCGATCCGCCACGCAAGATACAAGCGTTGCCGCTCTTGATCGACAGGCTCGCAGCTTCAATGGTGACATTGGGACGGCTCTCGAAAATCATGCCAAACACCCCAATCGGCACACGCATCTGCCCCACCCGGATGCCGCTTGGTTGCTGGCGCAGCCCCGTGATTTCACCAATCAGCTCAGGCATGGCAGCGAGTTGTTCGCAGCCCAAGGCGCAGGTCTCCAGCACCTGGGGGCCCAGCTTGAGCCGGTCCACCAAGGGCGCGGCCAAGCCCGCGGCGACAGCACGTGCCAGGTCTTTGGCGTTGTCGACCTGCAGCGCCTGTGTGTTGTCGCGCAGCAAAGCCGCCAAACGCCTCAATGCATTGTTCTTGGTTGCGGTCCCGGCTTTAGCCATCAGGGCAGAGGCCGCTTTGGCCCGGGCGCCCAGGTCTAGGCTGTACCGGGTGATGTCGAGCGCGTCCATACCAGTGTCCATGCCCTACCAGGCAGCGATCGCCCCGTCGGTGCGCGGCTCGGTGCCGCCGCACAACACGCCCTGCGCGTTGCGCCAGATGATCTGGCCGCGGCCAAAGGCCAGTCGGTTGCCCGACCAATTGACCTCATGGCCCAAGGCCGCCAACCCATGAAAAATGTGCTCGGGCGTGGCGCGCTCAATGTTGACCCGTAGCCCGCGGTCCCACTCCCAGCGCGGCGCATCCAGCGAGGCCTGCGGGTTCAGGCCAAAGTCAACCGTGTTCATGACCATCTGCACATGGCCCTGCGGCTGCATGAAGCCTCCCATGACCCCAAACGGTCCGACCGCCGCGCCGTCCTTGGTCAAAAACCCGGGGATGATGGTGTGGTAGGGCCGTTTGCCGGGCGCCAGGCAGTTGGCGTGGGTCGCATCGAGCGAGAAATTGTTGCCGCGGTTGTGCAGCCCGATGCCGGTGCCGGGCACCACCAGGCCAGAACCAAAGCCCATGTAATTGCTCTGGATCATCGACACCATGTTGCCGTCGCCGTCAGCTGTGCTCAGATAAACCGTGCCGCCACGCGGCGGCTCGCCCGGTTGGGGCCGCGCCGCCTGCGCGCCGATTAGGGCCCGGCGCTCGTCGGCGTAGGCGTCCGACAGCAGATCAGCCACCGACACCCGCATGTGCGCCGGGTCGGCAATGTGCGCCAGACCGTCGGCAAAGGCCAGCTTGATGGCCTCGATCTGGCGGTGGTGCGTCAGCAGGGTGTCTCGCTCCTGAAAATCAAAGCCCTTGAGGATGTTGAGCGCCAGCAGCGCCACCAGGCCGTGCCCATTGGGCGGGATCTCCCAGACGTCATAGCCGCGGTAGTTGACGCTGATGGGTTGGCACCAGTCGACCTGGTAGGCGGCCAGATCGTCCAGGGTCAAATGCCCACCGGCCGCCTGCACGCAGGCAGCGATCTTCTCGGCCAGCGCGCCGCGGTAAAAACTGGCAGCACCGGTTTGGGCAATGTCTTGCAATGTGTCGGCGTGGCCCGCCGACCGCCACACTTCGCCGGCTTGCGGCGCATGCTCAGGTGCAAAAGTGTCGAACCAAGGTTTGAAGTAAGGCGCCTTGAGCTCTTCCCGAAACAGTCGGGTTGCCTGCTGCCAGGAAAAGGCCACGGTGGGCGATACCGGAAAACCATCGCGCGCCAATACCACTGCACGCGCCATGGAGGTGGTCAAGGGCAGTCGCCCGAAGCGGCTGGCCAGCGCCGCCCAAGCCGCCGGTGCCCCTGGCACGGTGACCGGCAGCGGCCCGTACTTTGGCATGCTGGTGTGGCCCAGCCCAGTCACATGGTCAAGGGTGAGGCTGCGCGGCGCTGGACCGCTGGCGTTCAGGCCGTGCAGCTTGCCGCCATGCCAAACCAGCGCAAAAGAGTCGCCGCCAATACCATTGGCGGTGGGTTCCACCACTGTCAGGGCGGCAGCGGTGGCGATGGCGGCGTCAATGGCGTTGCCGCCAGCCTGGAGTACAGCCAGCCCGGCCTGTGCGGCGAGCGGCTGAGAGGTGGCGACCATGCCACGATTGGCATAAACCACCGTACGGCGAGAGGCGTACGGGTAATGGGAAGCATCAAGGTTCAACATAGTCGCACGATGGTAGCATTCATAAATCACTGTTCCCGCCAAGAGAACTGCGATCATGCGCTGCCTACCAACACCCCATCCACACTCACTGCCACGGCAGACCAGCTTATGACCTGGTCCATCTTGGCTCGCGAACCCGACAGCCGCTTTGGCATCGCGATTGCCAGCCGGTTTTTCTCAGTCGGCTCACTGTGCATCCACAGCCGGGCCGGCGTGGGGGCGATTGCTACTCAGGCTCTGATGAACCCACTCTACGGCCGGCAGGGGATGGCGCTGCTGCGCCTGGGTGCCGGCGCACTGGCTAAGGCCAGCGCCGAACCCGTTACGGCCTGAGGCGCTATGACCCCTCCAGCGAAGGCCTTGGCCATGGACGGGCTGGCGGATTTTGCGGCCAGCGCGTCATCGACCAATTGCAGAGACCATCTTGCCTTGCACACGGCAGATGCCCTGGTGGCATTGCTCGCCGGGGCCGCGACGGCAGAGGGCCAAGCACTGCAGCGTTTCATGGCCGGTGCCGATACTGGCGAATTGGGGCGCGTGACGGCTAACGCGGCCGTGATGCGGCTGACCGAGATTGATGATATCCACCGGCCCAGTTGCGTCACCGTGAGCGCGCTCACGGTTCCAGTGGCAGTGGCCTTTGCGCGGGACAACACCACGCCCGCGCAATTTTTCGATGCGCTTTACGTCGGCCATGAACTTGCACTTCAGCTGGCTCTTGCCGCAGGTGGTGCACGGCTGTTGGCGCGTGGCCAGTGGCCCAGCCTGCTCGTTGCGCCCTTCGGCGCCGCAGCAACGGCGGGCCGCCTGCTGGGTCTCACGCCGGCACGCATGCGCCAAGCGCTTGCCTTGGCCATATCGCACGCACCGCGGCAACCCGGGCGTTTCCAAGGCACCCGGTCAGGCCGCTGGCTGCTGTTTGGCGAGGCTGTTCGCAGCGGCTGTATGGCCGCTCTGGCTGCAGCCGACGGTATAGATGGCGACCCTGAACTGCTGAGCGCCGACTGGCTGCGTTCCGTTGGTGGCGAGCTGGCTGCGCCCGAGTTGCTCGTGCCCAGCGGGCAACTGACGCGCGGGCTGAGCATCAAACCGCATGCATCCGCCAAGCAGTGCCTGACGGCTATCCATGGGCTGCGCCAGTTGCTCGCGCAGGGGGCCTTTAAGCCCGAACAGATCGATGCCATTGAAGTCCACGTGCCGCCGCCTTATGCCGTGATGCTGGACCGTGAGCCGCCACACACCAGCCGCCTGGCCACCCTGATCAGCGCACCTTGGCAACTGGCACTGGCAACGTTGCAGCCCACCCTGCTGGACGATGTGGCGCGGGAAGTGTGGCCCGACGATCCGCGCCTGCCGGCGCTAGCCGCACGGGTACATGTGGTGGCTGACCCCACCCTCGACGTGCTCTACCCGCTTGCCTTTCCCGCGCGTCTGGTGGTGGCTGCCGCAGGGAGGCGGCATGAACTTCTGGTGACCGACAGCCCCGGCGATCCGGCTCAGCCTTTCGATGCGGACCAGCTCATGGACAAGGCGAGCCGCATGCTCGCTCATGGGGGAGATGAGCTCGATTTGGTGCAGACCGTGCTCGGCCTGCCCACTACACCTTCGACCATGCGTACGCTACGTACCGTTTTCGGTTACGCTGCGTAACGCAAAGCGGGGAACTCTTCGCCCAGTTTATCGCTCTACAACGAACGACAGAATCCCTATCTCATGCGCATCATCGATTCCCATTTCCACTGGTGGCCGCGTTCGGTGTTTGAGGAGGCCATCAAACGCACAGACTACCCGCGCGTCGAACGCAACGACAACGGTGGCTTCAACCTCTGCCGCAACCCCGGCATGACCGGGCGTTCGCGTCAGGACGCCGAGTGGTTCAACCTCGACGACCAGCTCGCCCACATGGCGACACTCGGTTACGACGTCGACGTGATCTGCTCAATCGGCCCGTTCTCTCTCTACTTCTCGGAGATCCCTGTGGAGGAAGGCCGCAAACTGGCGATGCGTTGGAACGAGGAAATGGCTGGCGCCCAGCGTCGCCATGCCGGACACCTGTGGGCCAGCGCCGCGCTGCCGCTGCAGGACACGCAGGTGGCGCTGGAGGTGCTGGAGCACGCGGTGGGCCTGGGGCTGATCGGCGTCAATATCCCCGGCAGCGTGGGGGTGCACGAGAACATCGATGCACCGCGTCTGGAGCCACTTTACGACCGCATCGAGGCGCTCGGATTGCCTATCTTCATGCACCCCACCGACGCCCAGTTCCCGGACATCCTCGAGGGTTACAACGGCGCGCTGTATGGCAGCCTCGGCCGCGTGATCGACGTGAGCGTGTCGGCTTACCGATTGGTACTCTCGGGCATCATGGAGCGCCATCCGAACTTGAAGATCGTCATGTCGCACACGGGCGGCGCACTGCCTTACCAGGCCGGCCGGATGGACAAGAACTCCGGCCGCGCGAATCTGCCAAAGTCGCCCACCACGTACCTTAAGCGCATGTACACCGACACAGTTAACCCGCATGCGCTGGGCATGCGCTTCGCGTTGGAGTTCTACGGTGTGGACCACATCATGTACGGCACTGACTACCCGTGCTGGAGCCCTGCAGCCTGCCTGCAGGTGTTGAAAGAAGTGGGACTGTCGGCGGAGGATCGCCAAAAGGTCATGTACGACAACGCGCGGCGCTTTTTCAACCTGGATGCGCATTGAGCACCCCCCGCTAGTGGGCTGTCTTGCATATATTTGCTGCACAGCACATTAGGGCGACGGCTTCATTCGTCCTGGATACCAGCTCGACGCAAGTGCCGGTGGAGTTGCCTGGATATCAAAGTCATTCCGGCGTAACGCCCGCCCTCTGCATCACCTTGGCCAGCGCAATCAGTTCCGCAGTGGACTTGCCAGGCACCGGGGGTTGACATAAAGGTACATCGGCGTGAAGTCCGCCATCGGGTCACACGGCAGCTTCTAGCGCACGACGGCATTCAGCACCAGGCCGCCTTGCGTGCCCAGGTACAGCGTGTAGCCATCCGGTGCGGCGCGTGCCGCCAGTTCGGCACCGATCATCTGGCTGGCCCCCGGTTTGTTTTCGACCACGATGGGCTGGCCAAGCTGCGGACCCAGTTGCTGCACTAGCGCGCACGAACAAGTCACCGATGCTGCCGGCAGTGAATCCGACAATGAGGCGCATAGGCCAGGTCGGGAATCCATCTGCCGGTGTTTGTGCTCCGGCGTCGGCAAGCATCCACGGCGCAGCGGCAGCACCCAGCAAGATGGTGCGCCGGCGTACCCGCGCGTCGGCGCTTTGAATGTGCGAGTTGGGTTTGTTGGGAGTTCGCATGGCGTCTGTTTCGTTTGTGCAAGCAGCTAACTCACGGGCTACAGCGAAATTTAGCAATGCGGCAATACGTTATGAGTCGATAACGCTTTGGTTATGTCTAGCCGACTGATGTTTAACTTTGATTCGCAAACCGCCCTGTCCTACCCACAGCATGGCGCAAGATCAGAATATCATTTGGTGCATCTGAACCAAGTAGGCCGCGTCATCCGGAGCTATTCGATAAGCGCCCACCTCCCATGCCTTTGGCCACCACACCAGACGGCACAAGTCTGTATTTTGAGACCCTTGGCTCTGGCGCGCCGCTGCTGCTGCTGGCAGGCCAGTACAGCGACCACCGCGAGTGGGACGGCGTGCGCGCCGACTGGGCCAGCCTGCGCCACACCCTGGTGTCGCCCGAGTGGCGCCGCTCCCACCCTGGTCATTCACGGTAGCCAGGATGAAATCAACACCAGCGCGAACGCAAGGCTGCTGAAAAACCGGATCCCCGGGGCCCAACTGCAGCTCATCGATGGTGCACGGCACAGCTATTTTGAGGAGTTCCGCTGGGTCGCGAGCCCGCTTGTGCTCAAATTCCTGCACCGCCATCCGCTTCCAGAATGACGCCGGCAGCCCAAAACCCCACTTCACCAAAACACGATGTCCGCACCAATCCTTAGCCTAGCCCCCCTCGTGGTTAAACAACTCGCGCCAAAGGGTGTGCTTCGCGTTGGCATCAACATGAGCAACTTTCTGCTGGTCAACGGGAAGACCGAGGGCGGCGACCCGGTGGGCGTAGCGCCGAGCATGGCTGCCGAAGTCGCCAGGCTGCTGGGCGTACCCCTGCAATTGGTGCCGTTTGCTAATCCGGGTCTATTGGCTGACGCGGCGGGCACGGACGCGTGGGACATTGGGTTGTTGGGGGCAGACCCCCTGCGGTCACAGACAACCGCCTTCACTCCTGCCTATTGCGAGATCGAAGCCAGTTATTTGGTGCCTCCCGGGTCACGCTTAAAGTGCGTGGCTGACGTGGACCAGCCCGGTGTAACGATCGCCGTGTCCGCACGTAGCGCCTATGGCCTTTGGCTAGAGCGCAACAACCAACATGCGACGCTGCTGCGCTGCGACGGGGGTGGCGCGGCACTCGATCGCTACCTCAACGAAAAGGTCGACGCACTGGCCGGGCTACGTCCTGGGTTGATCGGTGATTTGGCCAAGGCGCCCGGGCATGTGATCCTGCCAGGCGGGTTCATGGCCGTACAACAAGCGATTGGTTGTGGCAAGGGCCAGCCCGAAGCCGAGGCCTTTCTCCGTAACTTTGTCGAGGGCGCCAAGACGTCGGGGCTGGTGGCCAGCCTGATCGCGCAACACAAAGTACAAGGCTTGTCGGTCGCGCCGGCCGCTTAAGTCCGCCTCTGGTCGGCCCCGGTCATGTTCGCCACCAGGTAGTCAATGAACACCCGCACCTTGGCCGGCAGCAGCCGAGTGGCGGTCAGGGCAAAAGCCTCGACCACCGGCGGCGCCCAGTCGGGCAGCACCCGCACCAGGCGCTGTGCGGCCAAGTCGGCCTGGACCCAGGTGTCAGCCGACTGCACGATGCCCTGGCCGCTCAAGGCCAGTTGCTGCAACAAGCCCCGGTTGTTGGCCACGAACTGGCCGGTGACATCTACGCTCTGGCTGCTGCCATCGCGGTGGATCAGGGTCCAGGGGGCGTCTTTCATGCGCAGGCAATCGTGGCTCAGCAAATCCTCCGGCTGGGCAGGCACACCGCGCCGCTGCAAATAGTCGGGCGAGGCCACCAGCACCGTGCCCAGCCTGGCGATTGGGCGAGCGATCAGGCTCTGGTCTTTTGGCGGCCCCATTCGGATGGCCACATCGACCGGGTCACCCACCAGGTCGGCATGGTTCGGGGTCAGGTCCAGACTAAAACGGATGCCAGGGTACCGGCGCGAAAAATCGGCCAGCAGCGGGCTCAGGTAGATCACGCTGAAGTCCACCGGCATCGAGGCCCGAATGACGCCACTGGGCTGAGCGTGCAGGTGGGTGAGTTCCTGGTGCGCCAGCTCAGCCTCCTGGATGATGCGCTTGCAGTTGTCGAAGTACAGGCGGCCGCCCTCGGTTAGCTCGACCCGGCGGGTGCTGCGGTTGAACAGGCGCAGGCCCACATCACGCTCTAGCTCGGCAATTCGACGCGACACCGTAGAGTTGGGCAGGCCGAGCACCTCGGCGGCACGCCGAAAGCTGTTGGCCCGGGCCACCTGAACAAAAAGGTTCATGTTTCTGAAGATATCCATGGCCAGATTGTGCCGCCAATGCAGCAATCCATTCTATTTGATGGGCTTTATCCCGTCGGCATTGCTTCGGACAATGACTCCCTTGATCAACTCAGCACAGGACTCCACCGTGAACCCTTCAAACCCGACGCCTGCAGCCGGCGCCGCCGCCACCGCCACCACCTAAGTGGGCCGCTACGGCGTGCTCGGCTTGTTTGTGGCCTGGCTAATCATCAAACGATCCTCCCGGACGGGCTACTCATCGACCTGGCGCCGGGCCTGAAGGCGTCGCGCCATACCGCTTTTGATGAAGGCTCTCATGCCGGAATCCCATCCCCAACAAAGGTATTCTCATGTCCGCTGAAAAAATTCTCGTACTCAATTCCACCGGCAAGGTAGGGCGCAATGTTTGCCGGGCGCTCCGGGAAGTCGGCTTTGAGGTGTATGGCACCACCCGCTCCAGCAACAACACACTGGCCGCCCAGGGGGTGAAGCCGGTGGTTTGCAACTACACGCTGCGCGCGGACCTGGACCGAGCATTGGCCCAAAGTGGCGCTAAAAAAATGTTCGTCATCACCGACTATTTTGGCGCTGCCAAGAAAAGCGCTGATCTGGAATTTCAGCAAGGCCGCGCCGCCATCGATGCCGCCAAGGCGGCCGGGGTTGAGCACATGGTGTTCATGAGTGTGGCCGACGCCGAGTTGTTTGACGAGCATGTCAAACACCTGCACGCCAAGCTGGCCCTGGAGAAATACCTGCGTGAATCCGGAGTCCCGTTCTCGATTCTGCGGCCCTGCGCCTTCTTTGAAAACCTGGACGACGCCGCCAACTGGAACCCCTTGAAAAAGGGCGTCGTCAAGTTTTTGTCGCTGCAAGACTGCAAATACTGCGCCACCTATGACATTGGCCGAGCGGCCGCGATTCAGCTGAAGAACCCACAACAATGGTTGGGCAAGACGCTCGATGTGATCGGCTGGCAAGGCGACTTGTCGCAGGTGGCGACAGCCATGTCCAAGGTCAGCGGCCTGCCCGTCAAAGCACGGCTGGCCATGCCACTGTTTTTGCGCCGCCTGCTGCTCAAAGACATCCATCACATGTTTTTGTACTACGAAGTGCAAAAGGGCCCACGCGGAACACCGCAAGCGTTCAAGAAAATACTGCCGGATGCCTTGTCCGCCGAAGACTGGTTCCACTTCCACGGCCAATACTCAAATGGCGACAAGATCGTCCAAGGTGCCTAGCAGCACTGGCCCGGCTCGTCCCCAGCATCCAACCATGAATGAAAGTACACCATGACAGCATCCCGACTGGACAATCCGCAAGACGCAGCACTCAAAGGCTATTGGATCGTCTTCGCCACCATCAACGAGCCCTCGCGCTTCGGCAACTACACCAGCGTGGCGGGGCCGCTGATTGCCGCACAAGGCGGTCGCGTATTGGCGCGCGGTGACGTGGCTACGGTGGTCGAGGGCGCGGTGCCAGGGCGGCCCTATCTCATCGAGTTCCCCAGCTACGCAGCAGCACAAGCCTGCTTCAACTCTGCGGGCTACCAGGAGGCGATCGCTCTGCGAGCCGGCGTGGCGCAGTTCCAGATCGTCATCGTCGAAGGGTTTGTACCGCCTGCAGCTTCACCGCGTTAATGCCTACACTGGCCAGCTCTGATCAAAATTCCGGATATGCCTACTTCAAGACCTCTCGTCACCCGCACCTCCGGGCGGCGCCACGGCCCGATCACCCGGCTGATGAGCCCGGGTGACATCGGGCAACTGATCAAGCCTTTTATTTTTCTGGATTATGTGGAAGCGCCTGGCGGCGGTGGGCCTAATTTCGGGTTTCACCCGCACTCCGGCATCGCCACGCTGACCTACCCACTGACCTTTGACATGCAGCACGAAACCTCGTCGGGGCAGGTGGATGTGGTCCGCCAGGGTGGCATTGAGTGGATGGCGGCGGGCAGCGGCATCTGGCACCGGGCACAGCCTGTGTCATCCGACCCACAAACCCAGACGCTACAGGCCTTCCAGATCTGGTTCGCGCTGCCGCCCTCGCATGAATTGGCGCCTGCGTCGGCCCTGTTCCTGCAGCCCGAGCAGGTCCCGAGCAATGGCCCGGTGCGCGTGCTGCTGGGCGCCCATGGCGATGCCGTCAGCCCGATCCCGGCACCCTGGGACCTGAACTATTACTGGGTCACCCTGCAAGACGGCGAGCGCTGGCACTACCAGCCACCGGCCATGCATCAGGTGGCATGGGCGTTTGCTCAGAGCGGCACGCTGCACGTCGCCGGTACGCGTCTGGTGCGGGAACTGGCGGTGTTTGAGGACGGTCACGCCCGCCTCGATTTTGAAGCCGAGGGCGACTGCGCGTTTTTGCTGGGCTCAGCGGCCAAGCATCCCCACGAGCTGGTGCTGGGCCCCTACTCGGTACACAGTTCGCCAGCCACCTTGGCCTCCGGGGTGCGCCACATTGCGGAGTTGGGCGAGCAGTTGCAACAGCAGGGGCGGCTGTCATGACGGCCCAGGCCGTGTTGGACTTCTGGTTCAGGGAGATCGACGCCAAGCAGTGGTGGACCAAATCGGCGGAGTTTGACCAGCTGATCGAATCGCGCTTTGGCAGCCTGCACACCGCCGCCGCACGCTGCGAGCTTTACGCCTGGCGGGAGACGCCGCCGGGCCGGCTGGCTGAAATCATTGTGCTGGACCAGTTCTCGCGCAACATGTACCGGGACCAGCCTCAGGCCTTTGCCTGCGATGCGATGGCTCTTGCGCTGGCGCAAACTGCCGTGGCTGCTGGTGCCGATGCCGTCCTCGAGATCCGGCAACGGGCGTTCATGTACATGCCCTACATGCACAGTGAATCGCAGCTCATCCATAGCACCGCGCAGGCACTTTTCAGCCAGGCCGGACTGGAAAACAGTCTGGCCTCCGAGCACCAGCACAAGACCATCATCGACCGCTTTGGCCGCTACCCTCATCGCAACGCCATCCTCGGGCGGGCTTCCACTGCCGAGGAGCTTGAATTCCTGGCCGGCCCGGGTTCATCCTTCTGACAGTTTTTCATTCCAACCGTGAGGTGATGGCGAGCATTCCCGCGCTATTCAATGCGCCCCAGGTGGCGGGCGTGAACGGGTCTGCGCTGGTGCTTGTGGCACGCACAGCAGGCACAGCATGTGCGCGAGCCGGTGAATGGCCTGCCAGCCGTCCTGCGGCCAGTGGGCTTGCTTGAGGCCCTTGACAATGCCATCCACCAGATGCGCGGCCTGCAACAGCTCGGCCAACTTCACATCGGTCAGCCGTGGCAAAACGCGCTCGAACAAACGCTCCTTCATGCCCCAGACCCGGTTTTCACGCAAGGCCATCGGCAGGGGCCGACCAGCGGCGATCGCGTCCTTGACGCGCTTGAGGGCACGAATGTCTTCACTGAGCGTGTAGTGCACCAGCACCTCGGCCTCCCCCTCGGCTTTGAGACCATCCAGCATGCGCTGGACCCGGCCAGCCTGGCCAGCCAGCACGGCCTCAGACAGCTTGAAAACGTCGAACCGGGCCACATTCAGTACAGCGGACTCCACCTGTGCCAACGACAGCTCGCCGGCCGGGTGAAGCAATCCGAGTTTCTGGATCTC
>JBIKZZ010000222.1:0-5643 GCA_044354435.1 Rhodoferax sp. | reverse complement strand
TGGGTTGCTCCAGCGAGGCTTCCTTCAGGTAGACGCGCTGAATCTGAAAAACGGGGTCGAGTTGCTCTGCCATGGCGATACTTTCTGGTCAATAAAAACCCGCACCCAGGCCGCGAAGATGGGCCCACAGGCGGGATCAGCCGCGGATTATCTCAGGCCGCAGCCTGTAGCAGAGGCAGCAGACCGCCCTGCCCGTCCAGCGCCATCAGGTCATCACAGCCGCCCACATGGGTGGCCCCAATGAAGATCTGGGGTACGGTGCGCCGGCCGGTCAGGTCCATCATCTGCTGACGTTGTTCGGGATCGGTGTCAATTCGAATTTCTTCGATGTGCTCGACGCCGCGGGCTTTGAGAATCTGCTTGGCCCGCACGCAATACGGGCAAACAGCGGTGGTGTACATCTTGACGGCTTGCATGGCAACTTCCTATAGCGATTCGGTCTGGCTCTGAAAAATGAAAGTAATAGCGATGGGTCAGGCTTTTTCTAAGGGCAGATTGGCGCTGCGCCAGCCAGCCAAACCACCCGCCAACGACTGCGCCTGCGCGTAGCCCAGCTTCTTGGCCACGGCTAGGGCACGGCCCGAGCGCGCGCCGCTTTGACAAACCAGTATCAGTGGCAGCGCCTTGTTTTTAACCAGCCCAGGTAACTTGTCTTCGAGCTGGTTGAGTGGCACATTTTTGGAGCCCACCACATGCCCGGCAGCAAACTCTTCGGCTTCGCAAACATCCACGACAACGGCTTTTTCGCGGTTGATCAACTGCACGGCTTGGGTCGCGCTCAAACCCGAGACGCTGGCGCCCTGGATCGCCGGCCATAACAGCAAGCTGCCCGACACCAGCGCAACGCTGATCAACATCCAGTTATCGACAATGAATTTCAACTTGTGTCCTTTTCTTTCAACTCTGGCCGGATAGCCCTGCCACGCATTTTAGAATGGCGGGGTGCGCAGTGTAGTGCGCCTGCGGCTTGGCCACACGCACTGCCCCTTATTCTGGCCACTCGAACGCCAACCCTGTCATTGCGGACCATGCATAAACTTGTTCTTATTCGCCACGGCGAGTCGACCTGGAACCTTGAAAACCGTTTCACCGGCTGGACTGACGTCGACCTCACGGCAACAGGGCTGGAGCAGGCCAAGAACGCCGGCCAAATGCTCAGGGCCGCCGGCTTTGACTTTGACGTGGCCTACTCAAGCGTTATGAAACGCGCCACCCGTACCCTGTGGCATGTTCTGGACGAAATGGACCGCACCTGGCTGCCGGTGGTCAACAACTGGCGCCTGAACGAGCGCCATTACGGTGCCCTGCAAGGTCTGAACAAAGCCGACATGGCTCGCCAATACGGCGAGGCCCAGGTCTTGGCCTGGCGCCGCAGCTATGACGTGCCGCCGCCGCCGCTGGACCCAGCCGACCCGCGCTGCGAGCGCGGCGACCCGCGCTATGCGCGGCTCAAGCCGGAGCAGGTACCACTCACCGAATGCCTCAAAGACACCGTCGCAAGGGTGATGCCGTTCTGGAACGAGGCACTCGCTCCGGCCCTCAAGAGCGGCCGGCGGCTGGTGGTGGCAGCGCATGGCAACTCGATCCGGGCGCTGATGAAGTACCTGGACGGCATCTCTGATCAAGACATCGTCGGACTGAACATCCCCAATGGTATTCCGCTGGTTTACGAACTGGACGATACGCTAAAACCGATCCGGCATTACTATCTTGGTGATGCACAGGCCGTCGCCAAGGCTGCGGCAGCCGTGGCATCACAAGGTAAAGCCTAGTTAAATAGGGAACTCCGCAAGGTCTGCGGCATCCAAACGTTTATATTGGTAGCGCACAGGAAAGACTATGGGACAAAAACTGAAGATCAGTGGCTGGGTGGCACTGGGCGTGATGGCCGGCGCTCTGACGACCGTGTCACTGCAAACCGTGGCACGGGGTACGTTCGCGCCGTTGCCGCTTGAGGAGCTGCAGCAGCTCGCTGCCGTGTTTGGCATGGTCAAAAGCAATTACGTCGAACCCCTCGACGACAAAAAGCTCATCACCGATGCCATCGTGGGCATGGTGTCCAGCCTGGACCCGCACTCTCAATACCTTGACAAGAAATCACTCAAGGAGTTCAACGAGGGCACCACCGGCAAATTTGCCGGTGTAGGCATTGAGATTGCCATGGAAGAGGGCCTGGTCAAAGTGGTTTCCCCAATTGAGGGTTCGCCAGCAGACCGCGCGGGGCTCAAGCCCGGTGACCTGATCAGTAAAATTGACGACACGCTGGTCAAGGGGTTGGCACTCAATGAGGCCGTCAAGCGCATGCGCGGTGAGCCCAACACCAAGGTGATCCTGACCATTCTGCGCAAGTCCGAGAACCGCAGTTTCCCGGTCACCATCACGCGCGACGAGATCCGCACCCAGTCGGTACGTGGCAAACTGATTGAGCCCGGCTATGGCTGGATCCGGGTCAGCCAGTTTCAGGAACGCACGGTGGAAGACTTCGCCCGAAAGGCCGAAGAGATTTACAAGCAAAACCCCCAGCTCAAGGGCCTGGTGCTTGACCTGCGCAATGACCCGGGTGGCTACCTTGACGCAGCGGTGGCCCTATCGGCGGTCTTTCTGCCGGAAAACGTGACCGTGGTCTCAGCCAATGGGCAGTTACCAGAGAGCAAGTTCATCTACAAGGCTGCACCTGAGTTTTACCAGCGGCGCGGTAGCTCTGATCCGCTTAAGCGACTGCATGATGTGACCAAAGGGGTGTTCAAGACCGTGGCGGTGGTGGTTCTGGTGAACGAGGGCTCCGCCTCGGCCAGTGAGATCGTCGCCGGCGCGCTACAAGATCACAAGCGCGCCATCCTGATGGGCAACCAGACCTTTGGCAAAGGCTCGGTGCAGACCGTCGTGTGTCTGGACCCGTCTTTCCGTATGGACAACTGCCCAAGCGCCGGACTCAAGCTCACCACCAGCCGCTACTACACGCCCAGCGGCAAGTCGATCCAGGCCAAGGGCATCGTGCCCGATGTCATGGTTGATGAAACTGAAGAAGGTAACCTGTTTGCCGCGCTGCGCACCCGCGAGGCTGACCTGGAAAAACACTTGAGCAGCGGTCAAGGCGCCGAGGTGAAAGACGTAGCCCGGGAAAAAGCGCGTGAAGAAGCCCGCAAAAGACTCGAGGATGAGATGAAGAAGCCGGTGGCCGATCGCAAGCTGCCCGAGTACGGCTCCGACAAAGATTTCCAGCTGATCCAGGCCCTCAACCAGCTCAAGGGGCGCCCCGTCCTCGTCAGCAAGACGCTGACTGAACGCAAGGAAGAGAAGAAGGAAAATTAAGCGCCCATGACGGATGACCAACTGCTGCGCTACTCGCGCCACATCCTGCTCGATGAGATCGGGATAGAAGGGCAGGAGCGCATTCTGGCCAGCCGGGTACTGATGGTAGGCGCGGGTGGTTTGGGCTCCCCGGTGGCCCTTTATCTGGGCTCAGCAGGCGTGGGCCACCTCACGGTGGCAGACCATGATGTGGTAGACCTCACCAACCTGCAGCGTCAGATTGCTCACACCACAGACCGCATTGGGCAGGGCAAAGCCGGCTCAGTGCGCGATGCGGTCGCGGCACTGAATCCCGAGGTCACCGTCCGGGCCCTGCCGCTGCGCGCCGATGCCGCCTTGCTGGAACGCGAGGTAGCCTTGGCAGACATCGTGTTGGACTGCTGCGACAACTTCGCCACCCGGCATGCCATCAATGCCGCCTGTGTCAAGCACCGCAAACCGCTGGTGTCGGGTGCGGCCATCCGTTTTGACGGTCAAATTTGTGTTTATGACCCACGTGCTGACGACTCGCCCTGCTACGCCTGTGTATTCCCCCCCGATCGCGACTTTGAGGAAACCCGCTGCGCCACCATGGGCGTGTTTGCCCCGCTGGTGGGGATCATCGGCGCGATGCAGGCCGCTGAGGCGCTGAAGCTGATCAGCGGCGCGGGGCAGCCTTTGACCGGGCGCCTTTTGATGCTGGATGGTCGGGCCATGGTATGGCAAGAATTGCGCTTGCCACGCAATCCGCAATGCATCGTGTGTGGCCCAAAGACTTGAAGTTGGTACAGACCCGCTACCCTCAAGGATGAGCCGCGATCGGCAGCCAATTTCCGAGTTTGCAGCAATTTCCTGCTGTTAGACTCAGTTTTGATGCGCTGCGTTGCGCCATGATATTGCCCTGTACTGGCTTCGACACACTGATGACCCATGATCAATCTGCTTGACTTGCAGTTGGAAGGTGCCCTCGCACTGCTGCGGCATGATCCTTCAAGCCAATTACCAGAGGCCAGCACTTCACCCTCAGCCTTTTTGCAGAGTGTGATTGACCAGTTGTGCGAGTTATCCCTGAAAGACCCCCTGACCGGCCTGGCCAACCGACGTCATTTCCGCCACGTGCTAGGCCTTGAAATCGAAGCAGTTGCCCGATCTGGCGAGCCAGCGCTGTTGCTCATGCTGGACATCGACCATTTCAAGAAAATCAATGACACGCATGGCCATCTGGCCGGCGACCAAGTCCTGCAGATGATTGCCCGATGCCTGGCGGATTGTGTGCGACCCATGGACACAGTGGCACGTTATGGCGGTGAGGAATTCGCTGTAATTCTGCCGTCTTGCGACATCGCCTTTGGCAAGATCGTGGCAGATCGAATTCGCGAAACCATTGAATCGTTGCGCATCACATTGGTCAGCCGCGCAGAGCTGCAGGTGACCGTCAGCATTGGCGGCGCCTTCGCGCCCGAATGGATTCGCTCCACCACCGCGATCTGGACGGATCGCGCTGACCTACAGTTGTACCGTGCCAAATCCGAGGGCCGCAACCGGGTTTGCATAGACGCACAACAGAAGACTTCGGTCAGTGCAGAAGAAAAAAGTCTGCTATTTGGGCACCTCTCCCTTGGCGATACCGCCTGGATCGACAGTGTGGCCAATGATGCCCCGAGCCAATCGCCTCGGGCCGCGCAATGAATAAGGTGAATTCACGATGACCGATGTGCTGAACCCTCCCAAAGACCCGCCCACGGCCAGCCCGACGCGCGCCAAGCCTGTCGGCAAGGTGTTGGCGATCACCAGCGGCAAGGGCGGCGTGGGCAAGACCTTTGTGTCGGCCAATCTAGCGGCAGCTCTGGCCAAACGCGGCAACCGCGTGCTGGTGCTTGACGCCGACCTTGGGCTGGCCAACTTGGATGTTGTACTCAATCTCTATCCCAAAGTCACGTTGCACGATGTGTTCACTGGTAAAGCCAAGCTCGAAGACGCGATCGTCAGAGCCCCTGGCGGCTTCTCCGTGCTGTTGGCAGGGTCTGGCATGGTCGAGTACTCGCGGCTTAGCGCCGAGGTGCGCGACGATTTTCTTCGCATCATGAATGGCCTCACGCCGCACTACGACATCGTGCTGCTCGACACCGGCGCCGGTATTTCCGATGTCGTGCTGTTTGCGGTGTCGCTGGCCTCTGAGGTCTTGGTCGTCGCCACACCGGAACCCACCTCGCTTACCGATGCCTATGCCACCATCAAGGTGCTGGCCGGACAACAAAAGCGCCAAAGCATTCGATTGGTGGTCAATCAGACAGCGCGCTTGGGCGATGGTCGAGCCATCACAGCGCAGCTGCAGCAAGTGCTGGACCGCTT
>JBIKZZ010000221.1:0-5692 GCA_044354435.1 Rhodoferax sp. | reverse complement strand
CTGGCCTTCAAGCTGGGTGTTGTGCCGTTCCACATGTGGATTCCAGACGTCTACCAGGGCGCACCGACTGCTGTGACGCTGATGATCGGTGGCGCGCCCAAGTTGGCTGCTTTTGCGATCATGATCCGGCTGCTGGTCGAAGGCATGCTGCCGCTGGCAATTGATTGGCAGCAGATGTTGATGGTGTTGTCTGTTGGCTCGCTGCTGGTCGGCAACTTGGCGGCGATTGCGCAAACCAACCTCAAGCGCATGCTGGCTTTTTCGACCATCTCCCAGATGGGTTTTGTGCTACTGGGCATGATGTCGGGGGTGGTCAATGGCCAGGTCGATTCAGCGGCCAACGCTTACAGCTCGTCCATGTTTTACGTCATCACTTATGTGTTGACCACGCTGGCCAGCTTTGGTGTCATCCTGCTGTTGGCGCGGGACGGTTTTGAGAGTGAAGAAATCGCTGACTTTGCCGGGCTGAACCAGCGTAGTCCGCTGTATGCGGCAGTCATGGCCGTCTGTCTATTCTCGCTGGCGGGTATTCCGCCGATGGTGGGCTTCTATGCCAAGCTGTCTGTGCTGCAGGCGCTGGTGGCTTCGGGTCAGGCTGTGTCCATCGGGCTGGCGGTCTTTGCGGTGATGATGTCCTTGATCGGCGCGTTTTACTACTTGCGCGTCGTGAAGGTCATGTACTTTGACGAGCCTATTACGGCTAGCACGGTTTCCGCTCCGCTGGACGTGCGTGTGGTGCTGTCCATCAACGGGGCACTGGTGCTGGTGCTAGGCCTGCTGCCTGGTGGCTTGATGGCGGTGTGCGCACGTGCTGTCGTGCAAATGCTGGGCAGTTGAAGCCTTGCTCGCAAAGCTGTGGCATCCTGACAGAGTCTTGTGGCGGTCAGCATGACTGATCCAGACCAACACCTGACCGAAATCAAGCTCAGCAGTCAAGAGCTGCTCAAGGGCAGGTTTTTGCATGCCTTCAGCGACTCGGTGCAACTCCCCAATGGCCAGGTGGCCACGCGCGAGTATGTGGTCCATCCAGGTGCTGTGATGGTGGTGCCCATGCTGCAAGATGAGCTTGGCAACTGGCGTGTCGTGCTGGAGAGGCAGTTCCGCTACCCGGTCAAGCGGGTGATGATCGAGTTTCCGGCTGGCAAGTTGGATCCGGGCGAGACAAGCCTGGCCTGCGCCCAACGCGAATTGATGGAGGAGACGGGTTACAGGGCCTCCGAATGGGCGCGCGCTGGCATGTTGCACCCGGTGATCTCTTACTCGACCGAATTCATTGACATCTGGTTTGCCCGTGGCGTGACGGCTGGCGAACGGCAGCTGGATGAAGGCGAGTTTTTGGATGTCTTCACCGCCACCCCGGCTGAGCTGCTTCAATGGTGCATGAGCGGGCAGGTGACAGACGGCAAGACCCTTGCGGGAGCGCTGTGGCTGCAAAATGTGCTGAGCGGCGCCTGGGGCTTGGATTGGCAGACTGCCGCTGGCACAGGGTGCGCTGCATAATCGCACCATGAAAGTTTTGAATCTGGCCTGTTCGCAACAGCATGTGTTTGAGGGCTGGTTTGCGTCTGAGGACGATTTTGTTGCCCAATGCGGCCGTGGTCTGGTGGAGTGCCCGGTTTGTGGTGACGCCAGCATCACCAAGAAACTTAGCGCACCGAGACTGAATTTGGGGGCAACCCGTCCAGAGGCCAAGCCGGTGCAAGATGTCGCCCTGACGGACCAGCCTGAGCAGGCGATGCAAATGGCCTGGATGGCGATGGCCCGTCGCATCTTGGCCAACACAGACGACGTGGGCGACAAGTTCGCCGAAGAAGCGCGACGGATCCATTACGGCGAGGCCAAGGAACGCGGTATCCGGGGCAAGGCCTCGGCGGCTGAGACTGAGGCCTTGATTGACGAGGGTATTGCCGTGATGCCGCTGCCACTGCCGGAATCGCTCAAAGGCCAGTTGCAGTAAGGCCGGCCGCCGTTTAAGCCACGAGGTCGACGATACGGCCTGTGGCGTGCCCTTGGGCATTGCGGACTGGATCGGTGTCGGGGCGTAGCTTGAGCGATGTTCCGCTGGCCATGCGTTCGCCGAGGGTCGCGTTGTGCTGCTCGACGATGAAGGCCTGAAAAGCGGGTGGCAACACGGTTCTGGTGCTGCGCGCTGGTGGGCGGCTGTACAGGCCTTCGACCTGCTGCAGGCGCGCAGCTAAATTGCGCATGCTGGACTCAAGCTCGGCCCGATCCGCCTGTTGCCGTTTTACCTTGGCCTCAACCTGCGCCGCCGCGGCCTCCCGCTGGGCTTGCCGTTCAGGCGCGTCCACCCGCTGCAGGGGCAGCGAGGGTGTCGCGCTATTGACGGCAGTGACGGCAACCATGCATGTAAATCAGTTGGGTGGAGGTCATGGCGTTGATGGTGTCATAAGTCTACGCTGCTTAAGGCAACAGATCAATGCCTGAGACCAATATTCAGATCAATGCCTCAGACCCATACCCGTGCCGTCGGCTGTTCCGCAGGCGTGGCTCAGGCGTTGAACTGCAGCGCGGCCAACCCGGCGTAGACACCGCCTTGTGCCACCAACTCGGCGTGCGTTCCCTGTTCTACCAGTTGGCCATGGTCCAGCACCACAATGTGGTCTGCCTTTTGCACAGTGGCCAGCCGGTGTGCAATGACCAGCGTGGTGCGGCCGCGCATGGCGGATTCCAGTGCCGCCTGCACCATGCGCTCGCTCTCGGCGTCCAGCGCGCTGGTGGCCTCGTCGAGCAGCAGCAGTGGCGGGTTTTTCAGCATGGCCCGCGCGATCGCAATGCGCTGGCGCTGACCCCCCGACAGGCGCACGCCGCGCTCGCCCAGGAAGGTGTGGTACCCCTCCGGCAGGGCACGTATGAATTCGTCGGCAAAGGCGGCGCGGGCGGCGGCCTCCACCTCGGCGTCGCTGGCTTCGGGGCGGCCATAGCGGATGTTCTCCAGCGCGCTGTTGGAAAAAATCACCGCGTCCTGCGGCACGATGCCAACCCGCTGGCGCAGGTCGTGCAGGCTCAGCGCGCGAGTGGCCACGCCGTCGATCAGGATGCGGCCCTCTGCAGGGTCATAAAAGCGCAGCAGCAACTGAAACACCGTGCTCTTGCCGGCCCCACTGGGCCCGACGATGGCCACCGTTTGACCCGGCTTCACTGTCAGTGAGAACTTGCTCAGCGCCGGCTGGTTCGGCCGCGACGGGTAGTGAAATTGAATTGCTTCAAATTCAATAGCGCTACCTTCAAGCTGGACGGGGGCTGGGACCGGTTTTGATGGTGAAGAAATGGGGGAGTGGCTGCCCAGCAACTCCATCAGCCGTTCGGTCGCGCCGGCGGCGCGCAGCAGGTCGCCATAGACCTCGCCCAGAATCGCAAAAGCACTGGCCAGAATGATCACATACACCACGGTCTGGCCCAGGTGGCCGGCGCTGATGCGTCCGGCCATCACCGCTTGGGTGCCCTGGTACAGGCCCCACAAGAGGGCGGCCGAGGTGGCGATGATGATGAAAGCCACCAGGACCGAGCGGGCCCGGGTACGCCGAATGGCGGTCTGGAAAGCGTTGTCGGTAGAGACATTGAAACGCTTGGCCTCGCGCGACTCGGCGGTGTAGCTTTGCACCACGGGAATGGCGTTCAGCACCTCAGCGGCGATCGCGCTGGAGTCGGCCACCCGGTCTTGGCTGGCGCGTGAGAGCTTGCGCACCCGCCGGCCAAACCAGAGCGAGGGCAGCACGATCAGCACCAGCACCAGCAGCACCTGCAGCATCACCACCGGGTTGGTCCAGATCAGAATCCCCAAGGCGCCCACCCCCATCACGGCATTGCGCAGGCCCATGCTCAAGGATGAACCGACCACGGTTTGCACTAGGGTGGTGTCTGCGGTCAGACGTGACAGCACCTCGCCGGTTTGTGTCGTTTCAAAAAATTCTGGGCTTTGCTTCAAGACGTGTCCATACACGGCGTTGCGCAGATCAGCCGTGACCCGCTCCCCCAGCCAGCTCACCATGTAAAACCGCGCGGCCGAGAACAACCCTAGCGCCACCGCCACGGCAAACAAGGCCGCAAAATGTTCCCGCAGGGCCATCACCTGGGTGCCCTTGTCTGATTGCACCAGACCGCCGTCAATCAGGCTGCGCAGTGCGAGCGGGAAAGCCAGAGTTGCAAACGCTGCCATCACCAGAAAAACGCCGGCCAGCGCAATCTGCGTGCGGTAAGGGCGCAAAAAGGGCAATAGACCCGACAAGGATTTGGGGTTCTGCGATTTGGCGCGTTCAGTGGTCATGGTGCTCAAGGTGGGGCTGACTGGCGACAGGGCAAGTGGCTACAGCTGCAAGCGCCCGGTGTAGCCGGTCATTTCGAGGTAGCCCCGGCCCACCGGGCGGCCGTTGCTGTCAATCAGATCGCTCAGGCCTTCCCAGTAGACCGTGCCGGTGGAGGCTCGGCTGTCGAGTTCCTGATTGTCAACGATCGCCCGCACGGTGTAGATGTCGGCTGGCGTGCGCACCAGCCATTCGACAGGGTAGCGAGCCCCGGTCAGCGGGCTGACCCAGTACCGCACCGGCCGGAAAACCACCTCACCCGGGCTGAACACATGGGGCGCTGGGTCCAGCCCCATGGCGGGGTGGCGGAAGGAGCCGCCGTCCCACAGCGCGGCACCCGCCTTGGTGCGCAGCTGAAACGCCGTCAGCGCGCTGCCGTCAGCCAGGTTCATGCCAATCCAATCCCAGCCCACGGCCTGCGGGTGCAACAGCTCGTCGCTCCACTCGTGGTCCAGCCAGGCCTGGCCTTGCACCGCCAGCGCCTTGCCACCTATTGCCTTGCCGTCCACGCGCAGCGTGCCGGTGGTGCGCAGCTGCGGCAGGCTGTAATAAAAACTGGCCTGCTTGGGCTCTGGCCCCTTGCGCGACAGGCCGCGGTCCCCCTGCAGCAGCAAGGGTTGGGTTTCGGTCAGCGTCAGCGTGAACTCAAAACCGGCACCGGCCGCCTGCGCCAGGTAAGCGTTGCCATCCCGCCTCAGCGACCAGTCGCGCAGGCGCACATCGGTATCGGTCTCGCTGGCCTGTGCCACGCCAAAGCCGGCGCGCGCCAAGCGCTGGTCGTGCCAGAGCTTCTTGCCCGCCACGTCGGTCACGGCGGCATGGGCAAACAGCAGCTGCTTGGCCGCAAAGGCCGAGCGCATGCCCTGCGTGGCAGCCACCCGGCTGCGAAAAAACGTCAGCTGAAAGCCAAAGCTCTGCGCCGGCGTCTCGCCGGTCAGGCTGCCGGTGATGTACCACCACTCGGTGCGAAAGTCGGGGTGGCTGCCCAGGTCGCGCGGGAACTGCAGCCGCAGAGGCCCCAGCGCGGCAGTGGTGCCGGGCCACCAGGGCAGCGTCAGCCCAGCCGCCAGCAGGCGGCGGCGTGGCAGGGTGATGCGTGGATCGGGGGGGTGGGGTGGTGCGTGGCGGTGCATGGGACATCGCGCCAACCCGAAGCGGACCAACGCTCAGCCCGATTGTGCAGGATGGACTGGCACCGGTTGAGTGACCGGTTGACTGACCGAATGGGTGACCAGCTGAGTCAGCGCCGTCACACCGACCGGCGGGCGCGCCAGCCAGGGCAGCAGGAAGGTCCGAGCGGCCAGGCCATCGGCCATGCGCGCCATCTGGCGCGACTCGCCGGCCAGTCGCGCCGCCAGCAGGGGGTCGTG
>JBIKZZ010000220.1:0-5701 GCA_044354435.1 Rhodoferax sp. | reverse complement strand
CTCTGCCATGATCGACTCGCGGGTGGCTGCCAACCTTGCGAAATCCATTTTCAGCAGTTTGCTGCTCTCGCCAACAGGGTAATTTTTAGGCAGTGATTTGATGTCGTCATAAGCCGTCATCGGCAGAAACTTGGATGATATTTCGGCCGCTTCACGGGACGCAGACCATTCAGCCAGTACTTTGGCGTCTGCGAGATTTCGCGCGCCTTTGACGATCGCTGTCGCTTCAATCTCCCAGCCGAGACCTTCGGTTGGCAAAATGATTTGAATAGGCGCGCCATCGTTGATTAGCTTTACGCCGGGCGTCGCATAAGAAATGCCGATCAAAGCTTCACCCGAGCCCGCTAAACGGCATGGCGCGCTACCGGAGTGGCCATATTGGGAAATATTCTCATGAAGTTTGTCCATGAAAGCCCAACCTTGTTGTTCTCCAAATGCGGTCAGCCAACCATTTACGGCCAGTAAAGCGGTTCCTGACGACAGCGGGCTTGGCATGGTGATTTGACCCTTGTAGATGGGCTTGGTCAGGTCCATCCACGACGTGGGCGCGGGGATTTTTTTCTTGGCACCCTCCGCTGTGTTGAAGCAGAGCGACGACGCCCAAGCGTCGATACCAACCCAAACAGGTTCGGCTCGGTTGTCACGCATCAGGGGCGCAATCTTGTCATAGCTGCTTGGTTTGTAGGGCAGCAATAAACCGCGTGCATCAGCCGCCATCAGTGCAGACACTGCATTACCCAAAATTACGTCTGCTTGAGGGCTCGCTGATTCTGCGATCACTCGGGCGATGATCGGCGCAGTTGATCCCAAAATTGCATTGACTTTGATGCTCGGATGCTTGATTTCAAATGCTTTGATCAAGGCTTTAGCCTGATCTTCATCTAGGGAACTGTAGACCGTCAGTGCGCGTTGTTGAGCCTGAGATGAGAGAGGCAAGATGGCTGCCAAAGCGATGGCGATTGATGCGAATCGAAACGAAAGGGACACGTTGTTTCTCCAAAAAGCATGATGAATAAAAAACCAAACTTCATGCTACGGAGGCCTTATGACAACTTCGTGAATTGCGCCCTGTGCGGCCGCCATTCCGCTGTGGGGTTGGTTAACGCCGCCGGCCTGTAGCAGGTCGTGATGCCGCCCAGATCCGTACCGCGAGATGGTGATCAAGACATTCCCTGGCAAGCGTAGTGATTGCACAAATTGAGCATAGTGCTATCATCGCGTCGTGAACGGAACACAGCGGAAGACGCTCGAGAAGGTGCTGACAGACCCCGTCAATGGGAACATTGAGTGGTCGCGTATTGAATCCATGCTCAAGGCCGCTGGATGCAGAGTCGTTGAAGGTGCAGGCTCGTCCGTCACATCTGAGTTTGGCGGTCGGAAGATGACCCTTCATCGGCCACATCCAGGCAAGGAAGCACCGCGCTACCGTGTCCTGGCAGTTCGGGAGTTCGTCGAAAGAATGGGGATGCAGCCATGATCAATTCCATGTCCTACAAGGGCTACGCTGCCAGCATGGTCTTTGATGCAGAAGACAAGGTCATTGTGGGGCGCGTTCAAGACATCGACGACATCATCTAGTTCCACGGCGAGTCGGTGGCGGAGTTCGAATCGAACTTTCACGCGGCCATCGAAGACTATCTGGCTGCATCCAGGGAGCTCGGTTCAGCTCCGGAGAAGCCGGCCAGCGGCAAGGTCATGCTGCGCATTGCGCCTGAGGTTCATGCCGCCGCGCTCAAGGCTGCGGCAAGAAGCGGCACCAGCCTCAACAAGTGGGCTGAAGGCGCGCTTGGCAAAGCGGCTCGGAAGTCACCCACCCGGGTCGCAGCGCGCAGCGAAGCCTGACTGACCGTTGAATAGCCGCACGCCACAAAGGCTCAGCCCAAGGGCGATGGGGTAGGCCAGCGGTCGTACAGGCGCGCACCAATGCGCTCGCCCCACAGGTCCAGCTCGACGGCCGTGCCGTTGTGGGGCTGGTTGGCAGTGTCGCCCCGCACATAGCCCAGCGCCACGCAGGCGCCGGCCCGTGGGCTCCAGCCGGCTGAAGAAATCTCGCCGGCGGATTGGCCGTTGACCCAGATCGATTCGCCACCCCACAGGTAATGCGCAGCTGACGCCACCACCAGCGTCACCAGTTTCTTGCGCAGGGGCTGCCCCTGGCGTGCCAGCAGGGCATCGCGGCCGATGAAGCCGCCGGGCTTGTCCAGGTCCACCGCGGTCATCATGCCGGCTTCGAAGGGCGTTTCATCCGGACCGAGCTCCGCGCCCCAGGCGCGCCGGCCCCGCTCGATGCGCAGCGCATCCAGGGCGTAGTAGCCGGCATCGCGTAGACCCAGGTCGGCGCCGGCGGCCTGCAGCGCTAGGTAAACATGGCGCGTCATCTCCACCGGCACATACAGCTCATAGCCCGGCCCGCCCACGTAGCTCATGCGCGCCGCTCTCACCCGGGCATGGCCCAAGTCGATCAGGCGGGTCCAGGAGAACTTCAGGCCGGTGGCCGACAGGTCGTCTGGGCAGAGGCGCGCCAGCAGGGTCTGCGCGTTAGGGCCCATCAGCGACAGCACGCTGTACAGCGGCGTGATGTCGGTCAGGATCGCGTGCTCTTGCGGCTGGATGTGGCGCGCGATCCAGTCGAAGTCACGCACGGTCTGCGCTGAGCCGGTGACGATCAGGAAGCGTTCGCCCATGGCATTGGGCTGCTGGCGGATTACGGTCACGTCGCTCTCAAAGCCACCGCGCTCGTTAAGCAGCGCGGTGTAGACCATGCGGTTCACCGGCACGTCCATGTTCTTGGCGCACAGGCGCTGCAGCACCGCCAGCGCATCGCGGCCGGCCAGCAGCAGTTTGGAGAATGAGCTTTGGTCGTATAGCGCCACGGTCTCGCGGGTGGCGCGCTGCTCCTCGATCATCCCGGGCAGCCAGCCGGGCCGGCCCAGGGTGTGGTCCGGGCGCGCGGTGGCGGCACTGGCCTTGAAGTAGTTGGCGCGCTCCCAGCCGTTGCGGCTGCCAAACTCCGCGCCCTTCGCCGCCAGCAGGTCGTACAGTGGCGAGGTGCGCAGTGGCCGCACTGTTTCCAATTCTTGGCGCGGCCAGCGCATCGCGTAGTGCAGGCCCAGAGTTTCGGCGGTGCGCTCGGCCAGCGCGCGGCGGTTGCCGGTGAAGGGGCCAAAGCGGCGGATGTCCACATCCCACAGGTCGGTGCTGGGCTCGCCGCCCACAATCCACTCGGCCATCAGGCGGCCGGCGCCGCCCGAGTTGGCGATGCCCGAGGAGTTGAAGCCGGCGCACACAAAGTAATTGCGCAGTTCGGGCGCCTCGCCCAGAATGAAGTTGCCGTCCGGCGTGAAGCTCTCCGGCCCGTTGAGCAGCATCTTGATCTCGGCTGTCTCCAGGCAGGGCGTACGGTGAATGGCGTTCTTCATGAGGGGCTCGAACTGGTCCCAGTCCTCGCCCAGCAGCTGGAACTGAAAGTCCGCCGGAATCGGGTCCACGCGCCAGGGCTTGGCCACCGGCTCAAAGCCGCCCATCAGCAGGCCGCCCACCTCTTCCTTGTAGTAGATGAAGCCATCGGGGTCACGCATGACCGGCAGCATGGGGTGCACGCCCTCGATCTTGCCGGTGACAATGTAAAAATGCTCCGCCGGGTACAGCGGCACGTTCACCCCGGCGAGCAGGCCAAACTGGCGCGCCCACTGGCCGGCGCAGTTCACCAGCACCTCGCAGCGCACCTCGCCCTGTGTGGTGCGCACACCTTTAACCCGGCCGTTCTCGACAATCACGCCGGTGACCTCAATGCCCTCCTGCATGCGCACGCCCCGGTTGCGCGCGCCCTTAGCCAGCGACATGCACAGGTCAGCCGGGTTGGCCTTGCCGTCACCCGGCAGCCAGATGGCGCCCTGCAGGTCGTCGGTGCGCATCACCGGATAGCGCTCGCCCGCCTCCTGCGGCGAGATCAGGTGGCATTCCACGCCAAAGCTGTGCGCCATGGCTGCCTGCTTGCGCAGCACCTGCATGCGCTCAGGCGTACTCGCCACATTGACGCTGCCGCACTGCTTCCAGCCGGTAGCCAGCCCGGTCTCAGCTTCCAGCGTGGCATACAGCTCGATGCCGTACTTGCTCATGGCCGTCATGTTGCGGTTGGGCCGCATTTGCCCGATCAGCCCGGCGGCGTGCCAGGTGGTCCCGCTGGTCAACTTGCCCTGCTCCAGCAGCAGCACGTCGGTCTTGCCGGCTTTGGCCAAGTGGTAAGCGGTGGAACAACCGGCAATGCCGCCACCGACGATGATGATTTCGGCTTGGGTGGGGAGGGTCATGGCGGTGTCCTGTGGGGTTGGCGCATCAGAAAATTATGGCAGTTGCACCAGGAGTAAATGCCTGGTGGCCGCGCGAATACGGACAAGTGTGAAACGAGCGGGCTCATGCCGGCAGCCGATGAAATTGACTTCATGTGTGCCTATAATGCACACGTGAAAGAGCCCAAAATATTCAATTGGTCACCTGAGAAAAATCAGTTGCTGTTGCGGGAGCGGGGCATTAGTTTCGAAAGAATCGTTTTTGAAATAGCGAGTGGTAACGAACTCGCGGTGCTTGAGCACCCCAATCAGGGCAGCTACCCAGGACAAAAAATATCGATGGTGCAAGTGGATGATTACGTTTATGCCGTACCGTTTATTGAAACTGAAACAGAGCTATTCTTGAAGACGATCATTCCGAGTCGGAAGGCGACGCGTCAATACCGGAGGTAAATCATGAAGACAAAAGTGAAATACGATGAGGAAGAGCTTGAGGTTCTGCAGGCTTGGGAGGCTGGCACGCTCAAGCCTGTCAGCGGCATGGCACAGTTGCTCAAAGACCACCGCGGCATCGCTGAAGCAAGTTTCAAAAAAGACCAGCGTTTGAACATCAGGATATCTTCAAGGGACTTGAAAAGCCTGCAGGCTCGTGCACTTGAAGAGGGTATCCCGTACCAGACGTTTGCCGCGAGTTTGCTGCATAAGTTTGTGAACGGCCATCTGGTTAATCAGCGCTAATCGGTCTCGGCGCTAGCCCAGCCGCAAGGCCATCACCCCGCCCAGAATGATCAGTGTGCCCGTCAGTCGGCGCCGGTTGAAGCGCTCTTTCAAGAACCAGACGCCCATCAGCACCGCAAACAGCACCGAGGTCTCTCGCAGCGCGGCCACCATCGCTACGGGCGCCTGTGTCATGGCCCACAGGGCAATACCGTAAGAGCCGAGCGAGGCAATGGCACCGCCCAGCGCCAGCGGCCAGCGCTGTTTGGCATACGCCAGCGCGGTGTCGCGCCGACGCAAGAACACCAGCAAGGCAAAGGGCCAGCCGTCCAGCAGGAACAGGGTGGCCACATACTGCGCAGCGTCGCTGGAGGCGCGCACGCCAAGCGCATCGACCACGGTGTACAGCGCGATGATCACCGCATTGACCAGCGCAAAGCGAACCGCCTTGGGCGCGGCAAAAGCATGTGGGCTTAGGCCCAGAGTCAGAACGCCGGCGCTGATGCCGATCACGCCGACCCAGGCCATCGGTGTCAAGGTTTCACCCAGTGTGAAGGTGGCCGAGACCGCCACCAGCAGCGGCGCCGAGCCGCGCATCAGGGGGTAGGTCAACCCCAGGTCGCCATGCTGGTAGGCGGCTGTGAGGGCGCTGTAATACGCCACATGTATCGCCAGTGAGGTCAACAGCCAAGGCC
>JBIKZZ010000023.1:0-21623 GCA_044354435.1 Rhodoferax sp. | reverse complement strand
CTGTGGCGGAACTGGCTCGCTTGGCTGCCATGTCCGAGCCTGAAGTCAAAAGCGTTTTCAGCTCGATCGGCGGCGGCTCCAGTGGCGATGCCTTCGCCCCGGGCGCGGCGGCAGAAGCCCGGCGCGCCGTGCTGACATTGACCACCAGTCACCGCGACCAGCGCAGCACCTCTATGGCCGCCATCGAAGCCCAGCTGAGGCGCAAACTCGGCGACGTGGCTGGCGCCCGCTTCACTGTCGGCCCGCCGGATACCGGCGTCAAGATGCAGCTGGTGCTGCAAAGCGAAGACCCGCTGGCGCTGCTGGCCACGGCGCAGTTGGTGGAACGCGAGCTGCGCGGCCTCAAGGGCGTGGGCAATGTGCAGTCCAGCGCCTCACTGGTGCGGCCCGAGATCATTGTTCGGCCCGACCCAGCGCGCGCCGCCGACCTTGGCGTGACGGCTGCTGCCATAGGCGATACGGTGCGGGTCGCCACCGCCGGTGATTACGACACCAGCCTGTCCAAGCTCAACCTGTCGGAACGCCAGGTCCCGATCCGGGTCAAACTGCCGGATTCAGTGCGCGCCGACCTGGCGGCCCTGGCCCGACTGAGCGTGCCAGGGCGGCACGGGCCAGTTCCACTGGGCCATGTCGCCAGCATCAGCATGGACAGCGGTCCGGCCCAGATCGACCGGCTCAACCGCAGCCGCAACGTCACCTTTGACGTGGAGCTCGGCAGCCGCCAGCTCGGGGAGGTCAACTCCGAGGCGCGGGCGCTGCCCAGCCTAAAGAATTTGCCGCCGGGGGTGAAGATTGCAGAGCTTGGCGACGCCCAGGAGATGCAGGCGCTGTTTGCCAGTTTCGGCATCGCCATGCTGATCGGCGTGCTGTGCATCTATGGCGTTCTGGTGCTGCTGTTCAAGGACTTCATGCAGCCGGTCACCATCCTCGCGGCCCTGCCGCTGAGCATGGGCGGCGCCTTTGTGGCGCTGCTGCTGACCGGCCGCGCCCTGTCCATGCCCTCGATGATCGGACTGATCATGCTGATGGGCATCGTCACCAAAAACTCGATTTTGCTGGTGGACTATGCCATCCTGGCGCGCCAGGCGGGCATGGCGCGCTTTGAGGCGCTGGTGGACGCCTGCCACAAACGCAGCCGGCCCATCATCATGACCACCATCGCCATGGGCGCCGGCATGATGCCCTTGGCGCTGGGCTGGGGCGCAGACCCGAGTTTTCGCTCGCCGATGGCGATCGCCGTGATCGGCGGTCTTATTACCTCGACCCTGTTGAGCCTGCTGGTGGTTCCGGCGGTGTTCACCTATATTGACGACTTAGAGCACCTGCTGGGTCGCCTGGCACGCTGGCTGCGGCGCTCACCTGGCTCCGCCCCATCAGCTCCGGCCCGGCCTTGATCGTTGCCGTTGCCGTACCGTCATCCTCAGCTCGACTGGGGATCCATGACATCCTGGATTCCCGGTCGCGGCCGGGAATGACGGGGCGTGCCGGAAATGACGGGGCGTGCTGGGGATGACTTGGAGGCACGGAAACGACGGCACGGTCATGGGAATGCGTCTGCTGTTAGGGCCTATTGCCGGATTTTCTGCACCAGCGCCGTCGTGGAATAGCCGCTGACAAACGGCAGGGCCAGGGCCCGGCCGCCATAGGCTTCAATAACGCGAGTCTCGGCCAGGGTCTGCATGTCGTAGTCGCCGCCCTTGACCAGAATATCGGGGCGCACCTGGGTGATCAGCTCCAGCGGCGTGTCTTCATCAAACCAGGTGACCAGGCTGGTCGAGGCCAGCGCGGCCATCACCACGGCGCGGTCGTCCTCCGGGTTAAGCGGCCTGTCCGGCCCCTTGCCTAGGCGCCGGGCCGAGGCGTCGGTGTTCAGTGCCACCAGCAAACTCGCACCCAGGGCGCGGGCCTGCGTCAGGTACTGCACATGGCCCCGGTGCAAAACGTCAAAAACGCCGTTGGTGAAGACCAAGGGACGCGGCAGGTGCGCCAAGCGCGCTGGCAGGTCACGCGGGTCGCAAATTTTGTCGTAAAGGGCCAAAATGGCATCGGAATTGCTCATTCGCAAGATGCTAGCAGGTCACCAATTGGGTTAAGCTGATGATTTTTGACACTGAGCACGCCAAATTTCTACCTCAGATCGACCATGAGACGCGTCAGCTTTACTTTCGATCACATCCGTATTGGCGAACCATTGCCCTTTTCAGTCTGGGACGAGAATGGTCTGATGGTGGCTGGAAGCGGCTACACCTTGAAGGACGCGCGCGAGTACGAGGTCATGCTTGGCAAGCGTGACAAGTTGCTGGTCGATGCGATCGAATACGAGCGCTTTCAAAACGCCTATAAAAAACGGCTGAATGAACTGGTACACGGCAATCGCGCCCTTGGTGCAATTGCCAGCACCCGACTGACCGACATGGGCGCGTTCGTGGCTCGCGAGCAGGCTGCCTCAAAGGTCTCTGACCAACTGGGCGATATCCCGAGCAGTGAGGCCAACTGGCTGGACCTGCAGGACCAGGCCCATGCTCTGCTACAGGTCTCCAACCCGCAAAATTTCCGTGAGCGACTGGAGAAACTGCAGGCCCACCTTGGCCACTTCGCCCGACTCAACCCCGACGGAATACTGCTGAGTCTGTTTTTTCTATCCTCTCGGGATCTGGACCGCTACAGCGGCACCCACGCGATGCTGGTGAGTGTCATGTGTGGAATCGCCGCGCGCGATGTCCTGAAATGGCCGGCCGTGCAAGAAACCGTGCTGTGTCACGCCGCTTTGACCATGAACATCGGCATGTCGGTCCAGCAGGACCGGATGGCGCACCAAAAAGAGCCCCTGAACCCCAAGCAACGCGAACTGGTTCGGGAGCACCCGAGCCACTCGGCGGCATTGTTGCGCCAATTGGGCGTGACAAACCGCGACCTCTTGGAGGCGGTGCTCGACCACCACGCCAAAGCACCCGGCCCGCTCGCGGCCCGCACCCTGGGTCAACGCATGGCACGGCTGATCCAGCGGGCGGACATTTTTGCGGCCGCCATCTCACCGCGGGCTTCACGAGCCGCAGCCAGCACCGGCAGCGCCATGAAGGCCGCCTACTTTGACGAGAATAGCCAGGTCGACGAGGCGGGGGCGGCATTGGTCAAGGCGGTCGGCATCTACCCGCCGGGATCCTTCGTTCGGCTCACCAGCGGTGAGGTGGCCGTTGTGGTTCGTCGTAGTTCCAACACCAGCGCGCCGAGCGTGGCGGTGGTGCTCAACCGCTCTGGCCTGCCCAACGCCGAGTTGTCTCTGCGTGACACCAGCCGCGCGGAGTGGCGGGTGACCTCCGGCGTGCCGGCCAAAGAGGTCAAGGTCAATGTCAGCCTTGCACGACTGTTGCCCCTGACCCGCCTGCCAGAGTCCCGATTCGAGGTTTAAACCTATGGAACTGACGCCCGTACAGATCACCACGATCCGAACCGATATCGCGCTGCCCTTTGCGCTGTGGGACAAGGAGGGCAGGCTGCTGGCCCGCTCCGGCAGCGTGATCGACGACCGCCGGGAGCTGCAGACCCTGTTGCGCGCGCGGGACGACGTCTACATCGACGTTCGGGATTCCGAGGAGCACCAACGCTTTCACCATAGCCGGCTCCTCACGATGGTGATGAACGAAGAGCGCATTGGCAAGATTGCCGATACCACCAGCCGCTCGTCCGATCGCTTGCAGCGGGCCGTTACCGCCGGCCCGACCGACAACGACACCGAGCCGGACTGGATCTATGTGCAGGAACAGGCTCACGCCATTTTGCGCAACGGCCGTGATGAGGCCTTTCTGCGGCAGATCGACCGGCTGGAGCAGCGGATCAGCCGTTACAGCCGGCTCAACCCCGACGGTGCGCTGATGGCCCTGATACAGATGGCTTCGGTCGAGGTAGAGCGCTACAGCGCCACCCACTCGGTGCTGGTCAGTGTGCTGTGCGGCATAGCCTCGCGCGAAGTGCTGCAATGGACCACCCAGCAGCAAAGCCTGCTTTGCCAGGCGGCCCTCACGATGAACATCGGCATGACCGAACTGCAGGACCGCCTGGCTCAGCAATCCGAGCCACTGGCGCCACTGCAACGCCGCAATGTTAGCCAGCACGCAGAGCGCAGCGTGGAGCTGCTGACAAAACTGGGCCTGCAAGACAGCACTTGGCTGGAGGCGGTTCGCCACCACCATACACAGGAGCCCGGGCCCTTGGCCCAGCGCAGCGCGGGCGGGCGCTTGGCGCGGCTGATCCAGCGTGCCGACATGTTCGCTGCCGCGATGTCGCCCCGCGCCGGCCGTCGCCCCGTGCCTCCGGGCAAGGCCATGAAGTCGATCTACTTTGACGAAAACCACAAGGTGGATGAAGCTGGTGCGGCTCTGATCAAGGCCGTCGGCATCTACTCGCCGGGTTCTTATGTGCGCTTGCAGTCTGACGAGGTCGCGATCGTGGTGCGCCGCGGCGCCAACACCACCACGCCTCTGGCGGCTGTGATCTTGAACCGAAAAGGCATGCCGCAGGCCGAGTTGACCGTGCGCGACACGGTCCAGCCAGAGTTCAAGGTCATCGCCAGTATTCCGTATGACGGGGTCAGGGTCAAACCCAACCTCAAGCGCCTGCTTCCACTCACGCTGCGCAATACCGTCAGCAACTGAGGCGCCATCCCCCGCCTAACCTGGGGGCATGGGGGCGCACCTGTGATAGATTACCAATCAGTCACAAAGTTACCCATACGTTTTATGCCGAGTTCTACCCCCTTACCGAGGCCCTGCTTGGCTGGTCCTTGTGACGCCATCCGCCCGGCGCCGCTGCAGCCTGGCACAACGGCATGAAACTGGCGATCGTCGGTTCGGGCATCTCCGGCCTGGCGGTGGCGCACCGGCTGCGCGGACAAGCGGACATCACCCTGTTTGAGGCCGGTGACTACTTCGGCGGCCACACCCACACCGTAGACCTGACCCTGAACCAGGCCGGCAAGCGGGTAACCCATGGTATCGACACTGGTTTTCTGGTCTTCAATGAGCGCACCTATCCGGAGCTGATCCGCCTGTTTGCGGAACTGGGCGTAAGCACTGCACGTTCCGACATGTCGTTCTCGGCCCAGGTGATGGGGCAGCCCGGGCGCGCTTCACTGGAGTGGAGCGGCTCATCGCTCAACACCGTGTTTGCCCAGCGGCGCAATCTGGTGCGTCCCCGCTTTTTGGGCATGCTGGCCGATGTGTTGCGCTTCAACCGGCTGGCCAATGCCCTGGCACTTGGCAACCGGGATGCCGAGTTGATGCTGCCGCTGGCGGACTTCCTGCGCCAGCAGGGTTTCTCCAATGCCTTTCGCGACTGGTACCTGCTGCCCATGCTGGGCTGCATCTGGAGTTGCCCGACCGATCAGATGCTTGAGTTCCCGCTGGCCACCCTGATCCGTTTTTGCCACAACCACGGTCTTATCCAGGTCAGTAACCGGCCGCAGTGGTGGACGGTGGCTGGTGGTGCCCGCCAGTACGTGGAAAAAATCACCGCGGGCATCCCTGACAAGCGCCTGAGTTGTCCGGTGCAGCGCATCGTCCGCGACGAGCAGGGTGTGTTGGTCACTTCCGGCGGCCAGACCGAGCGCTTTGACAAACTGGTGCTGGCCAGCCATTCGGACCAGTCGCTGGCCTTGCTGACTGAGCCGAGCGAGCCTGAGCGCGCGGTGCTGGGCGCCATCCGCTATCAGCCCAATCGGGCGGTACTGCACACCGACCCCTCGGTGCTGCCGCGCCAGCGCCGGGCCTGGGCGGCCTGGAATTATGAAAGCGCCGAGCGGGCGGATGGGTCGGGGCAGAGTGTCTGCCTGCACTATTGGATCAACCAGTTGCAGCCGCTGCCGTTCACGCAGCCGGTGCTGGTCTCGCTCAACCCGCTGCGGGCGATTGACCCGAGCCAGGTGCATGCCAGTTTTGACTATTCGCACCCGGTGTTCGACCTGGCCGCCATCCGCGCGCAAAGTGGCGTGGCCGCACTGCAGGGCCAACGCCACACCTACTTTTGCGGCGCCTGGACCGGCTATGGCTTTCATGAGGACGGGTTGAAATCCGGTCTGCGCGTGGCCGCACTGCTGCAAGCCGCGCCGGCTCAACGGCTGGGGGTCCCGGCATGAGCCTGGCAACGGCACCCGTTGCCGCGCCAGGGCCGCTGATCGGCTTTGGCCAGGTGCGCCATGCGCGCCTCAAGCCGGTGCGAAACGCCTTCACTTACGCCACCTATTTCCTGATGCTGCCCATGCGCAGCCTGCAGCGTAACGGCAGTGGTCCCCTGGCGCGCAACCGCTGGGCGCCCCTGAGTTTCTTCGATGCCGATCACGGCGACGGCCGCGGGCCGGCGCAGGGCGGCGCCCTGGCCTGGCTCGATGAACTGCTGCTGGCCCAGGGCATCGAGGGCGCGGACGGCGAAGTCTGGCTGCACTGCTACCCGCGCGTGCTGGGCCACACTTTCAAACCGGTCAGTTTCTGGTACTGCCACCGTTCCGATGGCCAGCTGCGCGCCATCGTGGTCGAGGTGAACAACACCTTTGGCGAGCGACACTGCTACCTGCTCGACGCGCCTCGCTATGGCGTGGAGCAGCGTGCGGCCAAGGTGTTTCACGTCTCCCCGTTCTGTCCGGTCGAGGGTGGCTACCGCTTCCGTTTCATGGTCGATCCGACGCGTCGCCGCACTGTCGGCCGCATTGACTACGATGACGCCAGCGGGCCGCTGCTGCAGACCAGCGTCTGCGGCACTTTGCAAGTGCTCGATGCCGATGCCATGCGCCACGCACTTTGGCGTTATCCGGCCATGACGCTGGGCGTGGTGCTTCGCATCCACTGGCAGGCCCTCAAGCTGTTTGCCAAACGTGTCCCGTTTTTCACCAAGCCGGTTCCCCCGACCGCGCTGACCACCCGCTGAGCCTAGGCCCCCGATGAACACCCGTACCGCGACCTCTTTTTCCATCCCCCAAGGCACACCTGCGGCGGGCCGTGCCGTGCTCCAGCTGCTGCAGCGCCTGCAACACGGCAGCCTGACGCTGCAGTTGCCCAATGGCACGGTGCAGCGCTTCGGCGGCGATGCAGCGCCGCATGCGGCTTTGCATCTGCACAACTGGCAACCCTGCGTGGCAGCGCTCAAGTCAGGTGACATCGGTTTTGCCGAAAGTTTCATCGCCGGGCATTGGAGTACCCCCAACCTGACCGAGCTCCTGCGGGTGCTGGTGAAAAACCGCGCAGCGGTGGAGTCAGCGATTTACGGGTCATGGGCAGGTCGCATTTTTTACCGTATCAAGCACCTTCTCAACCGCAACACACGAGCCAACAGCCAAAAAAATATTCACGCCCACTATGACCTGGGCAACGCTTTTTATCGGCTTTGGCTGGACGACACAATGAATTACTCGTCGGCTATTTTTGCCGGCGACCTGAACCAATCCATGTCCCAAGCGCAATCAGCCAAGGTGCGGCGCGCCCTGGAACTGTGTCAGGTCAAGGCCGGCGATCGGGTGCTGGAGGTCGGCTGCGGCTGGGGCGCACTGGCGGAGATGACCACCACCACCTTTGGCGCCTCGCTGGTCGGGGTCACGCTGAGCACCGAACAATTGGCCTTTGCGCGCGAGCGACTGCAGCGCCTGGGTGTTGCGGACCGGGCTGACCTGAGGTTGCAGGACTACCGTGATATCCAAGATCCGCCTTTTGACGCCATCTGTTCGATCGAGATGATTGAAGCCGTGGGACGCGCCTACTGGCCGACCTACTTCGCCACGCTGGCGCGCCTGCTCAAGCCCGGCGGTCGGGCCTGCGTCCAAAGCATCGTGATTGACGACGCCCTGTTTGAGCGCTATGTGAGCGGCACAGACTTCATTCAACAATACATCTTCCCAGGCGGCTGCCTGCCCTGCCCCCGCGAGTTCCGGGAACAAGCTCGGGCGGCCGGATTCGAGGTGGTGGACGAATACGCGTTTGGACCTGACTATGCCGAAACCCTGAAGCGCTGGCGCGAGGCCTTTCTGGGCGCACGCAGCCAGGTGCTTCAGGGCGGTTTTGACGAGCGTTTCATGCGAATTTGGGAGTTCTACCTGGCTTACTGCGAGGCTGCTTTCTGTGAAGGCAACATTGATGTCCTGCAATACACACTGCAGAAGTCGACACGCGGATGACAGGGGGACCAAGCCATGCCGACTCGCCGCACCTTGCTTTGCCATGCCGCCCTGGTCAGTTTGGCCAGCGCCAGCACTTTAAATACGCTGGCAAAAGATCCGTTGCCGGCACCGCCTGCCGAGGTGCTTAGCACCATGCCCGGAGCCCATTTGATCGGCAGCGGGCGGCTACGGTACTTCGGATTCTCAGTCTATGACGCCAGCCTCTGGGCCCTGCCCGACTTCAAGGTCGCCCAAATTAACCAACAGCGCTTCGCCCTGAGCCTGACCTATCTGCGTGCCTTCACGGCCAGCGACATCGGGCAGCGCTCCTTGCAGGAGATCCGTCGAATTCACCAGGTCGCGCCAGACACAGCGCGAGTGTGGCTCACCGCGCTGCAAGAGGTGCTGCCCGATGTGGCCGCAGGCGATCGCATTACGGCTGTGCACCCGCCTGGGGGCGTGGCGTTCTGGCACCAAGGTCGCAGCATCGGGGGCATCAGTGACTCGGACTTTGGTCGCAAGTTCTTCGACATCTGGCTGAGCGTGTCCACCAGTGAACCGAAATTGCGCAATGCCCTTTTAGCTGGCGCCGCGCCATGAGTGCCAGCGGCGGCACCGGCACAAGTTTTGGCTGGCGCGAGGGCTGGCGTTACGGGCTGATGGGTTTACCGTTGGCCTTTGTAGCTTTACCGCTGTATGTTCTGCTGCCGAACCACTATGCACGTCACTTCGGCGTACCCCTTGCGGCGCTGGGGGCCCTGCTGCTTGGCGCGCGCCTGTTTGACGCGCTGATCGACCCGCTGCTAGGGCGTTGGAGCGACCGCCTTTTTGCACGCTCGGCGCGCAGCGTGCTGGGCGCAGCGGCGGTGGCATCCGCGCTGCTGGGCTTGGGCTTTGCATTGCTGTTCTTCCCTCCGGTCCTAGCGACGGACGCCCTGCTGGCTTGGGCTGGCGCCTGCCTGATGTTGACCTATGCTGCATTCAGTGCGTTGAGTGTGATGCATCAGTCTTGGGGCGCGAGGCTTGGTGGCGACGAGGTGCAGCGCAGCCGAATAGTGGCCTGGCGTGAGGGACTTGGCCTGGCCGGCGTGATCCTAGCCTCCATCAGCCCCATCGCACTGGGGCTGCCAGCGACCGTCGGCATTTTTTTTGCAGCCATCGGTTTGGGCTGGCTGGCTTGGACCCAGGCCCCCCCGCCAAAGCCGGCGGCCGCGCCGCCGGCAGCCACCGAGCGCGATGGGCGCTCGCTCTGGCTGCCCTGGTCACGACCGGGGTTCCGGCAACTCTTAGCGGTTTTCATGGTCAACGGTATCGCCAGCGCGATTCCGGCCACGCTGCTGCTGTTCTTTGTGCAAGACGTGCTGCAGGCCCCGCCCGCTGCCGAACCGATGTTATTGGGCGCCTATTTTGTAGCAGCGGCCTGCTCGATCCCGGTCTGGTTACAGATCATCGGCCGACTCGGGCTGGCGCGCGCCTGGGGACTGGGCATGCTGTTGTCGATTGCCGTCTTCGTCTTTGCCGCCGGCCTGGGCGCGGGCGATACTGCGGCTTTCGCTGCCGTGTGTGCGTTGTCCGGCATCGGCCTGGGCGCAGACTTGGCTGTGCCCAGTGCGCTGCTGGCAGGCCACATCGCCAGCAGCGGTGACCAGGGCGCGCAAGAAGGCAGCTACTTTGGCTGGTGGAATTTTGCGAGCAAACTCAACCTAGCCCTCGCGGCCGGCCTGGCGCTGCCAGCGCTGGCGGCCTTCGGTTACCAACCTGGCAGCCGTGACGGGGCGGCCCTCGCGACCCTCTCTGCGGCCTATTGCCTGCTGCCCTGTGCCCTTAAGCTGCTCGCCGCCACACTGCTTTACACCATGATCATCCGGAGAACGCCATGAAACGACGCCTATTGCTTGCCGCTGCAGCCGCCGCCCCTCCCACCCTGCTGCTCAGCGCTTGTGCCTCGCAACAGATCGAGACCTATGCCCAAGACAAGCCACTGCTCGACCTGACGCAGTATTTCAACGGCACGCTGGACGCCTATGGCGTCTTTACTGACCGCTCGGGCACTGTGGTCAAGCGATTCACCGTCGTCATGGTCTGCACCTGGAACGACAACGAGGGCGTGCTGGATGAAGACTTCCGGTATTCAGACGGCAGCACGCAAAAGCGCATCTGGCGACTGCGCAAGCTCGGCGATGGCCGATTCAGCGGCCGCGCCGACGATGTGGTGGGCGAAGCCCGTGGCGAGACCCGAGGCAACACCTTTCATTGGACCTACACCCTTAACCTACCTGTTGGGGACAATGTGTTCGAGGTGCAGTTCGATGACTGGATGTACCTGATGACCGACAAAGTCATGCTCAACAAAGCCGCCATGAGCAAGTTGGGCGTCCGTCTGGGCGAGGTCACCCTGTCGTTCGTGAAACGCTGATCGACCACCTATGCCGCTCTTTGCCCCTCTCAACCCGCCCTTGCTTGACTGGCAGGGCCAGACGGTCTGGATTGTTGGTGCCTCCACTGGCATCGGGCGGGCCACCGCCTCAGCGCTGCACCGAGCCGGTGCGCGGGTGACCGTTTCAGCCCGCAAGGCGGAGGCGCTCGCCGCCTTCGTAGCGCAGCACCCTGGCAGTCAAGCGCTGGCGCTGGATGCCACCGACCCAGCGGCTGTGACACTAGCCGCAACTAACTTGCTGGCGCAAGGACCGCTCGACTGCGTGGTCTATTGCGCAGGCCACTACCAGGCAATGCGGGCTGAAGCTATCGACGTCGCTGATGTGCAGCGCCACTTGGCCGTCAATTACCTCGGGGCCGTGTACCTGTTGGACGCTGTGTTGCCGTCTCTGCTGGCACGCGGTCGAGGCCACATTAGCCTGGTTGGCAGCGTGGCCGGTTACCGAGGTCTGCCCAACAGCCTGGCCTACGGCCCGACCAAAGCGGCACTGATCAACCTGGCAGAAAACCTTTACCTCGATGTGCGCCCGCGTGGCTTGGGGGTCTCGATTGTGAACCCCGGCTTTGTAGAGACCCCTTTAACCGCTGGCAATGCCTTCAGCATGCCCGCCCTGATCACGCCGGAGCAGGCCGCCAACGCCATGCTGGCCGGCTGGCGCAGCGGCACCTTCGAGCTGCACTTTCCCAAGCGCTTCACCCTGTGGATGCAGGCGCTTCGCTTGCTGCCTGACCGCCTTTTTTTCGCCTTGGTTCGGCGGGTCACCCAATGACTACAACACCCCTGGTCATGGCCACTCACGTGGCGCGCGTCGTGACCTTCTTTGAAACCCTGACGCCCGACAGCGTGGCCGGCATCGGTCAGATTTACGATCCGCAAGCGCGCTTCAAGGACCCATTCAATGAGGTGGCTGGCGTGCCAGCAATCAAACGCATCTTTGACCATATGTTCGCGTCACTGCACGAGCCACGTTTTGTGGTGACGCAGCAGGTGGTACAAGGGGATCAGTGCTTTCTGACCTGGGAGTTCCATTTTAGGTTCCGGACCTATCGGCCAGCACAGCACCAGATCATCCTGGGCGCCTCGCATTTGGTTTTTGCCAGCACCGGCCTGGTGACGCTGCACCGCGACTACTGGGATGCCGCCGAAGAGCTTTATGAAAAATTACCCCTCTTGGGTAGCGCCATGCGCTGGCTTAAACGCCGCGCCAATCACTGACGATTGACCGCCGCTGTTAGGCGGGTACCGTCTCGGCGAAGCTGGCGCGTTGCATCAGTTTTTCATGGAGCCTGGTCAGGTTCGGATACGGCGAGCGCCAGTCAATATGGGGAAAGCGGAAATCCAGGTAACCCAAGGCACAGCCCACCGCGATATCCGCCAAGCTGAGGTGAATGCCAACGCAATAAGTCTTATCGGCCAGCCCTTGGCCCATGGCTCGAAGCGCGGCATGCACCTTGCCTAACTGCCGGTCGATCCAAGCCTGACTGCGCTCGCCCTCAAGGCGACCAGCCCAGGTGGCCTCGAGCCGAGCCAGCAACGAGGCATCGAGCAGGCCATCGGCCAGCGCCTCCCAGGTCTTGACCTCGGCCCGTTCACGCCCAACCGACGGAATCAGCTTGCCCACCGGTGAAAGTGTGTCAAGGTATTCGACGATCACACGGGAATCGTGCAAGGCCTCTGAACCCTCCATCACCAGACAGGGCACTTTGCCCAGCGGATTGGATTCACCGATCAGAGACTCGGCCGCCCAGACGTTCTCAAGAACAAAATCGTACTCGAGCTTCTTTTCGGCCATAACGACACGGACTTTACGGACATAGGGACTGGTGAGCGCGCCAATTAATTTCATGGGTAGACCGTAAATGCAGACGCCCTTATTCTATCCACTCACATCCCGCCGCCTCAGGCGTGTGGCATAGACGCAGGTCCTACAATCCCGAGATGAGTTTTTCTGCCATTTCAGCCCTCTCGCCCTTGGACGGGCGCTACGCCAGCCGGCTGGCCAAACTGCGGCCGATCATGAGCGAACTGGGCTACATGCAACGCCGGCTGCAGGTCGAGCTTGCCTGGTTGGTGGCCTTGAGCGATGCAGGCTTCGGCGAGTTTGCGCCGCTGACGCCGGACGCCCGACGCTACCTGAGCGGCTTGGTACTGAATTTTTCAGAAGCTGATGGCGAGGCCATCAAGGCGATCGAAAAGACCACCAACCATGACGTCAAAGCGGTGGAGTACTGGATCAAGGCCAAATTTGAGGGCCACGCCGAGCTGGTGGCTGCCAGTGAATTTGTGCATTTTGCCTGTACCAGCGAGGACATCAACAACACCAGCCACGCCTTGCAACTCAAGGCCGGGCGTGATCAGGTCTTGCTGCCAGCACTGGACGCCATCATTGGCAAACTGCGCGAGATGGCGCATGCCTTTGCCACCGTGCCCATGCTCAGCCGCACCCATGGCCAGACAGCTAGCCCAACCACCGTCGGCAAAGAGATAGCCAATGTGGTGGCACGGCTGGATGCCGCGCGCAGCCGAATTGCCAGTGTGCGTTTGCTGGCAAAGATGAACGGTGCTGTCGGCAATTACAACGCTCACCTCTCGGCTTGGCCCGACTTTGATTGGGAAAGTTTCAGCCGACGCGTGGTGGAGTCGCCGGAGCCGGTCGGTTTGGGATTGCAGTTCCAACCCTACAGCATCCAAATTGAGCCGCACGATTACATGGCCGAACTGTTTGATGCAGTGGCCCGCGCCAATACCATCCTGATCGACTGGTCGCGCGACGTCTGGGGCTATGTCTCGCTGGGCTATTTCAAGCAAAAGCTGCGGGATGGCGAGGTTGGCTCCAGCACCATGCCGCACAAGGTCAACCCCATCGATTTCGAAAACGCCGAAGGCAATCTGGGTTTGGCCAACGCCTTGCTGCGGCACCTGAGTGAAAAACTGCCCGTCTCACGCTGGCAGCGTGACCTGACCGACTCCACCGTGCTGCGCAACATCGGCGTGGCGCTCGGTCACGCCATCTTGGCTTACCACTCATTGGCCACCGGGCTGGGCAAGTTGGAGCTCAATGAAACCGCCATTGCCGCGGACCTGGACGCCGCCTGGGAAGTACTGGCCGAGCCAATTCAAACCGTCATGCGCCGCTTTGGCCTGCCACAACCCTATGAGCAGTTGAAGGCCTTTACCCGCGGCGCGCCGATGACGCGCGAATTGATGCAGGGCTTTATCGCTCGACTGGACATACCGGCCGAAGAAAAGCAGCGACTGCTGGCGCTGACCCCGGCCAGCTACACCGGCCTCGCCGCCACCCTGGCGCGGCGGGTGTGATGACCCCCACGCTTGCCACTGCGTGTGCTGCGCTGCCCCCCGAGGGGGCTGCCCCGCCTTGGGGCGGCCCGGCGGCGGGTCTGTAATGGCGCTCAAATCCACGATCTTCAAAGCCAGTCTGCAAATTGCAGACATTGACCATGGCTACTACGCCGACCATTCGCTAACGCTGGCCCGGCACCCGAGCGAGACCGATGAGCGCATGATGGTGCGGCTCTGTGCCCTGGCGCTACATGCTCATGAGCTGCAATCGGTGTGCCAAGGTGATGGGACACTGGCCTTCGGGGCCGGCCTGAGCGACCCGGACGAGCCCGATGTCTGGCTGCGCGACTTCACCGGGCGCACCCGGCTCTGGCTGGAGGTAGGGCAACCCGAAGACAAGCCGCTGCTCAAAGCCTGCAGCCGAGCCGACCAGGTCGTGCTGTATTGCTTTAGCGCCTCGGCCGACATTTGGTGGCGCAGCATGCAGACCAAACTGGCGCGGCCGCCCAATCTGGCCGTGTGGCGCATCCCCAGTGCGGCGGCTCAGGCCCTGATCCCGATGGCGCAACGCAGCATGCAACTGCAGGCCACTGTTCAGGAGGGCGTCTTGATGCTGGGTGACGGCGCGCTCACGGTGGACGTAGAACCCTCGCGCTGGAAATAGGCGCCGGCGCGCTCTGCGTAGCGGTTGAAGCGCCAAGCGCTGGCCTCGAGGGTGATCCGGCGCCAGGTCTGGCGCTTTTCCGCCGGGCGCATCTGGGTCCAGTACTGGACCTCGGCAAAACTGCGGCCACAGCCCTTGCACTGTTCGTCGCCCTGGCTGGTGGAGCAGATGGCAATGCAGGGAGCGTCAGGCGTCGTGTCGTACCAGGCCAGCCAGGCGTCCAGGGCGGCTGGCGGGAAGGAAAACTCGTCCGCCTCGGTCTCACGGTAGAACACCAGCAAGGCGTACACCTCAGCCAAGGCGCGCGTGGGCGCAGCCAACGAGAAGCCGTCAGGCGAAGGGCTTTTTTCGCGCCAGTGGTTAATGGCCGACTCGATGTCGGTGATGTGAATGCCTGCCATGGGGGACTGATGATAGCTGGGCGGGCATGAGCAGCGCGACCGCATTTCGCCAGCAACCCCAGGCTTCCAAAGCCTACTCGAGGCGTGGTTTAATTCAACCTGAAGGGGAGTAGCCCTCCGTTGATGCGTCGTCAATACGAGCAGCCTTGCGGCGGCTCCGGTTCATCAGATGACACGGTTCACCGTGCACCATCGGGCAAGACCTTCGCCATGCACTTGCCATGCAGCGCGCGAAGGCGTTTTCGTCCCATCCTTTGCCATAGCCCGGCCAGTGTTGACTAAGCCAACATGTAGAGGTATTGCAATGGAACTTTTTTCTGCCCCCTGGTGGTCCGCCCTGATGGCGATCATCCTGATCGACCTGGTCCTCGCGGGCGATAACGCCATCGTCATCGCGCTGGCGGCGCGCAATTTGCCACCACAGCTGCAAAAGAAGGCGATCATGTGGGGTACCGTGGGGGCGATCGGCGTTCGCGCCGTGATGACGGTGGGTGTGGTCTGGCTGCTTCAGGTGCCGGGCCTGATGCTCGTCGGTGGCCTGGGTCTGGTCTGGATTGCCTACAAGTTGCTGGCTGATCAAGGTGGCAGCGAGCACGAGGCTCCCGTGGTAAGCACCTTCTGGGGCGCCATGAAAACCATCGTCGTGGCCGACGCGCTGATGGGCGTGGACAATGTACTCGGCGTCGCCGGGGCTGCCCATGGTGCCTTCGACCTGGTGATCATCGGGCTACTGATCAGCGTGCCCATCGTGGTGTTTGGCAGCTCAGTGGTGCTCAAGCTGGTCGAACGTTTTCCCGCCATCATCCAGATCGGCGCCGCCGTGCTGGCTGTGACTGCCGCCAAGATGATCATCAACGAACCCATGCTCGACAGCGTGTTTGACGGGCCTGCCCTGCCAAACACGGCGGCGCGCTGGGGCACTTACCTGGTTACGGTGGCCGCCGTGCTGGGTGGTGGGCGCTGGGCTACCCAGCGTGCCGCAACGCGCACTTGAGGCTCTAAGGGCGGTGCTATGCTGAGGCACCATGAAACTGATCCTGAAATGGCTGCTTAGTGCGACTGCTTTGCTGGCGGTAGCCTATCTGTACCAGGGTGTCGAGGTGCGCAGCTTTGGCGCGGCTTTGACGGCAGCCTTCGTGATCGGGTTAATGAACATGCTGCTGCGCCCATTGCTGGTCCTGTTGACTCTGCCAGTCACGGTGCTCACCCTGGGCCTGTTTTTGTTTGTGATCAATGCTCTGATGTTTTGGTGGGCCGCCAGTCTGCTGAATGGCTTTTATGTCAGTGGCTTTGGCGCTGCCCTGCTGGGATCGCTGATTTATTCGACGTTCGGCGTCGTGATCGACTCAGCGCTCCAGCGCCTGTTCTCGCAACGCTGACTCCAGTTGCCGACGCCGGGTGTCGATGATCGACGCCTCGATGTGGTCGGCATTGGGATTCAGACTGGCCCCCTGGCGAAACAGATCTTGCGCTGCCTTGATTCGGTCCAGCGCCGCCCCCGGATCGAGTTGTGCCACGCGGGCCTCGGCCTCGGCGCGCAAAGCGCGCAAGCTCTGGCTCTGAGCCGCGTAAGCACTGGCGAGCAGCTGCCAGGCCTGGGCATCGCGCGGGTGTTGCGCCACCCACAACTGCAAGCGCTCGGTCAAGGCCAGCCACACCGCCGCCTGCCCCGACTGCAGCGCCAGTTGCCCCCGCAGCAGCAATTCAGGCCGGCGCATCTGGACTGCGTCGCGATCGTCCGCTGATCGGGTGTCAAGCTGGGCCTGGGCTGATCGCCAGTCACCGGCTAGCAGGCTGAGTTCGACCCGCAGCCAGCGCGCAAGCCGGGTGCCGACGGGATCTGAGGACACCAATGCCGAAAGTCGGTCCAAATGGATGCCGGCAGCCACATCGTCGCGCAATCGACCGGCGGCCAACACGCCGGCGTAAAGCGCACCAGCCTGACGCGCCGCAGTGGCTGGCGTAGAAGATACAGGCCAACTGTCAGCCTCGCGCACCAGGCCCCGCAAACCGTCAACCCCGGGGTTAGACAGGACGCGCGCGCGGCCCGCCATCATGGCGTGTTCGAGCGATGGTGCCGGCACCGGCGCCACAGATCCCGCCATCGGCTGGCGGCTTTGCATGTCGGCGATGCGCTCGGTCGTGAGGGGATGGCTGCGCAGATAGGGGTAGGCACCGTTGTCATTGAGGCGCGAGGCCTGTTGCAGTTTGTCGAACATGCCCACAAACCCACGCGGGTCAAAACCGGCTTCGGTCATGATCCCGTACCCGACACGGTCCGCCTCGCGTTCCATGTCGCGAGAAAAATTCAGCTGTCCCTGAGCCGACGCCGCCTGCCCACCCACAATCAACGCATTGGCCGCGTCTGGACTTTTGCTGGCGGCCAGTGCCCCAAGAATCAAGGCGCCCAACAACCAGGGTGCTTGTTGCCCCTGACGCGCGATCAGCCGGGAGATATGCCGCTGCGTCACGTGACTGAGCTCGTGCCCGAGTACCGAGGCCAGTTCGTCGGCGCTGCCGACCACGGCCAACAAGCCCAGGTGCACGCCAAAGTAGCCGCCTGGCAGGGCAAAGGCATTTACAGTGCGGTCACGCCCAAGCATGATCTCCCAGGCAAACCGCTCCTGCAATTCAGGCGACAAGTCACCCCGGGCCCGTGCCGCTGCCAGCAAGGGTTGCCAGATGCCCAAGACATAGTCGACCAGGATCGGGTCATCCAGGTAGTCGGGGTCGCGGTACATGTCACGCGCGATCCGGTCGCCTAAGCGGCGCTCGGCGCTGCTGCTCATCTCGCCCCCATCACCCAGGGTTGGCAGGAGTGTGCTGTTTGCGCCGACAGTCTGGGCCTGCACCTGAGACCCTTGCAGCCAGCCAAATGCTATTAAAATAATAGCTATAACATCATATTTCATAAGGCTTAGAGCCAGTTTTGACATCAAAATTTGTCGCAATTGGAACTCCTAGAGTGGCTGAACGTATGATGCACGAGTGAGGTCAGCGCCGTGTAAACCATACGCTGACGACCCTTCACGTCAACCAAGGTGATTTTTCATGAGTGCTTTGACGCATTTTGACAGCCAAGGACAGGCCCACATGGTCGATGTAGCAGCCAAACCCAGCACACACCGGGTTGCCTTGGCCGCTGGGCGCATCGACATGTTGCCGGCCACTCTTGCGCTAATTGAGGCTGGTACCGCCAAAAAAGGTGATGTGCTGGGCATCGCCCGCATCGCTGGCATTCAGGCCGCAAAAAAAACAAGCGACCTGATCCCGCTCTGCCACCCGCTGGCACTGACGCGAATCGCGATTGATTTTGAAACCGCCCAGGCCAGTGCTGATCAACCCGCCAGCGTGATGTGCACCGCCAGGGTCGAAACCGTGGGCCCCACCGGCGTCGAGATGGAAGCACTGACCGCCCTGCAGGTGGCCCTGCTGACCATCTACGACATGTGCAAGGCCGTGGACCGCGGTATGACCATCAACGACTGCAAGCTGCTCGAAAAGCATGGTGGCAAGTCGGGCAGCTATGTTGCGGGCCAAGCACTGGCATCCTGAGCGACCGCAAGCCGCCTTTACCGGCTGTTTCGGCCGTTTCGGCTGACCCAACGCCCATAGGGCTCTGGAAAAGCCGCCTGGAAACGCGGCAGATAGAACTGTAGTGCGTCCTCCCGGCCTTGTAAGCGCAGGCTGTCCAGGAGTTGTTCGATCACACGCGGTTCGGGCGAAAAATGCAGCATCGCCTCTGCCAGCGCCTGGCCAGCCGACGCGTTGCTTGGGCTGAGCACCGTGGTGGTGAGCTGAGCAAAGTCGACCTGTGGCCCGAACAACCAGGAGCCCTGCAACTTGGCCAGGGTGTTGTCGCGGTAAGGCACAGCCCGCTCTGCGACGGGCAGGTAAATCTGGCGGATGCGATGGTAGTCCCAGGCCGCGTACAGCACGGCGAACATCAGGCTGATCGCAATTGCCAGCCGCCAGAGCTCGGGCGCGACGGCCACGGGCGTCCCCACCCGACCCGGCCATGGCACCGCTACTGCGGACGGTCTGGTCAGCCACAGCAAGGCGAGGGCCAAACCGGCGGCCAGCTGAAACGGCCCGTACCAAAGGGGGTACTCCAACAGGCTGTGCAAGCCCAGGATCGCCAGAACCGCCCAGGCCAATTGCCGCGCAGAGTTGGTTTCACGCCAGGGCTGGGACCGCCACAGGGCCCACAGGCCGCAGCCACACACGAGTGTGGCTGCCGGCAGGCCCAGCTCCACCGCCAAGTGCAGCGGCAGGTTGTGCGCGTTGCTCAAGATATCGCAAAAGCGCGGACCGGGGTAGAGGGTGATGAAATGGGCGTAATCCAGTTCGCCCCAGCCCCAACCACCCCAGGGTTTTTCAGCGATCAAATACAACACGTTGTGCCACAGCGTCAACCGGCTGGCACAGCTTGGCGCTTGCTCCTGCATGCGCGCCAAGATGCCGGTACCGCCGAAGCCGAAGCCAGCCAGCCAGGGCAACAGCAGGGTTGCGCTGCCATAGGCGACGCCAACCGCCAGCATCAGCCGCCAGACCAGGGAAGACCGCCACTGCTGCCAGACCAGCAACAGCAAGGCCAACAGCAGCAACTCCAGCAGGCCGGTCCGCGACGATGAAGCGGCATTGCCGACCCCCAGCAGGACGGCGGCGAGCAGGCTGGCGGGCGATGCCCAAGCCAGCGTTCGCACAGCTTGCGCCCACCACAACAATGCGGCCAAGCCGATGGTGGTCAAGCTTGCAAACTGGTTGCGTTGACGGAGGTTGGCAAAAGCCTCGCCCAAGCCGGTGCTGTTAACCCAGGGCGACCAGGCCTGACTGGCCCCAAAATATTGCAGCAGGGCGATCAGGCAGCTCAGCAGCGCTGCCAGCAACCAGGCCGGCGCTGCGACTCTGACCAATGCCGAACCTCCACCTTGCCACAGTGGCAGCAGCAGCAGCAAGGCCAAACAAGCCAGGCTTAGCAGGCTCTGCACCACGTGGCTGGTCGGCCCAGGAGCAAACGGGTTCAGCCAGGGCAGCAGGAGCAGGACGGCGCCAAGCGTTCGGGCTGGGGCATCGTGGCTTGGGGGCAACATGGTTCAGGCGCTTGGGAGGGGTCAACCTGGGCAGGTTGGCGGCGGACAGAAAAAAAGCGCTGTCGCCAGCGCTTTTTTCAGCGTCGTGGTCGGTCAAGACCACGCCCGCTTGGGTCGATCCTTACGGGCAGAGGATTGGGCTGGATGTCTTGCAATTGCCCGAGACCACCCAGGTCATGGGTCCGCCCGTGGTGCTCAGGGTTGGCGTCAGTACGTACGTGGCAGTTGCATCCGTCGTTGACGTAGGAGTTACAGTGATGACGCCAGCGAGGACATCAACCCTGTCCACGTGGGTGGTCGCAACGGCGGCGGCAGGCACGCCCTTAGCGTCGTTAGCGCAATCGGCCACGGAACCGGCTTCTTGAGCGCAGAGGGCAACCGCCGTTTTATAGCCGTTGGCGACCGAAATCACCTCGGCATACTTGGCTTTCTTGGTGTAATCCTGGTAGGCAGGTAGCGCGACTGCGGCCAAGATGCCAATGATGGCAACCACAATCATCAACTCAATCAGGGTAAAACCCTTTTGCATAGAACGTTTCATGAAAACTCCTTTATAAAAACTAATCATCTGTGTCCCCTTCTGGTGGTCGGCATCACTCCTGCAAACCGTTGGGTGCGCCATTTTTGTCGATTTTTGACAATTTAGCTAGTTTTTTAGCCTTTTAAATGACCGGCTGATCTATTTTCTATTCACTTTTGTCATTCAACGCATGCAGACAGAGCGCACCATCTTGAGATCGGTCAGCCCCATCATGACTTTCTCCATGCCATCCATCTTCAGGGTGTGCATGCCCGACTGTACCGCCACTGCAAAAATCTCCGAAACGCGGGCCCGTTGCTGAATCAATTTTTTGATTTCTTCGTCGGCGATCAGCAACTCATGCAAGCCGATGCGACCTTTGTAGCCCGTCTGATTGCATTTGTCACAGCCGACCGCCCGGTACAGTTGGATTTGCCCGTCCTGACCATGCATCTGACGCCAGCTCTCAATCAAACGGCTGGTTTCCCCGGCCAGATCAAGTTGCCAGGCGGCGGAGTGGCTGAGTTCTTCCGCATATTCAGCCGCAAACAGCTGCAACTCTTCAGGCTCGGGCAGATACACGGCCTTGCAGGCACACAGCTTTTTGGTCAGCCGCTGCGCCAGGATGCCCAGCAGTGCATCGGCGAAGTTAAAGGGGTCCATACCCATGTCCAGCAGGCGCGTGATCGACTCGGGCGCCGAGTTGGTGTGGAGGGTCGAAAACACCAGGTGCCCTGTCAGCGAGGCCTCCACGCCTATCGAGACAGTTTCCTTGTCACGCGACTCACCCACCATGATGATGTCAGGGTCCGCCCGCAGGAAGGCCCGCATCACCAGCGCAAAGTCAATACCCGCCTTTTTGTTGACTTGGACCTGGCGAAGGCCTTTTTGCGTGATTTCGACCGGGTCTTCACAGGTCCAGATCTTGGTTTCGGGCCGGTTCAAGTGACTGAGGAGCGAATGCAGGGTGGTGGTCTTACCTGACCCGGTCGGGCCACAAACATAAAACAAACCGTAGGGCTTTTCGACGGTTTTAACGACCCGCTCCCGGTTATGCGGCGTCAGCCCCAG
>JBIKZZ010000219.1:0-5708 GCA_044354435.1 Rhodoferax sp. | reverse complement strand
CTGAGGTTTTGGCCCTGAAGTTGCCGCTCCACCACGATCTGGGTGGCAATGCCGGCATGGTCGGTGCCGGGCACCCACACGGTGTTGTCTCCCAGCATGCGGTGGTAGCGCGTGAGCGAGTCCATGATGGTCTGGTTGAACGCGTGCCCCATGTGCAGCGTGCCGGTGACATTGGGTGGCGGCAACTGGATGGCAAAGGCGGGCGCATCGGCGCGCGCCGTGCCACTGCCACGGTAGCCGGCATGGGCGTAATTGCGGCGTTCCCACTCGGGGCCCCAATGGGCCTCCAGGGCGGCAGGCTCAAAGGATTTGGACAGGCTGTTGAGGCCGGGTTGGGCTAGTTCGTCGTTCATGGTGTCTCTATCGGCAAGCCCTTGAGTTTATTCGACCGCTGGCGCGCCGGCGGGTATTGGCCGCCTGCTGCCCAAGGTCTTGATACCTTGCGCATAATTAGATTTGGTAGTCGATAGCGAAAAGCAATTTTTGGTATTGAACCTGCCAATTAGACGGCCCGGGTCATCCGGGCTAAGCTTGGGCAGTCTTTGGAAAGTTTCTGACCAAAGCGCATTCGTTCTTTTTTTCAACCTCTAGGAGATTTCCATGGCAGCACTCAAAGGCTCCAAGACGGAAGACAACCTGAAAGCCGCCTTCGCAGGCGAGTCACAGGCCAACCGCCGTTATTTGTATTTCGCGAACAAGGCTGACATCGAAGGCCAAAACGACGTGGCAGCGCTGTTCCGCTCCACCGCCGAAGGCGAAACCGGTCATGCCCACGGTCACCTCGAGTGGCTGGAGCAGTGCGGTGACCCGGCTACCGGCTTGCCCATCGGCGCGACCCGTGACAATCTGAAAGCCGCAGTGGCTGGCGAGACCCATGAGTACACCGACATGTACCCTGGCATGGCCAAGACCGCACGCGACGAAGGCCACGACGAAATCGCCGACTGGTTCGAGACCCTGGCCAAGGCTGAGCGTTCACACGCCAACCGATACGCCAAGGCGCTGGCCGAACTCGTCGATTGATCCGCGAGTGATGTGTGTTGGGCGCTGCTTGCAGCGCCCAATGCACAGCCCTTGTTTCTGAAGACTCTCCCCGAAAGACCCCCATGGCACGCGAAGGCAACCTCGACGCACCGACCCGGTACCCGCTCGACTGGAAAAACCCCGATTTTTACAACGAAGACCTGGCGCTCAAGGAGATGGAGCGCATTTTTGACATTTGCCATGGTTGCCGCCGCTGCGTCAGCCTGTGCGGCTCCTTTCCCACGCTGTTTGACCTGGTCGACGAGAGCAAGACCATGGAGGTCGACGGCGTTGACAAAAAAGACTACTGGAAGGTGGTCGACCAGTGTTACCTGTGTGACCTGTGCTACCTGACCAAGTGCCCTTATGTGCCGCCGCACGAGTGGAACCTGGATTTCCCCCACACCATGTTGCGCGCCAAGGCGATCAAGTTCCAGAAGGGCGAGGTTGGCACCGCCGAGAAGCTGTTGGCCTCGACCGACGTACACGGCTCCTTTGCCGGCATTCCGATCGTGTCGCAGGCAGTCAACGCCGTGACCACCACCAAGGCCGCGCGCAGCCTGATGGAAAACGTGGCCGGCGTCGATAAAAACGCCTGGTTGCCGGCCCTGGCCACGCGCAAATTCCGCTCCAGCGCGCCCAAGGCTAAGGCTACGGTGGTGCAGGATGGCGCCAAGACCCCGGGCAAGGTGGCCATCTTCGCCACCTGCTACATCAATTACAACGAGCCCGGCATCGGCCACGACCTGCTCAAGATCCTAGACCACAACGAGGTGCCCTATGTGATCGTCGAGAAGGAAAAATGCTGTGGTATGCCCAAGCTTGAACTGGGCGATCTGGAATCAGTCAACGCCAGCAAGGAGGCCAATATTCCGATGCTGGCCCGTTACGCTCGAGAGGGCTATGCGATCTTGGCCGCCGTGCCGAGTTGCGCCCTGATGTTCAAGCAGGAAATCCCGCTGATGTACCCTGAAGACGCCGAGGTGCAGTTGGTCAAGGACGCGGTCTGGGACCCGTTTCAATACCTGATGCAGCGCAAGCGCGACGGCCTGCTCAAGACCGAGTTCAACACGCCGCTGGGTAACGTCAGCTACCAGATTCCCTGCCATGGCCGGGTGCAGAACATCGGCAAAAAAACTGAGGAAATGTTGAAGATGATCCCGGGCACCACCATCAACACGGTGGAGCGCTGCTCGGGCCATGCTGGCACCTTTGGCGTGAAAAAGGCTTTCCATCAGCAAGCCATGAAGATCGGCAAGCCGGTTTTCAAGGCCATGGCCACCATGAAGGACGGCAGCAAGCCGGATTACATCAGCTCCGACTGCCCCTTGGGCGGCCACCACATCGCCCAGGGCTTTGAAGTTAACGGCCTGGGCGCGCCTGAACTGCAACACCCCCTGTCGCTGGTGCGCCAGGCTTACGGATTGAAATGAGGACACTATGCAACTGACCGGACACATCACCCCCGACAGCCTGATGTCGCTGGAGGCTTACACCAAGTACCGCAAGGCCAACAAGCCCGCCATCATCGCCCACCGCAAACTGCGCAGCGTGACCCTGGGTGAGCACATCAACCTGCAGTTTGAGAGCGAAACCACCATCCGCTACCAGATCCAGGAGATGCTGCGTATCGAAAAGGTGTTTGAAGAAGAGGGCATCCTGCAGGAGATTGAGGCCTATGCCCCGCTGGTGCCGGAAGGCAGCAACTGGAAAGCCACCATGATGATCGAGTACCCCGACGTCAATGAGCGCAAGCGCGAGCTGGCGCGACTGATTGGGGTGGAAGACCACATGTTTGTCGAGGTGGAGGGCCAGCCGCGCGTCTACGCTATCGCCGACGAAGACCTGGATCGGGAAAACGATGAAAAGACCTCGGCGGTGCACTTTGTGCGCTTTGAGCTGACGCCGGCCATGTGCGCGGCGGTCAAGGCTGGTGCGGCAGTCAAACTGGGCTGTGACCACACCAATTACCCGGCGCACATTGCCATCGCGCCCGAGACGCTGGCCTCTCTGGCGGGTGATTTGCGCTAGGTCGGCTGCCCCCGGCTCGATAATGAAGGCTTCGCAAGAAGCCTTCTCTTTTTTGGAAACGTCCCTCCCATGCTGTTTCTACTGTCCCCCGCCAAGTCGCTTGATTACGAGACGCCGCTGCGCGAGCTGCCGCACACGCCACCGTTGTTTGTGCCGCAATCGGCCGAGCTGATCGAGCAGCTGCGCCAGCAGTCGCCGCAGCAGATCGCCGAACTCATGAGCCTGAGCGACAGCTTGGCCGGGCTTAATGTGGCGCGCTACCAGGCCTGGCGCCGCAAGCCGACGGCCCAAAATGCACGGCAGGCGGTCTTGGCTTTCAGTGGCGATGTGTATGAGGGGCTTGACGCCCGCAGCCTGGGCGATGAGGACCTGGCCTGGCTGCAAGACCACCTGTGCATCCTGAGCGGCCTCTACGGCGTGCTGCGCCCGATGGACCAGATGCAGCCTTACCGGCTGGAGATGGGCACCCGGCTGGCCAATGCCCGGGGCAAGGACCTGTACCAGTTCTGGCAGGCCGAGGTGGCGGCTTACCTGAACCGTCGCCTCAAGGCTGACGCGGCGCCGGTGGTGGTGAACCTGGCCTCGCAAGAGTATTTCAAGGCGGTGAACCTGAAAGCGCTCAAGGCCCCGGTGGTGGAGTGCGTGTTTGAGGAGTACAGAGGCGGCCAGTACAAGATCATCAGCTTCATGGCCAAGCGGGCCCGTGGCCTGATGGTGCGCTATGCCGTCAGCCAGCGGCTGATGACACCGGTGGCCTTGCAGGGTTTTGCTGCCGAGGGCTATGCCTTTGACGCAGGGGCGTCAGAGCCCCAGCGGTTGGTGTTTCGGCGTGGCCGGGACGGCTTGTCAGCTTAGGGATCAAATTGACCTCTAGCCCCCGTCCTATATAAGGTTATAGCTATGAAAATAGTAGCGAACGGTTTGCAGATCGAGGTCGAGGACAGTGGCCCCGGTGCCGCCGGTGAACGACGCCCGGCGGTGCTGCTGATCATGGGTCTTGGCATGCAGCTGGTGGCCTGGCCGCCCCAGCTGGTGCAGTCCCTGGTCGAGGCCGGCTACCGAGTGATCCGGCATGACAACCGCGACGTGGGCTTAAGCCAGCGCATGGAGAGTCTGGGCAAGCCCAACCTGATCTGGGCCGGCCTGCAACACAAGCTGGGTTTTGCGCCACGCCCGCCCTACACCCTGGCCGACATGGCGGCCGATGCCCTGGGCGTGCTGGACGCGCTGGGGGTGAAACAAGCGCACGTGGTCGGCATGAGCATGGGCGGCATGATTGCGCAAAGACTGGCGTTGGCGGCACCAAACCGTGTGCTTAGCCTCACTAGCGTCATGAGCAGCAGCAGCGCGCCCGGCTTGCCCCAGGCCCGCCCTGAGGTGATAGCGGCTTTGATGCGTCGCCCCTCAGGGCGTGACCGTCAGGCGGTGGTGGACCACTATGTGCGGCTTTTCAGCGTCATTGGCAGCCCGGGTTTTGTGACGCCTGAGCCCGAACTGCGCCAGCGCATCGCGCAATCCGCCGACCGTGGCTTCTACCCGGTCGGCACCCTGCGCCAGATGCTGGCCGTGATGGCCGACAGCTCGCGTGCAGCCCAGTTGGGGCAGATCAGCGCGCCGACCCTGGTGTTTCACGGCCATGACGACCCGCTGCTGCCTTACGCCTGCGGCGAAGACACGGCGCGGCGAATTCCCGGCGCCCGCCTGGTCGGCGTGGCCGGCATGGGCCACGATTTGCCCGGGCCGGTCGTGGACCGCTTGTTGGCCGCGCTGCTGCCCCACTTCAAGACCCCATGAACACCGCCCAGGATTCCCAATTAGGCAAGGCCTCAGCCTATGCAGATCAGTACGCCCCAGAGTTGCTCTACCCGATCCCGCGCTCTGCCAAGCGTCTTGAGCTGGGCCTGACCGATAACCTGCCTTTTCTTGGCGCGGACATGTGGACCGCCTTCGAGCTGAGCTGGTTGGGGCCGCGTGGCAAGCCGCAGCTGGCGCTGGCACACATCACCGTGCCCTGTGAGTCCAGCCACATCATCGAGAGCAAGTCGCTCAAGCTCTACCTCAACAGCTACAACAACACGGTGTTTGCCGATGCCGCTGCTGTGCTGACGCGCCTGCGTGCCGATCTGACAGAGGCGGCCTGGCGCGGCGCTGTGGTGCAGTCGTCGGTGGGGGTGCGCTTGCTCGTTCCAGAGTTGTTTGATCGCGAGCCGGTGCAGGAGCTTGACGGCCTGAGTCTGGACCGGCTTGACGTGGAGTGCCGCCAGTACACGCCGGCGCCGGAGCTGCTGCGCGCAGCAGCCGAAGAGCCGCCGGTAACCGAAGTGCTGACCAGCCGCCTTCTCAAGAGCAATTGCCTGGTGACCGGGCAGCCCGACTGGGGTAGCGTGCAGATCAGCTACAGCGGCGCTCCCATCGATCAGGAAGGCTTGCTTCAGTACCTGGTGAGTTTTCGCAACCACCATGAGTTTCATGAGCAGTGCGTGGAACGCATTTTCATGGACATCTGGCAGCGCTGCCAACCGACAAAGCTGGCGGTCTATGCCCGCTACACCCGCCGCGGTGGTCTGGACATCAACCCGTTTCGCACCAGTTACGCGCGGGCGCTGCCGCCCAACGTCCGAACCGCGCGGCAGTAGCCGCCCTCAGTCTGCCGG
>JBIKZZ010000218.1:0-5710 GCA_044354435.1 Rhodoferax sp. | reverse complement strand
TGCCACCCACTACTTTGAGCTGACCGAGTTCCCGGCCACGCACCATGCGGCGGTGAACGTGCACGTGAGCGCGGCCGAATCAGGCCGCGACATTGTGTTTTTGCACGAACTGCAGGCCGGCCCGGCCAGCCGCAGCTACGGCATCCAGGTGGCGCGGCTGGCCGGCATGCCCGCCGCCGTGTTGAACCAAGCCCGCCACACCCTAGACGCACTGGAGCAGCAGGCCAGCGCCGCGCAGGCCCAGGTGGACCTGTTTGCCGCCGCACCCGACGAGGCCCCACCCCCAACCAGTGCCGTGGACCACGCGCTGGCCGGCATCGACCCAGACGCTTTGAGCCCGCGCGAGGCGCTGGAGGCGCTGTACCAGCTTAAGAAGTTGGCGGGGGGCTGAGGGGCGGCAGCAATGAAACATGCGCCTGCAATTCGTCCCAAGGCGCAGACAGCTTTCGACCGTCGCGGATCAGCAAACCGGTTGCCTCCAGAACCGCAACGTCCTGATGTACGTTTTTGTAATCACGTGCTAGCGCAAGTGCCAGTTCCCTGACATTGCTGGCGCCATGTTGGCGAACATGGCGTAGCAGATCAAGGCGACGGGGAGACAGTGTGTCAAGCATGGTTTGGACGTCGAGAAAGGTCACATTCGTTTCGTCAACTTGCTCACCAGCAGCGGCCTGATTCCAGGCCTTGGAAAATCTCTTTCCCATCTCGGCCAGACTGCCCACATGGACCTGCACTTTATGCGTTGCGCTCATTGGTCGCCCTTTCTACCTCGGCCAAAAAATCGGCCACCAGTTTTTCCACGCTCACAAACCTGTAACGAGTTTCCATCTCGCCCAAGTGCTTGTGATCACCTTTTCCGCGTTCATTGTCATACCCCACAATACGCACGCCGTCGCGACCATAAAACAGGCTGTATTTCAGCCCATGCGGTCTTTCAGATGATGGTTTTGGAATTTGCCAGATCGTCATTTCAACGATTGCACCATCAGGCAGAACCGCCTTGTCATAGAAAATCCGCGTCGCCTTCATATGGTCACTCTAACCATATTAAATAATGGTGTCAACAACCATATTTTCAGTCTAAGCATTCAAGATGTTGATGCTGTCGTCAAACCGCCCCAGCATGCCCGCCACTGTGTTGAACCTAGCCCGCCACAAACTGCCCATGCAGTCCCAGCGACAGGCCGCAGGGTAGCGCCAGCTGCGCCACTGGCCCGTCCGCCAGGGCGGCGGCTGGGCTTGGGGGCCGTTGGGGCGCGGCACATACAGGTGCTCTTCGGCAAGCCAGTCGGGGCCGTAGCTGTAGGCTTACACCTGCTCAGCCGGCACGGCCGGCACGCGGTCGGCCCCATAACGCTGGCTCAGGCTGGCCGGGCTGGTCTGCATCAGCACCGTCAGCGCCGTGCGCTCGCCGGTAAAGCGGCGATCAAAGCTGGGGAACTCCACGCCCTGCAGGTGCCCCAGAAAATCGGTGTAGCGGGCATAGCACAGCCGGATCACCCCTGCTCTTCCCAGGCGTTGCCCAGGTGAAACACACCGTCATTGGGCAGCTCAAAGCGCTGCACACTGAAATCGGCACGGCTCACCACCAGCGTAATCAGCGGCGCGTCAGGGGCGATGCAGTGGGGATGGTCATGGTGCGGTTCCGCTTACTGAACCTTGAGCTCAATCGCCAACCCCTGCGCCGGCAGGGCGACGCTGGCGGCCTGAAAGCTGGGTGGACCAAAGCTGCCGCGCGCGTTGTTGGCAAAACCGTAGGGCTCAACGGGCAGGCCCATCATGTTGTTGTTCAGCTGGCCATTGGCATCCAGATCGTGGTAGGCCGACAGGGCGTAGGTGCCAGGGGTCAGGTCGCGCAGCACCAGCGTCACCCGGCCGACGGCGTCGCGTTCGGCTGCAGCAGCCATGGCAAACTTGGTCACGGTTTTGGGGAAGGTCGAAGCGCTGTCGAACAGACCCAGCATGACATTGCCGGCGTTGGAGGTGATGTTGTTGACCACCACCGTCAGGTCAGCGGCCTGGGCTGGCACCACGCTCAGCCAACTGGCGCAGGTGGCGAGCAGCAGGCCGGCGGCCAGTGATGGGCGTCGGGTTGAACGAGTTGACGGCGTTGAGCGGGTTGAAGGTGAGGACATAAGAGGCTCCGTTAGGGTTGGGAGCCGCAGTGTCCAAGCGACGCGGGCCGGGCACCAGCCCGATGCGACAAAACGCCCCAAACCGGGTGCCAGCAGCACGTCAACCGGTGCCAAAGGTACAGTCGCTACGCCTCCGGCCGCTCAGGTGCCCAGCATTGCTGATGTAGGCCGCATCGGCGGTGGAAAGCCAGTATTCTCAAAAGTATTTAATTGGATGTAATTGGGTGTAATATTGGTTGTATGTTTCGTACCGACTCTCTCCACATCACTCCTGAGACACTCAGCCTGATCGCTCGGATTGACGAGTTCAAAGGCGCTTGGCGAGCCATGGGTACTCTTGCGCCCGAACGTCTTTCGGCCTTGCGAAGGGTGGCAACCATCGAAAGCATTGGTTCGTCCACTCGTATAGAAGGCAGCAAACTGACCGATCGGGAAGTAGACAAGCTACTCTCAAACATGGCCATCCAGTCCTTTGAAACCCGGGATGAGCAGGAAGTGGCTGGCTACGCAGAATTGATGGACTTGGTGTACAGCTCGTGGCGAGACATCCCGTTCAATGAGAACCACGTCAAGCAGTTGCACCAGATCTTGTTGCGCCACAGTGAAAAAGACTCGCGGCACCGGGGACAGTACAAGACCAACTCAAACAGTGTGGCAGCATTTGACGAAGACGGTGTGCAGATAGGCATTGTGTTCGAGATGGCAAGTCCTTTTGACACGCCTCGCCTGATGGGAGAACTGCTGACCTGGGTCAATGATGAGCGGGACAAAGCTCTTTTGCACCCGTTGCTGATCATCTCGATTTTTGTCGTGGTGTTCCTCGAGATACATCCGTTCCAGGATGGCAATGGCCGCCTGAGTCGTATTTTGACGACCTTGCTGTTGATCCAGGCGGGTTATACCTATGTGCCATACAGCTCGCTTGAAAGCGTGATAGAGCTCAACAAAGAAGCCTATTACCTGGCCTTGCGGCAGACGCAGGGCTCGATCCGATCGGATGCGCCCAACTGGCAACCTTGGTTGGCTTTCTTCCTGCGCTCAATGGCTGAGCAAGTCAGGCGACTTGAAAAGAAGGTCGAACGCGAAAGAATCGTTTTGGCCACTTTGCCAGACCTGTCGCTGCAGATCGTCGAATTTACTCGTGAGCATGGACGCATCACGATCGGCGATGCCATCAAATTGACGGGCGTCAGTCGAAATACGCTCAAGCAACACTTCCGACAATTGGTCGAACGTGGCCACTTGAATCAGCAAGGCAGCGGGCGCGGAGTTTGGTACGGACTGCAGTAAGGGTTGTTTCGCCAATGAAGTTGGCAAAAAAAATCAAGTGGCAACCCACTGTGTTCAGTTGGTTTTACCGACCACCAAACGCGCCGACACCGCCGTCGCCAAAGCCGACAGCGCCAGGCAGGCCCAGATCACCAGGCCGTAACTGCCGGTACCGTCAAACACCAGGCCGGCCAACACCGGGCCGAGCAGGTTGCCTAAAGCGGCGCCGCTGTACAACATGCCAATGATGCCGGCCACCGCGCGGGCGCCAAAAAAATCCATGCACAGGGCCGGCAGCAGCGAGACGATGCCGCCATAGCTCAGGCCAAAGCACAGCGCAAACAGCGCAAACAGGGGGTAGCTGGCCGCACCCGCCCACAGCAGAAAAGAGGCTCCCATGGCCCCCTGCATCAGCACCAGAGTGAGCGTGCGGCCCAACCGGTCAGCCAGGGCGCCGATGACTAGACGACCCACCAGGCTGCCGATGCCGATCAAGCCCACCAGCCCCACCGCCTGTGCTGTGTCGATACCCGCGTCACGCGCTGCGGCAGACACATGGGCAAAGGGCACAAACATGGACGGCGCCGCCAGCACCGTGCCCAAATACAGCCACCAGAAAGTGCGGCTGTGCAGCGCCTCGCGCAGGGTGTGGCCAGGTAGCGGCAGGTTGGCGCCGCCGCTGGCGGCCAGGGCTACGGGGGCACGGCGCATCAGGGCGGCGCAGCCCAAGCCCAGCACCAGCACGGCCAGCGCCAGCAGCCGCAGCGCGTCGCGCCACTGCAGCCAGGCAATAGCCCCTGTGGCCAGCAAAGGCACCACCAGCGTGCCGGCACCAATGCCGGCGCTTGCAATGCCCGCCGCCAGGCCCCGCCGGCGGGTGAACCAGGGCTGCACGCAGGCGATGGACGGCGTGTACACCAGCGCAATGCCAATACCTATGCCGACCCCGTAGCACAGGTACACCGTCGCCATGGACTGCGCCAGACTGGTACCCAGCAGGCCGGCCGCAATACAGACCATGCCGGTCATGCAAACGGCGCGCGGGCCAAACCGGTCCGCCAGCATGCCGCCACCCACACCCAGCACAAAGTAAATCAGCCCGCACAGGCCAAACACCAGCGCCACATCCGCCCGCTGCGCAGAAAACTCGACCGCAAACGACGCAAAGAAGGCTGCAAACGAATACGACACGCCAAAGATCAGCGCCAGGCTGCCAAAGCAGGCCCAGACCACCACCCAGGCGTAGGGCGGTTCCGGCTGAACCGGCGGGGGTGCTAGGGCTGGGGTGTCGGTCATGCCGAGTCAGTCTATCAGGCGGTTTATGGCAGCCTGGGCATCTACACTTGAGCTTTTGCCCCCTAGAACCATGACCTACTGCGTCGCCATCAAACTCAAAGCCGGTCTGGTATTTTTGTCAGATTCCCGCACCAACGCCGGGCTGGACCAGATCAGCACTTTTCGCAAAATGATCGTCTATGAAAAGCCGGGCGAGCGCTTCATGGTGCTGCTGTCGGCCGGCAACCTGAGCGTGTCGCAGTCGGTGCGCGAGATTTTGCAGGTGGAGCAACTGGCCGACGCAGAGGGTGGCGAGCCCATCACCATCTGGAACGCGCGCAGCATGTTCGACGCCACCCGGGTGCTGGGGGCAGCAATACGCCGGGTTTATGAGCGGGACGCCGCTGCGCTGAAGCAAGCCGGGGTGGAGTTCAATGTGTCGCTGATCTTTGGCGGCCAGATTGCCGGCGAAGGCATGCGCCTGTTCCAGGTGTATTCGGCGGGCAACTTTATTGAGGCCACGCCCGAGACGCCTTATTTTCAGGTGGGTGAATCCAAGTACGGCAAGCCGGTACTGGACCGGGTCATCACGCCCGACACGCCGCTGGACGAGGCCGCCAAGTGCGCACTGGTGTCGATGGACTCCACGCTCAAATCCAATTTGTCGGTGGGTCTGCCGCTTGACATGGTGGTGTACGAGGCCGACCGCTTTCAGACCGACAAGGTGTTGTGCATTGACGAGAACAACCCCTATTTCCGCATGCTGCACAACAGCTGGGGCCAGAAGCTGCGCGAGGTGTTTGACAGCATTGAAGACCCCATGTGGAACGGCGAGGCCACCGAGGTGCCCTTGCTGGCCCAGTCGGGCCGCAGCCTGCCTTTGAAGAAAATCAGCACGCCGCAAGAAAAGCTGATCTGACACCGTGGCCCTGCTCGTTTTTTCCCACGCCAACAGCTTTGGCGCCAGCACTTACGGGGTGCTGTTTCGCCACCTCAAGGCGCGCGGCTTCAAGGTGCGCGCCATCGAGCGC
>JBIKZZ010000242.1:0-5216 GCA_044354435.1 Rhodoferax sp. | reverse complement strand
GGGCCACCGATGTTTGCGTGCCGATATCTCGGCTGGCTGAGTGCATCCTGCAAACCAAAGAAGACCTGCGCCAAAGCTTTTTGACCGCTCCCTTGGTCGGCCATGCGGGCGACGGCAATTTTCACCTTGGATTTTTGATCATGCGGGATGACCCCGCCGAATTGGCCGAAGCAGAGCGTCTCAATGAGCGCCTCGTGATGCGAGCCCTGGCCATGGACGGCACTTGCACTGGCGAGCATGGCATTGGCCTGGGCAAACGTAAATACCTCTTGGCTGAGCATGGGGAGGCGGTGAGCGTGATGCGCCAGATCAAGCAGGTCCTGGATCCGCACAACCTCATGAACCCTGGCAAGATTTTTCCGGATTGAGCGTGGCCATGTCGGGCTGCTTGCTCAGTAATAAGGAGGCATTGCGGTGAAGATCACTTCCATAGAAACCTGCGCACTCAGCGCTGGCTGGAAAAACTGGCTCCTGGTCAAAGTCTGTACCGACAGCGGCTTGTACGGCATCGGTGAGGGCACGCTGAACGGCTTCATCAAGACCACGGAGACAGCCGTTCAGGAGTTGCAGCATCTGGCGCTGGGCAAGGACCCTCGGCAGGTTAATCTGTTGTCCAAGACCTTGATGGACAGCGTATCTCTGGATGGTGGCCACATTCACCGAACGGCAGTGGCCGCCATCGAAGTCGCCTGTTGGGATATTCTGGGTAAATCACTGGGTGTGCCGATTCACCAGCTGCTGGGTGGTCAGGTTCGCGAAACAGTAGCGGCTTATGCCAACGGCTGGTACCGCACTGAGCGCACGCCGGACCACTTTGTGGCAGCGGCCGAGTCCGTGGTGGCCATGGGATTCAATGCGCTCAAACTCGATCCCTTTGGCACGGCCCAGGGTTTCATCGAAGATGATGATCTGCAGTTGGCCTACGACATTGTTCGGGCGCTGCGTGAGCGCTTCGGGCCGGGTCTGCGTGTCATGATCGATGTGCACGCCAGGTTCACAGAGGTCGATGCCTTGCGGGCGGCGCGCAAGTTGGCACCCCTTGACCTGTACTGGTGGGAGGAGCCCACCACCCGTGAGCGTGAACAGCCGGCCAATGCGGTGGCGCGGCAGTGTCCCATCCGGGTTGCCACAGGTGAGATGTACGACACCATTGGCCAGTTCTACACCCTGGCCGCGGGCGGCGGCGTGAATATTTTTCAGCCAGAACCAATGTCGCTTGGCGGCATCAGCAACACGCTGGCGGTTGCTAACCTGGCGCTGGCCCATGGCAGCTGGATCGCGCCACACCAAAGCGGCGGGCCGGTCGCCACGGCGGTTTGTTTGCAATTGGCGGCTTGTGTACCTAATTTTCTGATCCAAGAGCATTTCGACGCCTTCAATGAGCCCTGGGTGCGAGACCTCGTGGATTGGCACCCGGTGCTCAACCCGGCCAATGGTCACCTCAGCTTGCCGAAAGCGCCAGGCCTGGGCATTGATGTTGACTTTGACCTGGCTCGCGCGCACCCCTATGACCCCAAGGCCTATCTCAACATTTATAAAGATGGCTGGGAAAAGCGACTTGGGCAACCTGCCTGACTGGAGTAAATATGTCCTCAAAACCGACCATTGTTGTCACCGATTACAAGTTTCCCGATTTGGCTTTGGAGCAGGCGGCGGCCGAGCATGCGGGCTGTGACCTGATCGGCCACCATTGCGAATCCGAGGCAGAGCTGAAAGCGGCGGTGACCGACGCTGATGCCGTCATCACCCAGTTTGCCCGGCTCAGTGCGCCCGTGGTTGCGGCGATGACCCGGGCGAGGGCGATCGTGCGCTATGGCATTGGCGTCGACAACGTGGACCTGGACGCGGCGCGCCAGCACGGTATCCCGGTGGCCAACATTCCCGACTATTGCATCGACGAGGTCGCCGATCACACCCTGAGCTTCATATTGGCCATGACCCGGCAGGTCGTGACCCACACCGCCGACCTTCGATCCGGTCACTGGCGTCTGGCCGTGCCGGTCAGTGGCATGAAGGTTTTGCGCGACCAGACCGTAGGCCTGGTCGGTTTTGGCCGAATTGGACGCGAGGTAGCGGCGCGGCTGTTGGCCTTCAAATGCCGCGTGCTGGTGTATGACCCGATGGTGCCCGAGGCTGAGATTCAGAGGCTTGGGGCGCTGAGCGTGCCTTTGACGCAGCTGCTGGCGGAGTCGGACATCGTCTCGCTCCATTGCCCGTCGACACCTGCCACCCGTCACATCATCGGACCAGCCGCTTTGGCCGCCATGAAGCCAAGCGCATTGCTGGTGAACGTGGCGCGGGGCGACCTGGTCGACACCCATGCCTTGCTGGATGCCCTGCAAAGCGGCCATTTGGGCGCTGCGGCCCTCGATGTGTTCGACCCCGAACCGCTTCCGCTCGAGCATGCCTTGCGCACCTTGCCTAACGTGGTGATTGCACCCCACATCGCATCCGTCAGCGTCACCGCTGTGCAGGCCCTGCGCCAGGGAGCGATAGCGCGTGCGGTGGCGGCTGTCCGGGGTCAATTGCCCGACAATGTGGTCAATCAGATCACGGCCCCACGCTTTCCTTAATGACTGCTCGAAAAATCAAATCCTTTGGACCGGCTGAAGACCCGGTCACCGACGCGCAACAGCAGGCTGCGGCCTTGCTCGCCCTCAAACCACAGGTTTTGCTGCGCGAGCAGGGCCCTTTGTATCGGCAGTTGGCCAGTCGCTTGCGTGCCCCCATTGACGCCGGCCTGTTGTCGCCGGGCAGCGCCCTGCCCAAGGAAGCGGTGCTGGCCTCTGAATTTGGCGTGAGCCTGATCACCGTGCGCCAGGCCTTGCGGGACCTTGAGGGTGAAGGTTTGATCAAGAAGCGAACCGCTAAAGCCGCCATCGTCGCTACGCCACACCAGGGCAGCAAGACCCTTGAATTTCAGAGTTTTGCGGCCATTGCTGCCTCCAGCGTTGACCGTCGCTTGGTGATCAAAAGTTACCGCAAAGAATCTTCTCTATTGGCTTGCGAGGTTTTTTCGCTCCCGCCAGCCACGCTGTGCTACTGCCTGCGCGCGGTGCTCTTGCTCAATGAGCAGCCCATCACGCAGTCCACGTTTTTTTTCCCACCGGCCATTGGCAGTCGCTTAAAGCGTGGCGATTTTGACGATGTCGTCGTCTTTCGGGCGGTGCAAAAGCACCTGGGCATCAAGCTCTCACGGGCGCAAATCAAAGTGCGCGCTGAACTGGCCGATGACGCGCTCGGGCTGGCGCTTGATTGCGCCCCAGGTGCCGCTATTCTGGCGATGGAAATGTTGTATTTCTCGTCTACCGGCGAGCCGGTGGAACTGACCCTGTCCAAGAACCGCGGTGATCAATTCAGCATCACCCACAACGCGCCCAACGACCTGCTCTAGCGGGCGCCTGAAACCCTAGGGTTAGTCCCTAGGGATTTCAAAAAGTATACTGCTACTATTATATTAATATGCTCTCTGGTGCATCGCTGGGGCGGTCTGGGCGGGTGTATTTCTGCAGGTTCCCGGGGTGAGCTCGGAGGACCTGCGGACATGTAAGCCAACCTGAATTCCTTCACTTTCGTCAGAGCATTTAACTGATTCAGCATTAGGGGCCCCGATGAAAGTCGAACTTGATGGCAAAGTTGCGCTGGTGACCGGCTCGGCGCAAGGCATTGGCCAAGCCATTGCCGACACGCTGGCCCGTAATGGCGCGCGCGTCGTGTATTCCGATCTTGATGCTGACCGTGCCGCCGCTGCCTCCCAGGCGGGTGGGGGCTGTCTCGGCTTTGCGCTGGACGTTGGCCAACCCGCCAGCGTCGTCGCGGGCGTGGCCCGTGTCCTTCAAGAGTTTGGGCGCGTTGACATCCTCATCAACAACGCCGGCATTGGCGTGCCGGCCGCCGAACGGAAAACCATCGATGAGTACAGCCTAGAGGCCTGGGACGCGCTGCTCCGGATTGACCTGACCGGCCTGTTCCTGATGAGCCGTGAAGCCTCGCGGGCCATGAAAACACAGAAGTCGGGCCGCATCGTCAACATCGCATCAGTGTTGGGCTTGGTACCGGCCAGGCTTCAAAGTGCCTACATTGCTGCAAAGGCCGGGGTTGTGAACCTGACCAAGTCTATGGCACTGGAGCTGGCGCCCCATGGTGTCCTGGTCAACGCTGTGGCGCCGGGTTCAACGCAAACGCAGGGTTGGCAGACTTGGATCAGAGATGCCGGCAGCGAGGCGCAGGACCTGCACGCCAAGCTCATGTCGCATATACCTTTGGGGCGGCCCGGTACCACGCAGGAGATCGCCGACGCGGTACTGTTTTTGGCAGCCCCGGAAAGCTCCTACATCACGGGCCATGTCTTGACGGTTGACGGCGGGTGGACGGCCGGATTTTCTCGGGATTTCTAAAAATTGGAGAACGTAATGAGCGATACAAGCGCGCAAATCACCGCGCAGGCTCTGCCGGCGGGGCTGACAGTCCCCGAGGTGTTGAGGCTGTACGAACAAATGCTGCTGCTTCGCCGGTTCGAGCTGGCTGCCCAAGTGGCCTGTCGAAAAGGCGAGACGCCCGGTTTTTTGCATCTCTACATCGGCCAAGAGGCCTCTGGCGTTGGCGTTTGTGCGCATCTGCGTAAGACCGACTGGATCACCAGCACACACCGAGGCCATGGCCATGCGCTGGCCAAGGGCATGTCGCCAAATACCTTGATGGCTGAGTTGTACGGCAAGCGCGATGGCTGTTGCGGCGGGCGCGGCGGCACCATGCACTTGTACGACCCCTCTTGCGGCCTGTTCGGGACCAATGGGCTGGTTGGTGGTGGCCTGCCCTCAGCGGTAGGCGCTGGCCTGAGTGCCCGTGCACGGGGCACTGACGACATTGGCCTGGCTTTTTTTGGCGATGGTGCCACCAACCACGCAGCGTTTCACGAGTCACTGAATTTTGCCGGGGTTCAAAAGGCCCCTGTCATTTTCGTGTGTGAAAACAACCTGTACGCCACAGCAACAGCTTTGAGCGCAGCCACCTTGAACCCTGAGATCGCTAGCCGTGCAGCCGCTTATGGCATTGCCGGCGTGGCTGTTGATGGAAATGACGTCCTGGCAGTTTGGCAGGTGATGCAGGAAGCGGCAGCCCGTGCCAGATCAGGCCAGGGCCCAACGCTGCTGGAGGTCAAGACCTACCGCGTGGTGGCGCACCACGAAGGCGACACCGTGACGGGTACCTACCGT